>CANQVE010000003.1 GCA_947627205.1 uncultured Clostridia bacterium | reverse complement strand
TTAGGCTGGAAATCTCCTGTTGAAAAGCGCAAAGAGCTTGAAAAATTCTGCGATTAGACCACGGTATTAACTGCGCGCGATTGTCTTGCCCGCGCCCGAATTTGTGCCGTTTCCGTTCGGGCTTCGCCCTCTCTCCAACGGCACAAATTCCTATTCTAAACTTTATTTTGATCTCATTATTTTTTTATATTTTTTGTCTCACATCATTGACAAAAGTACATTTTAGAAAATTTAACCGATAAATTTCTTTACGTTTTCGGGAAGCTCCGAATTATCCGCGGAAATCGTCAGCGTAATAGTGGTTTCGGGAGAGATAGAAGCGAGCCTGTCGAACATATCTCCGAGCTTTGCATAATCTCTGCCTGTTATTTTAAGCGTTGCATCTACGAAAATATCGGTGCAGTCGTGGTCGGACGAGAGAATTCCCGCGACAAATCCGTAAAATGCGTCAATGCCCTCTACCGCATAGTCCTCAATATTTATAAGGCGAACTTTATAGGTGATGTCGGTGTTGAGCGAAGAACCTTTCTGAATAGCAACAACGTTTCCTTTTGACTGCTTTTCAGCCGCATGGATAGCGTCGATAAGGATCTTTGTCTTTCCCGAACCTCTTCTGCCCGTGATGATTTTAACCATTGTAATATCCTCCGTAAATTAGTTATTAAAGTCCAAGTTTCTTTTCAAGCTCCGCTTTCCTGTCCTCATAGCCCGGTTTTCCGAGGAGAGCGAACATATTCTTCTTATAGCTTTCAACGCCGGGCTGGTTGAACGGATTTACTCCGAGCAGATAACCGCTTATTGCGCAAGCCTTTTCAAAGAAGTAGATCATATATCCAAGCTCATATTCGTTAAGCTCGGGAACTTCTATTACCATATTCGGAACACCGCCCTCTGTATGCGCAATAACTGTTCCCTCGAAAGCCTTTCTGTTTACTATCGACATATTCTGATTTGACAGGAAGTTCAGACCGTCTATGTTGTTGGGATCGTCATTCAGGAAAAGCTCTTTCTGCGGTTTGCCGAACTGAACGACTGTCTCGAACATAATTCTCGAACCGTCCTGGACAAACTGACCGAGAGAATGAAGATCGGTCGAAAACACCGCGCTCGACGGGTAAATTCCCTTTCCGTCCTTGCCCTCGCTCTCGCCGTAGAGCTGTTTCCACCATTCCGCCATCATCTGGAACGACGGCTCGTAGCTTATCAGCATTTCAACGCTCTTGCCTTTTTTATAGAGGATATTGCGGTAAGCAGCGTATTTATAGCAGTCGTTCTTTTCAAGATCGCAGTCCTTATATGCTTCTCTTGCGTCCTGAGCGCCTTTCATGAGCATATCGAGATCGCACCCCGCGCATGCAATAGGAAGCAGTCCGACAGCCGTAAGAACCGAGTATCTTCCGCCGACATCATCGGGAACGACAAACGTTTCATACCCCATTTTGTCGGAAAGCTCTTTAAGAGTACCGCGCGCCTTGTCGGTGGTAGCGTAAATTCTACCCTTTGCGCCCTCCTCGCCGTATTTCTCGGTGAGCATATCTCTGAAAATTCTGAAAGCGAGCGCAGGCTCGGTAGTTGTACCGCTCTTGGAAATTATGTTTATTGAAAAATCCTTATCCTTTACGAGGGAGATGACCTCGCTCAAATAAGTAGGCGAAAGGCTGCACCCGACAAAATAGATCTCGGGAGTATCCTTTTTCATAAGGTTATACATTGAGGACTTGAGGGCGTCGATTGCCGCTCTTGCGCCGAGGTAAGAACCGCCGATGCCGATAACAACGAGCGCCTGGCTGTCGCTTTTGATCTTCTCGGCAGCTTTTTTAATGCGTGCAAATTCCTCCTTGTCATAATCGACAGGCAGGTCTATCCAGCCGAGATAGTCATTTCCCGCGCCCTGTCTGCTTTCGAGCGTGTCGTGAGCCGCCTTTACCTGTGCGGCGTACTGCTCCAGCTCGTGGTCTTTGATGAAACCGTTCAGATACTTGTCGTCAAGCTTCAGTGCCATTTAAAAAATTCTCCTTTCCGTCTGTGAACTTCGCCACAGACCTCCTGTCTATATTATATATTATTTCAATCTTTTTTTCAAGATTTTTTGCACGCTGTAAATGAATTTGGAGAATTATTACTATTTGACAGAGGAATTTTGTGGAATTTGCACAAAGCAAGAAACTCTTATGAAAGCCGAAAGTTGTTTCGAGCGGCGAACAGCTTTTCAATTTTCAAGCACCGCACGGGCGGCGCATTAAAGTTTTTTGAAAAGGGAGTCCAGAGGGAAAAAATTTTTTTCAAAAAATTTTTCCCCTCTGGCAGGGGTGCGGGGACGGAGTCCCCGCAAACGCTTCTTAGCGCTAAAGGGTGCGGGGAAAACAAGAGTTTTCCCCGCATTGCCGTTTCAAAGCCGTGCTTTGAAACGGCAATCTTACAAAGAGGTTTTGAGCGTGGAACAACCTCGAAAGTGGATTTACCTAAGAGCGTGAAATTAAGTTCGTTAAGGTTTATTAACTGCTTTTCCGTTAGCCCATAGCGCATAACCGAAAGAAGTTCGCTATTCTTAACGCTGATTTGAATTAATCGCACATAGTCGCAAAAAGGTTCGTTCATTTATCACTGTCAATAACCAAACCGCGGAGGGAACCTGCCGGTTCCCCCGCTCCCCCTCCAGCAGATTTAGATTTTCAAAATTTCATTTTGAAAATCTAAATGCGGGGAAAACTCTTGTTTTCCCCGCACCCCAGGTTCAATGCCGTAGGCATTTAACCTGATGCGCTAATTAACGGATTGCGGGGGCTTTGCCCCCGCGCCCCCACCAAAGGGCGCAATGCGCCCTTTGGAAACCCAAATACCGCGCCTTACGGCGCGGTCGGATAGTGGAAACGTTGTTTTCCACTCGAAACTTATTTTTGCCTCTTGCTTCTAACCTCTAGCCTCTAGCAGGGCTCCCTTTTCAAAAAACTTCTGCGTCGCCGCCCGTTATGTGGTTTTGATGTCAAACGTTGTTCGCCGCTCGAAACAGTATCCAGCCTCTAATCTCTCAACCCTTTTTGTCAGGCGATGTCAGACAGCCGAGAAAGCCCCAGATACTAGGAAGAGCCCCTGCGGCTAGGCTTTGTGCCTGCCGCAGGGGCTCTGACGACGTAGATGGGGTTTTATCGGCTGTCTGAACCCTTGCCGTGCTTCTCAATATACGCTTTGATCGCCGCAAAGCTCTCCGCCGACAGGCAATGCTCCATTCTGCAGGCGTCCTCTTCCGCCGTTTCTTTCGGTATTCCGAGAGAAGTCAGCCACTCCGTAAACAGCAAGTGCCTTTCATAGACCTTTTCCGCTATTTCAAGCCCCTTTTCCGTCAGCGTTATATACCCGCTCTTATCGACCTCAATACACCCCTCGCTGCGAAGATTTTTCATCGCAACGCTCACCGACGGCTTTGTAAAATCCATCTCCGCGGCAATATCTACCGACCGCACATTTCCCTGCCTGTTCCGAAGAATGAGTATCGTTTCGAGATAGTTTTCCTTTGATTCCAAAATTCTGTCTTTCATAGCCTTTTCCTTTACATCCTGTTGTTGTTCAAGTCCAGCATTCTCGCAATAACGCTCCCCTCGTAAACAATGGGGTATTCTCTCAAAGAAAATACCACCCCGCTTACGGGAGCGGTTATGACCTGAACTTTCGTTCCCGTTATAGGAGTAACTATCTCTCCTATCGCGCTTCCCTTTTCCAGCCACATATTATGCTCCGCGGCAGGGATAAATATCCCGCTCCCTACGGAGTGTACGACATGTACGGCATTGTCCCGCGCCACAACGGGGTTTGAAATGCCGTCTTCTTCGTCCTCCCATATCCCGAGATAGTTCATAATGTTGAATATCCCGTGAAGTATCTGCTCGCAGTATATAATGTCAATTCTTCCGCCTACTCCCATTTCGACCGCAAGCGTCGGTACACCCTCTTCTATGAGCGCCTCCGCAAGCGAACCGCCTCCGACCGCTCCGCTTTCATGAAGCCAGATAAGGTCGGTGTTCAGCTTTCTGGCATATTTAAGCAGACTGTCCGAGTTTTTCGGCGCAATTCTGACCTGCGGTATCTCTCTTATAAACAGATTGCTCGCATGGATATCCACACATAAGTCCGCGCCCTTTATGTCCTCTACTATCTTCTTTCCGATATTCTCCGAGTTTGAGCCTAAGTCTTCTCCCGCCGAAAACAGCTTGTTCATGTCGAGCCCCGAAGTAGGCACCGCCCTGCTCACGCTTTCCATTCCAAGAGGATTTATCGCGGGATAGATGTCAATTCGCCCTTTGAGGTTCTGCATTTTCTCGGTTATCGTCTTTACCAGCTTATAGCAGATATACTGCCCCTCGAGCTCGTCGCCGTGTATTCCCGTTACAACGGCAATTCTCTTGTCGGTAGTCGGATTTACCGCACAGAGCGAATTTTTCCTGATAACAAGCTCCTCGTCCACATTGAGCTTTATTGTTACAATATTTTCTATCATAAGACAATCTCCAAAGTTTTAACCGTTACTCGACAGATTTAAGTGATTCAACCATGCTTATCTTTTTAAGCGTTCGCGTCATGATAAGATTTACCATAAGCGAAAAGCCTATCGTCACCAAAAATGCCCATAAGTATGAAAGCGGATGTATCACGCGCCCGAACATAACCTCGTCTATCTCCGCAGTCGTTATTACGAACATGCAAAGCCAGTGTCCGAGGAGAAGTCCGACCGCACCGCCCATAATTGACAGAACGATGTTTTCGCGGAAAACATAGCTCGAAACTTCCGCATCATAAAAGCCCAAAACTTTCAGCGTCGCTATCTCGCGTATCCTCTCCGTAATATTGACGTTCGACAGATTGTAAAGCACGACAAGCGCCAGCGCTCCCGCCGACACGATAAGCACTATCGTCACCAAGTCCATTATAGACAGCGTTTCTTTTATCGAAGAAAGCGACGTTGCATTCATCATTACCGCGAGGATATTTTCATTTTTAAGCATTATCTCGCTGAACTTGTTTATTTCCTCGCTGTCATCGCCTGTTATACCGTTGTCAAAATAAACTATGTTGTATTTCGGCGCTTCGCCGAAAATTTCTTCATACTGACTTCCGCTTATGTAAAGATAGTGGCTTGTATACTGCTCGGTTATTCCCGAAATTTTTACCTTTCTGGTCTTGCCTCCGCCTATGGAAAGCTCTATCTCGTCTCCGACTTTTGCGCCGAGGAGCTTCGCGGCTTTTTCGGTGATCACCGCGCCGTTGCTTATGGACACTTTTTCACGCGACACGCGCTCGTGTATATCCACAAAACTTTCAAATATCTGCGTATTTTCGACCGCCGTTACATAACACTGCACCGTGCTATTTTCAAACTTCGTCTCATATTGCTTTATAAGCGCTCTTGTATAATTTGTGTCGGGGTTATATCCGAGCATATCGTCATAGACCGTCTGAAGCTCGCTGTCGCTTGCGTTTTCGTCATAAGCTACATATCCGCTGTATTTGTATATGCTCTTATACTGCAGGTCTACAATATCCGAAATGGAGTCTTTAAGTCCGAATCCCGTCAGCGAAAGCGCTGTACAGCCCGCAATTCCCACCACTGTCATAAACATTCTGCGCTTATATCTGAAAAGGTTTCGTCCGCTTATTTTTGCGAAGAAATTCATTCTGTTCCAGATAAACGGAATTTTTTCGAGCAATATGCGCTTTCCCGCTTTCGGCGCTTTCGGGCGCATAAGAGAAGCAGGCGTTTCGCCGAGAGCTTTTCGACAGCTGAAATATACCGTAATCGCAATCGCCGCGGTCATAGAGCCTACGGAGAAAATGATATTGTCGGGCGCAAACAGGAAAACAAAATCGGTTATGTTATACATCATAGAATATGCATACATAATTACCCAAGGAAACAGCACGCACCCGAAAAACGCGCCGCCTATCCCTCCGACAAGCGCTCCCAAAACGGCGTATATCATATAGTGCCTTACAATTGCCCCGCTCGAATAACCGAGGGCTTTCAATGTTCCTATCTGCGTTCGCTGTTCTTCTACCATTCTCGACATTGTCGTAAGGCAGACAAGCCCCGCCACAAGCAGGAAAAAGATCGGGAAAATAGCGGAAATTTTATTTATTCTCTCCGCGTTTGACTCATATTCGGCATAGCCTACGTTGTCCTCTCGGTCGAATAAATACCATTCCGCGCTTCCTGCGTCGGCGAGCTTTTGTTTTGCGTCGGCAATTTCCTTTTCCGCGTCGGCTATCTTCTCGTTGTATTCCTTTATGCCGTCCTCGTACTCTTTAAGACCGTCGGCGTATTTTACTTTCGCGTCCTCTATTTCCTTTAAGCCGTCCTCATATTCCTTGAGACCGTCGTTGTATTTTTTCTTTGCGTCGGCAATTTTCTTCGCGCCGTTTTCGTATTCCTTTACACCCTTTTCATATTCGGCTTTTTTCTCGGAAAATTCGGCATATCCCTCGTTATATTGCTTTTCTGCGTCGGAAAGTTTCTTTTCGTTTTCGTTGTATTCTTTAACACCGCTTTCATAAAGCGCGCGGTTTTCGTCTATCTGCTTCTGCCCGTCGGCAAGAGCCTTTTCTCCCTCAACAAGCGTTTGCTCCTGCTCGTCAAGCTGAGTTTTTCCCGCGTCAAGCTGAGCCTTATTTTCGGCGAGGAGCTGTTTTGCCGCCTCAAACTGCGCTCTGTAGCTTGCCATGGCTTCTTTTCCGAACATCTGCTCCGCGGCTAAAAGCTGTTCTTCCTTTGATTTCAATTCAGCCTCGGCGCTTTCATACTGCGCGAGGTTTGCATTAAACTCCGCTTTTGCCGCTTCGAGAGCAGTCCTGCCCGCTTCGAGCTGTTTTCTGTTTTCATCAAGCTGAGCCTGCGCTTCCGAAAGCTGTTTAGCTGTATCATCAAGAACTTTCTTTCCGTCTTGGAGCTGTTTCTTTCCGTCATCAAGCTCTTTCAGCGCGTCATCAAGCTGTTTTTGCGCGTCGTCGAGCTGAATTTTTCCGTCGTCAAGCTCTTTCTTCGCACTGGCAAGTTCTTTCTCTCCGTCCTCTATTTCTTTTTTGCCGTCGTCAAGTTCTTTCTTCGCGTCAAGAAGCTCTTTTTCTCCGTCCTCTATTTCCTGTTTGCCGTCGTCAAGCTCCTGCTTCGCGTCGGAAAGCTCTTTTTCTCCGTCGATTTTCGCCTGTTCAAGCTCCTCTTCTCCGTCAGCGATCTCCTGTCTTGCTTCTCCGAGGACTTCGTCCGTTCTTATCTCGCTTCGTTTTACGCCCAGCTCTTCGAGCTTATCCACCAGCTCGTCGCGCAGGCTCTTGTATTCGTCCGAATAGCTCTTTTCGCTTTTAAGTTTATCCGAAGTCGCGTATATCTCCGTATAAACGTCCTGCGTAAAATCCTTTTCGTCTACTATCATAAACGCATCTATAGAGCCGTCGCCGATATTTGTGCTTCCTCTTTGCGTTATGGAAATGAACATCGGCGTATTATATAAGCCCACGACCGTGTATTCTTTTTTGGAAAGCGGAAATTCGTCCGCTTCGGTTAGGTCCTCGAGGGTTATTTTTTCGCCTATGCCCGCTACTCCCGATTTCACGAAATTGCAGCTTATCAGACATTCTCCCTCGTTTTCGATATTCCTGCCCTCAACCATATCTATCTTATTTATATCTTCATTCTGCGCCGAGTATACGCGCGTCAGATATTCGTGTTCTTTATTATGAAGTGAGAGGTCGGTATACTTAGAAGTATAAACTCCGTCAATGCCGTCTATCTCCAGAAGCGCCTCTTTGTCGCCGTCTGTAAGCCCGAAAGACGACAGCACCCTTATATCAAACAGACAGTTTTCGTCATAAAAATTGTCCGCAGTTGTTTTCATGTCGTCGCAGGTCGCCCTGACGCCGCTGAAAAAACCGACACCTATTGCACATATAAGCAATATCGAAAAAAATCTGTTTTTTGTTTTCGATATCTCGCGAAATGTATTTTTATTAAATGCTTTCAAAACATCACCTAAAATGAATAATTACCACTCTATTTCTTCTACGGGAGTCGGCTTTTCGTTTATGCGAATGCTGTCGACCTTGCTGTTTTTTATCTTTATCACTCTGTCCGCCATAGGGGTAATGGCGGTGTTGTGAGTCACGAGAATTACCGTCATTCCGTCCTTTCGGCAGGTATCCTGAAGCAGTTTTAATATCATCTTTCCCGTATTATAATCGAGCGCGCCCGTCGGCTCGTCGCACAAAAGCAGTTTAGGCTTTTTCGCGAGCGCCCTCGCAATAGACACTCTTTGCTGTTCTCCTCCCGAAAGCTGGGCAGGAAAGTTGTTTATTCTTTCTCCAAGCCCCACCTTTTCGAGTATATCGACTGCGGGTATGTAGTCCTTGTTTGTCTGTCCCGCTATTTCGACATTTTCCTTTGCCGTCAGATTTGGAAGTAAATTGTAAAATTGGAATATAAATCCAACTTCATATCTTCTGTAGAGCGTCAGTTGTTTGCGGTTATAACCGCTTATCCTTGAACCGTCAACGGAAATAATTCCCTCGTCACAGCTGTCCATACCGCCGAGCATATTTAAAACCGTTGTTTTTCCTGAACCCGACGGTCCTACTATAACGGCAAGCTCGCCTTTTTCTATATCAAAGGTCATACCGTCGGAAGCGTTTATTGTGACTTCTCCGACCTGATAACGCTTGTAGACGTCTTTTAGTGAAACAAATGATGCCATAGATCCTCCAAACTGCGGTTTAAATTGCGGAGCTTCCGAAGAAGCTCCGAAACTTTAATAGTTAAACTTCAATCTTGCTTTTTCCTCCCATATAAGGTCTCAATACTTCGGGTATATTTACGGAGCCGTCCGCGTTCAGATTGTTTTCGAGGAACGCTATAAGCATTCTGGGAGGCGCAACACAGGTGTTGTTGAGGGTGTGCGCGAAATAATTTCCATCCTTGCCCTTTATGCGTATTTTAAGTCTTCTTGCCTGCGCGTCGCCGAGGTTAGAGCAGGAGCCTACCTCAAAATACTTCTTCTGTCTGGGCGACCATGCCTCGACATCATAGCTCTTAACTTTCAAATCTGCAAGGTCTCCCGAACAGCATTCAATTGTCCTTACGGGAATATCCATCGAGCGGAACAGATCGACCGTATTCTGCCAGAGCTTGTCGAACCATACAGGAGAATCCTCGGGCTTGCAGACAACGATCATTTCCTGCTTTTCAAATTGGTGGATACGATAAACTCCGCGCTCCTCTATACCGTGCGCGCCCTTTTCTTTTCTGAAGCAGGGAGAATAGCTCGTCAGGGTATACGGGAGCTTTTCTTCGTCAAGGATAGTGTCAATAAACTTTCCTATCATCGAATGTTCGCTCGTTCCGATAAGATAAAGGTCCTCTCCCTCTATCTTGTACATCATGGCGTCCATTTCCGCAAAGCTCATAACGCCCGTAACAACGTTGCTTCTTATCATATAAGGCGGTATGCAATAGGTAAAGCCTCTGTTTATCATAAAGTCTCTTGCGTATGAAAGCACCGCCGAGTGAAGCCTTGCTATGTCGCCCATAAGATAATAGAAGCCGTTTCCCGCAACTTTTCTCGCCGCGTCAAGGTCAATGCCGTTAAGTTTTTCCATTATCTCGCTGTGATACGGTATCTCAAAATCGGGAACAACAGGCTCGCCGTATTTTGTAATTTCAACGTTCTCGCTGTCGTCTTTTCCTATGGGAACAGACGGATCAATGATGTTCGGAATGGTCATCATTATCTTCGTTATTCTCTCAGAAAGTTCAGCCTGCTTTGCTTCGAGCTGTTTCTGCTCCTCGGTAAACTCCGCTATTTTCGCCTTTGCCTTTTCGGCTTCGTCTTTCATGCCCTTTGCCATAAATCCGCCGATTTCCTTTGAAATGCGGTTTCTGTCGGCTCTCAGCTGTTCCATTTGCTGAATGGTCTTTCTGTTTTCAACGTCAAGCTCAATAACCTCGTCTACCAGCGGGAGCTTTGCGTCCTGAAACTTCTTTTTGATGTTTTCCTTTACAAGCTCGGGGTTTTCTCTTATCAGTTTAATGTCTATCATTTTTCATTGTCCTCCATAAAAAATCTTTCTATAATTTTGCTTAAAAATTCCTTATCGGAAAATTCTATCTGCAATACATTTACTTTCTTGCCCTCGTTTATTCTTACCTTTGTTTCAAGAATATCCGAAAGGCTCGCTTCTACTTCCGTATAATAAGTCGGCTTTTGCTTTATCTGCTTTTTCTTTTTCTGCGCCGCCTGCAGGTTTTCAAAATTCTTAACGTAGTTTTCAAGCTCTCTTACGGACATATTGTCCTTTGCCGCGAGTTTTGCCGCTACGACAATGTTGTTTTCGTCCTTTAAGCCTTTAAGCACTTTACAATGTCCCGTAGAAATCTTCCCGTCCGCAAGAAGCCATTTTACTTCATCGGGAAGCGCCAGAAGCCCTACGCTGTTTGCTATCGACGAGCGAGCTTTTCCGAGCGCCTTTGCGAGCTGTTCCTGCGTCATGGAATATTCGTCCAGAAGCGTTTTATATCCCAGAGCTTCTTCAACGGGATTTAAGTTTTCGCGCTGTAGGTTTTCAATAAGGGATATCTGTGCCGCCTGTTCTTCGGAAAGATCGTCGCGTATAAGCGCGGGAACTTCCGAAAGCCCCGCCATTTTTGCCGCGCGCCAGCGTCTTTCTCCCGCAATTATCCTATAGCTCCCGACAGACGTAGACCGCACAAGAATAGGCTGTAATATGCCGTGTTCTTTAATTGAGTCTGCTAACTGTTTTAGGTTCTCGCTGTCGAAAGTCTTTCTCGGCTGATTTTTATTCGGCTCAATATCGCTTATTCTAAGCGTGACAGCGCCGTCCTCGCCGTCTATGTCATTGTCAAAAAGCAGATCGTCAAAACTGCTCTCGGTCTTTCTTCCCATCAGTTGCCCTCCTTTTCACGCTGTCTGCATTTCATAAGTATTTCCTTTGACAGTCTTATATAAGCGTCCGCGCCCTTTGAGGTCTTGTCGAAATAGATTATCGGCTCTCCGTGGCTCTGTGCTTCGGAAATGCGGACGTTGCGCGGAATTTCCGCTCTGAATATCATGTCCTTTTTAAAGTTCTTTCGTATTTCATTTTTTATTTCAACGCTCGAAACAAGCCTCTTGTCGAGCATTGTAAATACAATTCCCATTATGCTTATGTCGGGATTGAATTTCAGCCTTACTTTCTTTATCGTCACCATAAGCTGTGCCAAGCCCTCGAGCGAAAAATGCTCGCACGTCATCGGCACTATTATCGTATCGCACGCCGCCAGAACATTCACTGCAAGTATCCCGAGCGACGGCAGGCTGTCAATAAGCACAATGTCGTATTTATCCTTTACCTGAAGCGCGATTTTCCTAAGCTGAAGATTTTTCTGCTCCATTTGCGTGAGAAGAGGCTCGGCGTTGCAGAGCTTGCTTGTAGCGGGCAGAATTGAAACGTTTTTAAATTTCGTCTGAATTATGGCTTTTTCAGGTCTTATTTCTCCCGTTATCACGTCATAAATCGTATATTCGAGCGACTTTTTCTCGACGCCGAAACCCGTTGTAGAATTTCCCTGCGGATCGAAATCAATGAGCAGAACTTTTTTTCCGAGTGCTCCCAGCCCCGCGGCAATATTTACGGTCGTAGTCGTTTTTCCGACTCCGCCTTTCTGGTTTACGACTCCTATAACAATTCCCAAACTCTTTCCCCTTTTCCTTGATTGCTTTAATGCAATATTATCACTTTCTCATTATATCACACTTCTTGTCAAAAATAAAGGGCTTTTTTCTATTTTCGTAAAATTTTATATATAAAAATGTTGTCACAGGGAATATTTGTTTATATTTTATTGTCAATGATTGTTCCACATGGAACATTTATGTTGACAAAAAATAATTGTGCTCGAACAATGTTCCACATGGAACATTTATGTCGGGGAATATACTTCAATGTCAAAAATTGTTCCACATGGAACAATTAAAAGTGCAGGATATAAACAAGCGCTGTTGTTTTAAAACAGCGCTTTTTATTATCAACATATATTTATAGGAAACTTTATCGTATACTCATAATACTTCTCGGACTTGCTTTCGGACATCTCACAAGGAATTTTGTCGTCCTTTATCCGTTTCAGCAGTGCATTCAGCGAGTTCATATACAGTCTCGGCGGGGCAATGATGACAGGTTTTTTTCGAGGCTTTCGGCGCTTTTCGGGACAGCCCGAAATAATTTCGTTTACATATTCTTCGGTCTGCTGTAGGTCTAATTTTTTTGAGATGACTGTTTCAATTGCCTTTGTCCTTGTCGTTTCATCATCTATACGAACAATTGCGCGCGCCTGCCTTTCAGTCAATTCCCCCGACAAAAGAAGCCTTTGTTCTTTCTCGCCGAATCTCAACAACCGCAGTTTATTCGCTATGGTAGACTGGGCTTTTCCGAGTTTTTTCGCCGCCTGTTCCTGCGTAAGTCCGTAAATGCTGACGAGCTTTTCAATTGCCTGCGCTTCTTCAAAATAATTGAGATCTTTCCGCTGGATATTTTCAATAAGCGCCAGAACCGCCGACTTTTCCTCGTCTACTTCTTTTATTATACAGGGAACCTCGTACATTCCCGCGAGTTTAGCCGCGCGAAACCGCCTTTCTCCGCTTATTATCTCATACCCCGCGCCTATCTTTCTGACAATTATCGGCTGTAAGATACCGTTTTCCTTTATGCTGTCGGAAAGGGATTTCAGAGCCTCCTCGTTAAATTCCTTTCTGGGCTGGCTTCTATTCGGAACGATAATTCCTATGTTTATCATTACTATATAGCCCGCGTTCTTTTCCTTTTGTTTAAATAGTCCGTTCATAATACTTCCTCCTTTGCTAAAATTTTAGCATATCGGGGAAATAATTTCCACAAGAAAATATCGTACAGAAATGACATTTCCCGACCAAAAAAACCGCATTACAGCGGCTTTTTCTTTATAATTGCGGAATTTCGGGGGTATTTTGTCGGCGTCTGACGAACTTTTTTTATAATAACGAGACGCCGCCCGTCTCCGTTTGTGAGAGTGTAATCAAATGTTTTTTCAATTTTCCCTCCAAGGACATCTATTGCCTTTTCCGCGGACTTTATGTCCTCGTTTGTTGATTTAAGCGCAATGAAATAACCTCCAACCTTTACAAAAGGTATGCAGTATTCGCAAAGTATCGGGAGCGCGGCAACTGCCCTTGCACAAGCAAAGTCAAATTCTTCGCGCCTTATCCTCCCTAATTCTTCCCCTCTTGCGTGGATTATTTCTGCTTTTATTCCTATAAGCTCACACGCCTTTTCAAGATAGACGCACCGTTTTTCAAGGCTGTCAACAAGCACCGCTTTCAGGTCATTTCTCCAAATAACAAGCGGTAAAGACGGAAACCCCGCGCCCGTGCCAACGTCGATAATGCTGGAATTTTTCGGGATATCGAGCATTGTAAACGGAAGAACGCTGTCTATAAAATGCTTTGTTACAACTTCCGAAAACTCTGTTATTGCCGTCAGGTTTACGTTTTTGTTGTATTCAAGCATGAAGTCATTCAGCTTCAGGAGATTCTCCGCCTGCCCGTCGGTAAGCGTAATTCCTGCTTTTAAAAATTCCTCAATAATAAACTTTATTCTATCCATTATTTTTCCCCGCGAGCCAGATAAGCAAAACCGAAACATCTGCGGGATTTACTCCCGAAATTCTCCCCGCCTGACCGATATTCAGCGGTTTGTGCTTATTCAGCTTTTCCTGCGCTTCGAGCCTTAGTCCTTTTATCGTCTTATAATCAACGTCTGCGGGAAGCAGTTTCTTTTCCAGCTTCCGCATTTTTTCTACCTGCTCCTGCTGAATTTTAATATATCCCGAATATTTAAGTTCTGTTTCAATTCTGTTTACAAGCGCAACTTTAAGTTTCGGTCTGTCCTTGTCAATTTCCGCAAAATCGTTATACGAAAGCTGAGGACGCTTTAAAAGCTCATAGAGCTTAACTCCCGCAGTAATAGGAGAAGTGCCCTTTTCTTCGAGCAGTTTATTTACTTCCTCCGTCGGACGGATAGTTACGCTCTTTATCCTTTTAAGCTCTGCTTCCAGCGCTTCACAGTCCTTTTTAAACCGTTCAAATCTCTCATCGGACACAAGCCCCACTTCATGCCCTATAGGGAGAAGCCTTTCGGGAGCGTTGTCCTGCCTTAAAAGCAGGCGGAATTCGCTCCTCGAGGTCATCATTCTGTAAGGCTCGGAGCAACCCTTTGTCACAAGGTCGTCAATGAGCGTTCCGATATAGCTCGAAGCCCTGTCTAAAATAAGCGGTTCTCTGTCTTGAATTTTGAGCGCAGCATTTATTCCCGCGACAAGTCCCTGCGCCGCAGCTTCTTCATATCCCGAAGTACAGTTGAACTGTCCCGCACCGTAAAGTCCGCTTATGTTCTTAAACTCCAGCGTCGGCAAAAGCTCCAGCGGATCACAGCAGTCATATTCAATAGCATACGCAGGGCGCATTATCTCAACATGTTCAAGCCCTTTTATCGTCCTCAGAAACTTTATCTGAACATCTTCGGGCAGCGAGCTTGACATACCCTGCAAATAACATTCGTCAGTATCAAGCCCCATAGGCTCAACAAAAAGCTGGTGGCGCTCCTTGTCCTTAAATCTTACTATCTTGTCCTCAATGCTCGGACAATATCTCGGACCTATCCCCTCAATTACTCCCGAATACAATGGCGAACGGTCGAGATTTGCTAAAATTACCTTATGCGTTTCGGCATTTGTGTAGGTCACATAACAGTCAGCCTTGTTCTCCATTTCCGCTTCATTGTCGAACGAAAACGGCATAATTTCCTCGTCTCCGCTCTGCTTTTCCATTACAGAAAAATCAACCGACCGCCTGTGAACTCTCGCGGGCGTGCCTGTCTTAAACCTCCGCATTGAAACGCCGAGCTTTTTCAGACACTCCGTAAGCTCCGTTGACGGCAGAACATTATCAGGTCCCGCCGCATAGTTAAGTTCGCCTATGTGAATTTTTCCGTTAAGATAAGTACCTGTCGTAATTATCGCGGCTTTGCAGGGATAAAAAGCTCCGAGCTTTGTCCTTATGCCCGTTATTTTCCCGTTGGAAACCTCAACTGCCGTAACTTCTCCCTGTTTAATAAACAGGTTTTCCGTCTGTTCGAGCGCACTTTTCATATACCCGTGGTATTTTACTCTGTCGCTCTGAACTCTAAGACTGTGAACGGCAGGACCTTTTCCGCGGTTCAGTATCCTCGACTGTATAAAAGTAGCGTCCGCCGCCTTTCCCATTTCTCCGCCGAGCGCATCAATTTCGCAGACTATCTGCCCTTTCGCCGAGCCGCCTATACAGGGGTTACAAGGCATATTCGCTATACAGTCGAGCGACAGCGTAAAAACCGCCGTTTTCAGTCCCAGCCTTGCCGCGGCGAGCGCCGCCTCACAGCCCGCATGTCCCGCGCCTATAACGCAAACGTCATATTCTTCAAGAGTGTACATTATTATTCCTCGTTAAGTTTTATCGGTATTCTTATGACTGTTCTAAGCCTTTCGGGAGCAGTCTTTCTCGGATCCGAAAGATAAATTTCATGATGTCGGCGTTTGTCCGTAATATCAAAAACATACCCTTTCTGCTCCGCAAATTCTTTCATACATAAAACCGTTTTCGGCTCATCATCATAGCTCCCTATATGCATACACTGAACGCAAAGCGCTTCTTCCACTGTAAGAAACCCGACCTTTGAAAAGTCGGTCTTTTTCTTTCGTTCCGCTTCACCTACTGCCCACTTAAATTCTTCTTCCGTCACAAAATCGGGGAGCCTTATGCACGAGATAAATTCAAAATCTTCCTTATGCGAATAGTCAATTTCTCCGCTGTTTCCCTGCTTCCAAAAACCCTCAAGAGGCGGAACGACAAAGTCAAAATACCCGTCTATCTTATGGTCACCCATTTTGCTCATTTTTATTGTAAAAGCTATCCCGTATAAAAGCCCTATAGACTGTTTATATTCGCCGTTTTCCGTATTAGGATCGCCATTTCCGCATACGGCGATATAGTTCATTTTCGGCACTTCTATAAGCGCGGGCTTGTTTTTGGGCAAATAAAACTCTTTGTATTCCTTTTTATAATCAAAAGCCATAAATAAACTCCTAATTAATGTAGACTGTAGAGAAAGTCCCAGATACCGCATTGAACGCTTCGCGTACAACGCTGAAGCGTGGCTGCGGCTAGGCTTTGTGCCTGCCGCATGTTACCGTGTTATCCGCCTCTGGCGGATAACCATACGAAGTAGATGGGGCTTTATCTACAGTCTGTTAATGTTCCACATGGAACAATTACACTAATTTTCCCGAACGTTGTCGCTCGGGAAAATTTTCTTATTCATTCGGTTCTTCGCCGTTATCTTCTTCCGAATTTTCGTCGTCATCGGGCACAGGCTCGTCAGGCTCTACAACCTCCGCCGCGTCCTCAGCGAGCGAAGCCGCAACTTCTTCGTCCGTTGCTTTTTCGACTTCTTCGGTCTGCTCGTCCTCGTCATGGGCTGTGCGGGTGAAAGTAACGAGCCTGTCGTTTTCTCCGAGTCTCATAACATGAACGCCCGAAGCCGTTCTTCCCATAACCCTCAAATCATTTGCGCGTATTCTTATTATAACGCCCTCCGCGCTTATAAGAATAACGTCGTCGTCTGGACCAAGCGTCTTTATGCCGATAACATGTCCTTTTTCATCGTTTACGGGATAGTTTTTAAGTCCGAGACCGCCTCTGTTTTGCAGGCGATAGCTCGTCACCGCGCATCTTCTTCCCATTCCTCTGTCTGTAACCGTGAGGATAGTAGCGCTTTCGTCAAATATCTTTGTCGCTCCGACAACATAGTCGTCCCCGCGGAAACGAATAGCTCTAACGCCTCGCGCAATTCTTCCCATTGAGCGGACTATTTTTTCGTCAAAGCGTATAGCCGCACCGTTATGCGTAGCGACAATGACTGTACAGTCGCCCTCTGTCAAAAATCCCGCCGCAATTTCGTCGTTTTCATTCAGCGCTATCGCTCTAAGTCCGCCCTTTCTGATGTTCTTAAATTCCGAAAGGCGCGTTTTCTTTACAAGTCCGTTTTTAGTTA
The DNA here is from genome assembly GCA_947627205.1 of uncultured Clostridia bacterium. GTDB lineage: Bacteria > Bacillota > Clostridia > Oscillospirales > Ruminococcaceae > CAG-115. The sequence goes on along the minus strand of CANQVE010000003.1, from coordinate 105,634 downwards.
TGCATATAAAGTATTTGTTATCCGCAAAGTCCTTTGTCGTCATCATCGCCGCGACTTTTTCATCTTCAGCCAGCTGAAGCAGATTTACAATGTTCATGCCTCTTGACTGACGGCTTCCCTCGGGTATCTGATAACATTTCAGCCTGAACATATTTCCCTTGTTCGTTATAAAGAGAATGTTCTCATGTGTAGAAGAAATGAACATACTGTCTACAAAATCGTTGTCGCGCTGTTTCATTCCCGAAACTCCGCGTCCTCCGCGCTTCTGGATATTGTAGACCTCGACGGGCTGGCGCTTTATATAGCCCATGTTCGTAAATGTCACAACGTCGTCCTCTTCGGGGATAAGGTCTTCTATATCGACTTCTCCGCTTACAGGCTCAATAGCCGTGCGGCGATCGTCCGAATATTTCTTCTTTATCTCCGCAAGCTCTTCTCCGACGAGGTGACGCATTTTCGAGCCGTCCGAAAGCAGTTCTTCGAGGTTTTTGATTATCTCACGCTTTTGTAAAAGCTCGTCCTCGACCTTGCTCTTTTCCATTCCCGTAAGCGAACCAAGCGTCATTTTAACGATAGCGTCAGCCTGCGCCTCGGAAAGCGAATAGGTATGCTCGCTGAATATTCCCGTCTGCGAAACGTCAATGCCCGCAAAGCGTTCAATCAGGCGCTCTTTGCCCTCCTGTACGGTCTTTGAACTTCTTAGAATGGCAATAACTTCATCGATAAAGTCAATTGCTATCATCAGTCCCTCAAGGATATGCGCTCTTTCTCTTGCTTTTTCGAGGTCATATTTCGTTCTTCTCGTAACGACGTCTATCTGATGGTTGAGATAATGTTCAAGCATTTCTTTAAGCGTCAGCGTTTTCGGCTCGCCGTTTACGAGAGCTAACATAATAACGCCTACGGTATCTTGGAGCTGTGTATAAGAATACAGCTTATTAAGCACTACCTCTGCATTTGCGTCGCGCTTAAGTTCAACTACGATCCTCATTCCGTCGCGGTCGGATTCGTCGCGCACAACCGAAATTCCGTCTATTTTTTTATCGCGCATAAGCTGTCCGATATTTTCGAGCATTCTCGCCTTATTTACCATATACGGAATTTCGCTTATGATAATACGCGTATGAGAATTTTCTTCGACAATTTCCGTTTTGCCTCTGAGGATTATTTTTCCGCGCCCCGTATAATATGCGCTCCTTATACCGCTGTAGCCCATTATTATACCGCCCGTGGGGAAATCGGGACCTTTTATGCAGGTCATAAGTTCTTCTATAGAAACCTCGGGGTTTTCTATCATAAGCTGTATAGCGTCGACAACTTCCCCCAGATTATGAGGCGGGATATTGGTCGCCATACCTACGGCTATTCCGTTTGAGCCGTTGCAGAGAAGATTTGGAAAACGCGAGGGAAGAACGACAGGTTCAAGGAGCTTGTCGTCGTAGTTTGTCTGAAAATCAACTACATTCTTGTTTATATCGGACACCATCTCGTTTGAAATTTTCGACAAACGAGCCTCGGTATAACGGTAAGCCGCGGCAGGATCGCCGTCTACCGAGCCGAAGTTTCCGTGACCGTCTATAAGCGGATAGCGCATTGAAAACGTCTGCGCCAGCCTTACGAGCGCGTCGTATACAGAAGAGTCGCCGTGGGGGTGATATTTACCCAAAACTTCTCCGACAGTATAAGCGCATTTTCTGAAAGGCTTGTCCGAGGTGTTTCCTGCGTCGTTCATTGTGTATATTATTCTGCGGTGAACGGGCTTAAAGCCGTCTCTCACGTCGGGAAGCGCTCTCGCCGTTATGACCGCCATAGAATATTCAATAAACGAATATTTCATTGTTTCTTCAAGATCTATATCATGAAGCTTTTCAAGACTAAAATCTACTTCTCCCATTTATCCTCCAATATCCCGCTAAGTATTTCAGCTTACTTTTATTTTTACAGCTTAAATGATTTCTTCGCTCGTCATCTCTTTCAGATAAGAGCGCACTTTTTCCTGAACTTCCTCCGAAAGACAGCGCTTCGGAAAGCAATATATCTGCTGTCTGTTATAAACAAGATAAAGCGAAATTTTATCCTCCGAAAAATTCAGCAGGTCGTCCTTGAATTTAAATACCGACTTTATCGGAGTAGGCTCTTTAAGTTCCTCTTCCTGCATATCGGAATTTTCCGAATTTTCTTTATTTTCATTATTATCCTTATTTTCGGAAATTTCTTCTTCTTTCGGCTTTATTATCGTTTCAATTTCAATTCTTTTCTTATAAATGGTACAGCAATATTCTTCGGGGTTCATCTTGCTTAAAGTTTTAATAATGCTCTTTCTCACTCTCGTTTTTGCCGTCAGATGAAAAATAAGCCCGAATAAACAGCAAGCCACCGCGATATAAAGCACGACATTTGTAGGATTGAATACGATCGCCACAATTCCCGCCGCCATTACAAGAGAATATGCTATTGTAAACAAAACCCCGCGCTTAGAAGAATATTCCTTTTGAAACATCTTCATAGCCGCGTCCGTTTCTTCAAGAGAATTGTCATAAGTAAAACTTACTATCGGCAGATTTTTTGCCTTATTTTCCTGTTCTTCCTTTTTCAGGTCGGGTAAAAGTCCGTTATTTATAAAACATCAGCTCCCGTTGTCAGTATAGAGTAATTCGGCATTTTATATATCCAGATTTTCCGCAAGGCTTGCGTTTTGTTCAATAAAACGTCTGCGCGGCTCTACCTTGTCGCCCATAAGAATGGTCATTATCTCGTCAGCTTTTGCCGCGTCCTCGACGGAAACGCGAAGCATTGTCCTTGTTTCGGGGTTCATGGTCGTTTCCCACAATTGAGAGGGATCCATTTCGCCCAGACCTTTATATCTCTGAACGTCTACTTTTCCCTTTTCTCCTCCGCCAAGCTCCGCGATATAAGTGTCACGCTCATCATCAGAAAACGCATAGCGCACCTGTTTTCCCTTTGAGACCTTAAACAGCGGAGGCTGTGCAATATAAACATGACCGTGTTCAAGAAGCGGGCGCATAAACCTGAAGAAAAATGTCAGCATGAGCGTTCTTATATGCAGACCGTCTACATCGGCATCCGCCATTATTATAACTCTCCCATAGCGGAGCTTCGTTATATCAAAATCCTCGGCAATTCCCGTTCCCAAAGCCTTAACCACAGGCAACAGCTTGTCGTTGTTATATACCTTGTCTGCTCTAGCTTTTTCGACATTCAGCATTTTTCCCCAGAGCGACAGTATAGCCTGAAAACGTCTGTCTCTGCCCTCTTTTGCAGAGCCTCCCGCCGAATCTCCCTCGACGATATATATCTCGGTATGAGTAGGATCCGAATCCGAACAGTCGGCAAGTTTTCCCGGCAGACCGTTTGAATCCATAATGGACTTTCTCTTAGCCTCCATCGCACGCTTTGCCGCGTCGCGCGCAGCCTGGGAGTTTATAGCCTTGTTCATAATTATCTGCGCAGTTTCGGGGTGTTCTTCAAAATAATAAGTGAGCTGTTCTGTTATTACTTTATAGACCGCAGGCTGAACTTCGGGATTTCCGAGCTTTCCTTTTGTCTGTCCCTCAAACTCGCACTCGTGACATTTAACGGAAATGATAGCGTTTATAGCCTCGCGAATTGCCTCTCCGCTTATGGGAGTAAACGCCTTTTCTTCTTCGCCCTTTTTCGCGTTCTTTTTCTTTACTTTATTCTTATCGGCATTTTCCTTATATTGCTTTGTATAATCGTTTATTACCTTATTCAGAGCGCGTTTAAAGCCCAGCTCGTGCATACCGCCCTCGCCCGTATGAATATTGTTCGCAAAAGAACGAAAAACCTCGCTGTTGAAATCCGTCGTATATTGAAAAGCTGCTTCTATCTGAACATCATTCGCCGTGCCCTTTAAATAGATGACGTCGGGGTGAAGTACCTCTGCGTCGCGCTTTTTGTTCAGCCATTCGATATACGAACAAATTCCGCCCTCATAGCAGAACTCGTCGTTTTGTAAGTTATTTTCATCTCTAAGGTCATGCAGCTTTATCTTCAGTCCTGCGTTCAGAAACGCTTCTTCTCTAAGTCTTTCCTGGAGAGTGTCATAGCTGAAAACCACGGTATGGAAAATTTCAGCGTCGGGCTTGAATGTAACGGTCGTTCCCGTATGGTCCGTCTGTCCGATTATTTTAATTTCCTCGTCATACTGACCTCTGTCGAAGTGCTGGAAATGAACGTTCTCTCCGTCATGTATCTCAACTTCGAGCCATTCCGAAAGTGCATTAACGACAGATGCACCTACTCCGTGAAGTCCGCCCGAGACTTTATAAACGTCGTTGTCGAATTTTCCTCCCGCATGAAGCACAGTAAAAACAAGCGTCGCGGCGGAAATTCCCTCCGAATGGTTAATTCCCGTAGGAACGCCGCGCCCGTTGTCTATAACTCTTATCACATTGTCTGGAAGTATAGAAACGTCAATCTCCGTACAAAATCCCGCCAAAGCCTCGTCTATGGCATTATCGACAATTTCATACACAAGGTGATGAAGTCCGCTTTCACCCGTAGAGCCTATATACATTCCCGGGCGTTTTCTTACAGGATCAAGACCTTTTAAGACCTTAATTTCGTCCGCGCCATAGTTTACTTCCGTCAAATTTTCGTTTTCAGCCATTTATCCACTTTTCCTCCAACAACCCATAAATGAAAAATCCATCTTCAGACTGTATAGAAAGTCCCAGATGTAAGGAAGCGTGGCTGCGGCTAGGCTTTGTGCCTGCCGCAGTTACGCTGACGCAACAGATGGGGCTTTATATACAGTCTGAACTTATATTATATATAGTATACCACAAAACCGTTTAAATTTCAAGACTTTTAGCATTTTTTATGCCAATTTTTATTAAAAAAATTCCACATAATTTTTATCGGAAACGTCCTCAAAAAAATCATGTGGAAATGTTTTACATATTTCAATTTGTATAAAAATTAAATTTACATACTAAACGTATAGTCAAACAAATTTCTACACAACTCGTTTATTTTTTCACTGTTCTTCTATTGATCGTCAGATTTGAAACATTAGAAATATAGGTTTTATCATCGGTAATTATAAAACTCTTCGGCATATCTTCAGAAATATATACTATCTGTTTATTTTTTTGGCAGTTATTCAGATAGTCAACGGTCGTCCTGCTTACAGAGCAGGCTTCTATATCAAAAATTCCTATAACGTCTTTTGATTTAACGGTGACATCTCCTCCGAGATAAAGAAACATTTTTCTTCTCACACTTTCTTTTCATAAAATTTTCCGTTTGCTACATTCCATATTTTTCCATAATTTAATTTTGACAGGTCATCTATATTACAGCAAGTAATAAATATCTGATTATTTTCAATATGTTTAATTATAAAGTCGCGTCTTGTATTGTCAAGCTCGCTCAAAACATCGTCTAAAATCACCACAGGATCGGTTTTATTCTTTCGGCGTATAATTTCAGCTTCCGACAGTTTTAACGCAAGAGCGACGCTTCTAAGCTGTCCTTGAGAGGCAAAATCTCTTACGGGCATTCCGTTTATAAAAAAGTTTACGTCGTCGCGGTGAACTCCCGACAAAGTATAGCCAAGTTTACTTTCTGCTTCTACATTTTTTGACAAAGTTTCCATATATTTACTATACAGTTTGTCTTTTTCTTTAAAATTTATACTGTCTGTTTTAAAAACCGAGCTTAAATATTCCATAGTAAGTTTCTCGGAATTGTCCGTAAGATCAGAATAAATATCCGAAGCGCACATTTTCAGAAAATTAAAATATTTAAGTCTCCCATAAGTTACATTTATACCCTCCGCCGCAAGTATCTCATTCCAAGGCTGAAGATAATCAGAAAGGAATTTTTTGTCAGCTGATATATCCGAAAGGATATTGTTTCTTTGTTTAAGGGCTTTGTTATATCTCGACAGCTTTTCAAAGTGAGTCTTTGTCTGCATAAGCGCCACATCATCAAGATAATCTCTTCTTAAATCAGGAGAACCTTTTATTAAATTTAAGTGTTCGGGTATAAAAACAACATATTTTAACACTCCGTATAATTGAGCGGCGTCTTTCATCTTTATATCGTTAAAAGTTATTCTTACATTATTTTTACAAATAGTATAATTTATTATATTTTCACGTTCTGTATTATCATCACGAAAAAAAAGCCGAATATTAACCTCGGCTTTTGGATCATTTGTAGGAATAAATTGGGAAAAACGCGCTTTGCGAAAACTCCCTCCCAGACATACGGAGATAGCCTCGCAGAGATTTGTTTTTCCTTGAGCGTTGTTTCCGACAAAAATATTCAGTTTTTTGTCAAAAGACAGCTCCGCTTCGCCTATATTGCGAAAATTTTTCAGATATATCTTTGTAAGATACATTATTCGGCTGATTCCTCATCTGACGGTCCGTCATAAACTATCTTATACTTTTTGTTCTTATACTCGATTATATCCCCGGGCTTTATCTTCTTTCCGCGTTTTGTACAGCAGATACCGTTTACGTTAAACTCGCCGAGATCTATAAGTATCTTGGCTTTTGCGCCTGTTTCGGTAAATCCCGCAAATTTTACGAGCTGATCGAGCTTTATAAAAGGCGTCGTTATTTTTAATTCTTCCATATTGTCCATCCTTTTCTTTAAATTTATTATTTATCTTAACCTCATCGGTACCAGCAAAAATGTAAATGTTCTCTTTTCTTTCGGTACTATCAATATATGAGAAGTAGAAGATCCCGTAAAGATTATCTTTGCTTCTTCCGTATCGCAGGCGCGGAATGCGTCAAGCAGGAACTTTACATTAAATCCTATCGTTATAGGCTCGCCGTTGTATTTTATATTTATTTTGTCGTTTATTTTTCCGAGAGCCGACGAGCAGGAAACAGCCAGACTGTCCTCACCGAATTCGCACCTCAAAGGCATTCTGTTCTTTTCGTTTATTACAAGAAGCGCTCTGTCAAGCATCTCTATAACCTGAGAGCATTTAACTTCTGCAAAAACGCTCTCATCGCAGTTCATAAACTTTCTGTAATCGAGAAAATCTCCGTTTATAAGTCTGGAAATCATTATATACTTTCCGACTTCAAACGATACTTGATTTTTTTCTATACTTACAGTAACTTTATCATCTTTATTGTCAGAGAGTATATGTGTAAGTTCTTCGAGCGTCTTGCTCGGAACTATAAATTCCATATCTTCATACTGAAGTTCTTCCTGTCTTAAAGCCACTCTTACGGTATCTGTCGCCGCAACGTTCAGAACATTGTCCTTTATTTCAAACTTACAGCCCATAAATGCGGGTTTTGTATCGACCGTAGCACACGCATACTTTGTCTGATTTATCATGCTTTTCAGAACAGGCTGTGAAACTGTAAAACCTTTTCCCGAGCTTATTTCGGGAATAGTCGGATATTCGTCCGAGCGCGCACAGCTTATTGAAAATTCAACGGAAGCGCAGGATATTTTAACTTCTTTTCCCTCTGTTATATCAAACGTTATCATTCCGTCAGGCATTTTCCTTGTAATATCGCAAAGCGTGCGTGCATTTATAACGGCGCTTCCGCTTTCCGAACCCGAAACTTCGACTTCAGTCCTTATTCCTATTTCAAGATTATAACCCGTTATAACAAGAGTATTGCCCGAAAGTTCAAGAAGCAAACCCTCGAGAGCAGGAATAGTCGATTTCGAGCTTGCGGCTTTTGCCGTTGTCTGAAATGCGTCGAGTATAACAGCGTTTGAACACGAAAATTTCATCGTTTTTCTCCTCGGTCTTTTTTCATTTTTTTATTATTATTTTTTAATAATAATAATAAGGGCTGTTTAAACTGTTGAAAACGCATTTTGTCTTTTTACAAAAGCATTTTCAAAAGCAAGTTTTTCATTTTTTTATGTTAAACAAGAGTTAAAAAATACTAAAAACTTTTTAGAAGTAAAAATTGAAGATAAATTTGAACTTTAATTACTGATTTGTCTTTATATTCTTTATTATATCTTCAACTATCGAACGGAAACCGCTGTCGTGTTCCATTTCTTCTTTAACGGACTTTATCGCATATACTACCGTCGAATGATCTCTTCCGTTAAATTCCTGTCCTATGCTTTCATAGGGCAGTCCCGTGACTTCCTGAATAACGTAGATAGCTACCTTTCTGGCCTGGGAGATATTTGCCGTTCTTCTTTGAGAACGCATTTCTTCGGGCTCTATGCTGTAGATCTTGCTGACCTCGTTTATTATCTTATCTACCGTTATAGGTATAGGCTGATGCTCGGTAACTATATCTTTTATAACGTTCTGCGCTACCGTTATAGACGGCTTTACCTGCGAAACAACATAAAGCGCATTGAGTTTAGTAACAACGCCCTCTATCTGGCGGATATTGCTTTTCAGCTTTGTCGCTATGTAGTCTATAACGTCGTCCGTAATCATGAAATTCAGAAGCTCGGCTTTTCTTTGTATAATGGCGAGCCTTGTTTCATACTCGGGCGGTTTTATATCAGCGATAAGACCTGAACTGAACCTTGTTTTCAGTCTGTCCGAAATGGATTTAATTTCCTTTGCGGGACGGTCAGAAGTAAGTACGATTATCTTATTCTGATTATACAGCTCGTTAAAGATATGGAAGAACTTTTCTTCCGTCTGCTCTTTGCCCGCGATAAACTGTATATCATCTATAAGAAGCGCGTCAGCTCCGCGATATTTGTCGTCAAACTGTTCTACGGTGTTAGTTGATATCGAATGAAGAAACTCATTTGTAAAAGTTTCTGCGGGAATGTAGATTATGTTTATGCCCGGATAATTTTTCTGCATTTCAAACTTTATAGCCGAAAGCAGGTGAGTTTTTCCAAGTCCTGAATCACCGTAAATAAACAGAGGATTATATCTTTCATGCTGTTTTTTTGAAACGGACTTTGCCGCGGCAAAAGCTAAGTTATTTGACGGACCGACAATAAAATTATCGAATGTATAGGTAATTTTTTTGTCGATAACTTCTGCGGCTTCGTTTATATTGTCGGACTTTATTATTTCAGAAATAACGGGCTTTTTGGAAGAAATATTGCTGTCAACGATTATTTCGACTTTCATCGGCACGCCCAGAACGTTTTTAAGCTGTTCTTCTATTCTCACGAGCCAAAGTTCAACAAGCGTATCTCTTTGAAATTCATTCTCGGCAGCAAGCACAAAAGTTCCTCCGTCCATTCTGACGGGAACGAGCGGATCAAGCCACAGCGCCCTCGCCGAATCGGACAGATCGTTATATTCTTCCATGCAATTATCTACGACACGTTTATAAATATCCGAAAGAGAAGATAAACTCATTTTTTTCACCATATTTCTTATAAAACATATTTTCACTTATAATAATTATATCACAAACAGTCGCAATTTGCAAGGAAAAAAACTTATGATAAAAATACCGCTAATATGTATAAAATCAACAAAAAACGATTTTTTCGTTAGGTAATAAAATTTTATAATTACTTAATTTAAATTTATTTAACTATAATTAAAAATAATCAACATAGTTTTGTTGAAAAAGATTTTTTTGAATATACAAAATGAAAAATTTTATTTTTGGTTGAAAACTCGGTTGAAAATGTGAAAAAGTCCATTAAAAACAACAGATTTTTTCTGATATGTATATAGAATAAAATTCATTATTAATTTTTCGGACAAAATTTATACAAATTGTAAATTTTGGATTTGGCATTAAAATGGGATTTATTTTTTAGTTTAATTTATTTTGTTGAAAACTTAATTTTTATTATCCGATTTTTTACTGAAATTGAAAATAATTAAACATAAATCGGGCAATTCGGAACAAAAATTGTTGAAAACTCAGTGGAAAATGTTAAATTTTCTTTTAAATAAACGTCCTTTCAAAAAATCAAACTTGTTTAAAGTCATGTTGAAATCACAGGCAATTCATAGTTAAAAAACTTTTTTTGAACATTTTTAGGTTTAATGTTAAAAGGAAAAAAAGTTAAAAGGTAAACTTCTCTAATTCATTACTGTAAAAAATCTTAGCAAACTAGATTTTCCGCTCCAAAGTAATTTCATTTTTGAGATTGTTTCCCGCCCTACTGTAAATCCATTTTTAAAGTTGTTCCCCGCTCATCACCTCTCCTAGGATTGCCTTTTCAAAGCCATGCTTTGAAAAGGCAATGTGGGGAAAACTCCTGCTAGAGGCTAGATGTAAGAAGTAAGAGGTAAGAATTTTGGGGAGCATTTGAGAGAAAAAGTTTTTTGATTGTCACAAAGAAGAAGCAAGAGTCTAGAATTTGTTTTGAGCGGAAAACAATTTTTCCACTTCAAATTCTAGCTTCTTGCCTCTTTCTTTGAACGCAAAACAACTTTATCTACAAAACTACCTTTAACTTCTTACCTCTTACATCTTACTTCTTACCTCTAAAAGGGAAACTCTTGTTTTCCCCGCACCCCAGATTCAATTCCGCAGTAATTTAATCTGATGCGCTTCTTTGAAGCGTTATTGAGGGAAAACTTTTTTTCAAAAAATTTTTTCCCTCTGGACTCCCTTTTCAAAAAACTTTCGTGCGCCGCCCGTTAGGTCGTTTGAAAATTTAAAGCGCTTTTCCGCTCAAAACAGCTTCTTGCCTCTAGCCTCTTTCTTTGAACATCAAAAAACTTTATCTCCAAAACAACCTTTTATTTCTTACCTCTTACCTCTTATCTCTTATTTCTAAAAGCGTAATTCCCGTCCATCTGCCGTTCTATAACTCCCGACAGCTCCAGCATGGTAAGCGCGCTTATAGCGTCCTCATAGCTAAATCCGCTTTTACTGATAAGCGATTCGATATCCGCTTCTTCCTTTATAATTATCTCGGCTAATTTTCTCTCATCATCCGACAAATTCTCGGGTATCTTCGGCTTTTCTTCTTTTACTTCTTTTGGCGGTTCTTTTGGTTTAGATTTTACCTGTTCATTTTTTTCGGGCGTCATGCTTTTTATCTTCTCAAAAACCGCTTCTTTCTCAATGCTGTTTTTCAAAAGGCTTTCCGTAATATCCGAAGCATCAAACACAGGCGCGGCGTTATGATAGGCAAGTATCTTCGCGCCCCCGTATTCTTTTGATAAAATATCATGAGGAGGAATATAAAACACCTCGCGTTTTTGCGAAAATGCAAGATTAGCCGTAACCAGCGCTCCGCTTCTCTCCCCAGCCTGCAAAACCAGCGTTCCCAGCGACAACCCCGAAATAATTCGGTCGCGCGGGCGGAAATAGTACAAACTCGCATTCGTATACGGCAGAAGTTCGCTTACAACTGCCCCGCCGTTTTTTATAATATCGTTTTTCAGGTCTTTATCTTCTTTCGGATAATTCGCCAGAATTCCGCACGGAAGAACGGCAACAGATCTTCCTTTTGCCTTTATGCAGGCTCTGTGGACCGCCGTATCAAGTCCTTGGGCATTTCCGCTTACCATAACGGCGCCGACCTTTGAAAGCGTGCCTATAATATTTTCGGTCACACTTAGGCTATACTCCGATGGTCTTTTCGTTCCTACCGCAGATATAATAAGTTCACTTTTCAGCGCCGAGACATCTCCCTTTACAAACAGCACTATCGGCGGGTTTTCAATTTCTTTTAATAAAGCAGGATAATCGTCGCTGTCAAGGGTAAGTATCTGTATATTATTCTCATTGCATATATTCAAAAGGCGCAGAACATTGCCGTTGCGCGTTTCCGAAGCACGCCTTTTCTCATTTTCCGAAAGAAAAGGAAGATCCTTGTCGCGTATCGTTCTTGACGCTTTAACGGCGTCGCCGCCGCACATGGAAAGTATTTTGTTCGTTTTCGGATTGTTCGGCTGCATTACAAGCAATAGCCATAACCAAACTTCTATAGAACTTGACATAACATAAAACTCCCTGTAGGCAATTGACAGCGGGTTGGCAGTTGACAGCAGACAAGGTAAAGTATGCAGTAATAGCGGAAAAGTTGTTCTCTCATTTTTTCGTGGATCTAGTTTAAAGGCGCATAGCCAAAACCAAATTATCCGCGCATAGAGTTCTCCTCTCCAAACGCACTAGCCCGCCCGGTCGGCGCCGTTGCGTGAGCTTCGCTCACGCCTGCTCGCTGCGCTTTGCTCCGCTCGCGTTTCACCTGTGCTTCGCACAGTTGAAACACGGCGCCTCCCTGCGCTCTTTTTTAGGATAAACTTTTTTAAATTGCTATCAAGACTCCTCGCTGACATCACGTTGTCAATACACAGTGTACAGCAAAGGAAATATTAAGTCAACAGGCACACAAACCTTTAGAGTTTAAATACACCCGATGAAAATGCCGGCATTGTCAGGTTTGACAAATTCTGCTTCTCGCCTGTGAGAAGATTTTCAGTCTCTCCGCCCATACCGTTAAAAGTAAAGGGCGAGCCGTCGGCGTTTATAACGGTTATAAGCGTTTCGCCGTCCGCCGAGCGCGAAAACGCATACTGCCTGTTTGTAAGCTGAATTTGCTTATAATCGCCCATAGACGCGGCGGGGTGTTCTTTTTCTATCTCGGCGAGCTTTCCGATAAGCTCTGTCAGATCGCGGTGTCCCTCGCTCTTCATCTTTTCGGCATTAAACTCGGGGCGCAGAGCGTCGTCGCCTCCTCCGCGCTTGTCGCCCTCTATCCCGAACTCGCTCCCGTAGTATACCGACGGTATACCGGGCATCATGAACATAAGCGTATAAATGAGCGGAAGATGTTCTTTTGTTCTGAGGATAGTAGCAACTCTCGTTACATCATGGTTATCAACGAATGTATAAAGGTGCTTTCCTCTGTAAAGACACCAATTTTCCGAGCCAAACTGTCTGTTTATCGAGTGGGCAATTTCAAACATATTCATGTCGTTAAAGCTGGAGAACAAGCCCTTATAGCACTCGTAGTTAGTAACGCTGTCGAGCATTTCGTCGTTCATCCACTGGTTATAATCGCCGTGGAGCGTTTCGCCGAGCAGGAAGAAATCTTCAGAAAGCCACTTGCAGTGACCGCGAAGCTCTTTTAAAAAGTTCTTGTCAAGGCAATATGCCACGTCTAGCCTTAGTCCGTCTATCCCGAATTCGTTCTTCCAGAACGTTATAACGTCTTTAAGATACTGCTTTACTTCGGGATTGTAGAGGTTCAGCTTTACAAGCTCATAGTGTCCCTCCCAGCCCTCGTAATAAAACCCGTCGTTATAGGGGCTGTTGCCCTCGCGTACATGGAACCAGTCTTTTTTATAACTTCCGAGCTTATGTTCTCTTACGTCCATAAACTCCGTAAAGTCGCGCCCTACATGATTAAAAACTCCGTCAAGAACTACCTTTATGCCGTTTTCATGGAGAGCTTCGCAGACCTTTTTAAAATCGTCGTTCGTTCCGAGACGGCGGTCTATTGTTTTATAATCAATAGTGTCATAGCCGTGAGCTACGCTTTCAAACACAGGTCCGAAATAAACTGCGTTACAGCCGAGCTTTTTTATGTGTGGGATATCGTCTATAAGTTTCAATATCTTGTGTGTAGGCTCGCTCGTGCGGTCGTTCTGCCTCGGACAGCCGAAATATCCTATAGGATAGATGTGATAGAATACAGCGCTTTCATACCATTTCATTTTGTGTATCTCCTTTTTTGTTATTTGACTTTTTTAATAATAAACAGTACACTAAAATATTACCATATTTTAAGGATTTTGTCAAGCTGTTTTGTATAAATTGCCCAAAATAAAAAAATAAATTTAACTAAAAAGTACATTTTTATTCACATATCTTGAAATAATGTAGAGTTAATGTTATAATGATAATAGGTAAGTGTGGGGAGGTGGTCTTATGCCTCAAAATAATGAATTAACGGTATTCATAATACTTTCGTCTGTCGTTCTGGCTCTTGTCGCGGCAGTTATAATACTGTTTGTTTTTTTCAGTCACATAAGACGCCGTGACAGCGAAGTTGACAAACTGACGGGCGGAAAGTCCAAAAGCCGTTTTTTCGCAGACTGTGAAAATTCCCTTAAAAAACTTCCCGCCGAGAAATGGGAAATGGCGGTCATAGATATCGACAGGTTCAAGCTCATAAACGATCGTCTTGGTTATGAAGAGGGCGACAGGATACTTGCGAGATTTCATAATACTATAGCCGACTGTTTGAAACCGGGCGAAGATATGGCGAGAATATCCGAGGACAATTTCGCTATACTTTTGGAAAAAGCCGCGAACAACGAGCTCGAAGACCGTCTGAAAAGTATCTTTTCGGAGTTTGAGCGGAGAAATTCCCTTTTCGGAAAATACCCTATGACTTTCAGTGCGGGAGTCTGCCGTCTGGGAGACTGCAAAGACGAAAACGGAAAAGTGGATATAGCCGTGGCGGTGGACCGCTGTAAACTTGCGAAAAAGACTGTAAAGAATTTGCATTCGAGCCAGGTCGCGTTTTATGACGGAAAGATCCGCGACGCTTCTATCCGTGAAAAGGACATTGAAAACGCAATGCCCCGCGCACTCGAACACGGAGAGTTTTTATGCTATCTCCAGCCAAAATACGACACCGAGCGCGGAAGAGTCTGCGGAGCGGAAGCGCTTATACGCTGGGACAGCAAAGAGTTCGGTTTTATGCTCCCGGGAAGTTTTATTCCTATTGCCGAAAAGAACGGTTTTGTAGTTGAGCTTGATTTCTTTATTCTTGAAGAAGTTTGCAAGCTCATGCGGAAATGGCTCGACTGCGGTATAACGCCCATTGTCATTTCGGTAAACCAATCGAGGCTTCATATAAACGCCGACAATTACATCTGGCGATTAAGGGAAATAGTTGACAAGTACGAGATACCGTATGGCTATATAGAACTTGAAGTAACGGAGAGCGTTTTCACGGACGACACCGAGCTTATGCTGAAAGTTTTGCACAAGCTCCATGAGCTGGGCTTTAAGCTGTCAATAGACGATTTTGGAACGGGATATTCATCGCTGAATATCTTAAAGGATATTCCCGCGGACGTTCTGAAGATAGACAGAGAGTTCTTTAACGGCACGGTGAATTCCTCGCGCGGCAGAGCGGTAATTTCGTCTGTTGTTGATTTAGCGAAAAACCTCGACATGAACGTTATTTCCGAGGGCATTGAAACGAAAGACCAGATAGAGTTTTTAAGAAAGATACACTGCGGAATGGTCCAGGGGTTCTATTTTGCAAAGCCCATGTCCATAAGCGAATTTGAAGAACACTGGGAAAACGACCGCAGTAAACCCGATGATAATTCTCAGACCGATACTGAACCGACCGCCGTTCCTGCGGAAGCATAATGGCAGAGATAAGAGATTAGAGGTAAGAGGTAAGAGTTTAACCTCTTACCTCTTTTCTTTTTTTTATGCGTTATTCTTGGCGGACAACCTTTCAACTATTACTGAATACTGTACACTGTACCCTGCCAACAGGCAGGGCGCGGGGCGCGCCGGCGCCCCGCAGATCTCCCCCTTTCCCTCCGGGAAAGGGGGCAGGGGGGATAGGGCGAGTAAAGGTTATTTTGAAAAACAACGTTTGAAAAGAACAACAAATAGGTTTATTTACGTCGTATTCAACGAACAACTTTTCGGCTGAATTCTTACCTCTTACAGCGTTATCCGCCGTAAGGCGGATAATGCGCTAACATTCTAACCTCTAGCAGGATAGGGCGAGATAACGTTATTTAAAGAAATTGCGTTTAAAAAGAATCACAAATAGGTTTTTATAAGAAACGGATTCTTTGCGTTTACCGCCAAAGAATCCGTTTTTTCAATGTCAAGTGGTATTATATACAAATTATTGTTCTTGAAAATATACAATTTGTCTGTAAAACTTTTCAACGTTATCAACAGTATTTTCAACACGAAAAACAGCAATTTGTCACGCGTCAGGCGTTTTTCGTTGAAAACCGCATATATTTTACAGATTTTCGGCAGTTATCAACAGAAAATACAGTTGAATTTGTTGATAACTAACGCCTTTTTTAACTGTACGTTATATCTTTAATCGCATTTCATTGAGTATTTCTGCATAACGTTTTATTTTTTCGGGGGAGATATTCTTTGCCGATTTGTAGTTTGTGAGGAAGTTCTGAAGTTCCTTTGAGCCTTGACAAACATAGTCGCTCTCGCGCAAGCCGAGTTTAAGCCTTACGTTTTCGTTCGAGAAATAAAGAACGGTATCTATCCAGACGTCCTCTCCCGCGGCGTTGAAAACGCTTTTTACAATGTCGCGCTGCCGGCGCATCTGCTTTATGGGATTTTCCATTTCGGTGATCGTTGTCTTTCCGTTGGCATAATATTTTGTCTGTGTCCATTTTTCGGAGCGCCAGCTTCCCGAAATAGAACCCGAGTGGTTCTTTACTTCTATAATAACAATGCCCTTTTCGCCCACGATAAGCGCGTCTGCCTCGGAGCGTCCGCATTTATAGCGGATAGGCAAGTTGACAAAAATAATACAATTAGAGCTTATTTTCTTTACCAGCTTATAAAGCTGTTTTTCTCCTCTGCGCCCGCTGTTGAGAATATTATAGCGACGCGCGGTTATCATATACGCGCCGTTGCAAAGGAAGATAAGAATTATGGTTATTATCGCAAAGACCTTGTGCTCGTATAGCCTGAACATTACAAACGCAATGAGCATAAGCACGGGCATAACTCCGAGTATGACCTGCGCGACAAGAAGCCCTGCTATTTTTCTGTTGTTTGTATTTCTACAGCGAATGACGTTCTTCACTAATTCACCTCATACGTTGAACCTGAACAGCGTAACGTCGCCGTCCTGCATGACATAGTCCTTTCCCTCGAGCCTGATAAGACCTTTTTCCTTTGCGGCAGCCATTGAGCCGCAAGCCATAAGGTCGTCAAACCCTACTATTTCCGCTCTGATAAAGCCTTTTTCAAAGTCGGTGTGTATCTTTCCCGCCGCCTGCGGAGCTTTCGTGCCTTTGGTTATGGTCCAGGCGCGGACTTCGGGAGTGCCTGCTGTGAGGAATGAAATAAGCCCCAGCAGTCTGTAGCCCGTTTTTATAATTCTCGCAAGCCCCGAGCTTTCGAGGTTCATGTCCGCCAGAAACAGCTCTTTTTCCTCGTCCGACAGGTCGGCAATTTCCGCCTCTGTCTGCGCGCAGATAGGCAGGACTTCGGCGTGTTCTTCTCTGGCAATCTCGTCAACGGCTTTATATTGCTCGTTATTTTCAACGCCGTTTTTAAAGTCGTCTTCGGACAGATTAGCCGCATAAATAACGGGCTTATTTGACAAAAGCGGCGTATCTCGGAGCATTTCGCGCTCCTCGTCGGTATAGTCATAGCTTCTTGCGGACTTTCCGTTTTCGAGGTGAGCTTTCAGGCTCTCAAAGAAATCAACTTCCTTTTGGAGCGACTTATCACCTTTCATTGCCTTTTTCGCGCGGTCAATTCTCCTGTCGAGAATTTCAAGGTCGGAGAAGATAAGTTCAAGGTTTATCGTTTCAATATCGCGCTTTGCGCCGATCTTTCCGTCAACGTGGATTATGTTGTCGTCCTCAAAACAGCGCACAACGTGAACAATAGCGTCCACTTCGCGTATATTCGACAAGAACTTGTTTCCCAAGCCCTCGCCTTTAGACGCGCCCTTTACAAGTCCCGCGATATCAACAAATTCGAGCGTTGCGGGCGTAAATTTTTCGGGGTGATACATTTCAGCCAGCTTGTCAAGTCTTTCGTCCGGCACGCTCACTA
Source organism: uncultured Clostridia bacterium (assembly GCA_947627205.1). GTDB lineage: Bacteria > Bacillota > Clostridia > Oscillospirales > Ruminococcaceae > CAG-115. The sequence goes on along the minus strand of CANQVE010000003.1, from coordinate 87,941 downwards.
TTCCGACATTCGGCTCTATCGTGCAGAAAGGATAGTTTGCGGACTGTGCGCCCGCATTTGTCAGGGCGTTAAAAAGTGTGCTCTTGCCGACATTCGGAAGTCCTACCATTCCTAATTTCATTTAATTTTCCTCGCTTTTCAGAAATAAAAAAGTTACTTTTATTATAACATTCTGCGGGAAATTTTTCAAGTACTATTTTTGCATTGACAAGGAATTTCTTGAACTCTTCAGATTGTATTAAAAATTATTTACAATATCTTGACAAAATAAGATAATTGATGTATAATATAAGTACAATGTAAATATAATATAAATATAATATAATGAAAGGAGTTGATATTATGGCAACAACAAGCGTTACGATGCGTATGGACTGCGACGATAAAGCGAAAGCAGAGAAGATATTCAGCGCGCTGGGGCTTAATATGTCGACTGCGTTCAATATGTTCATAAAACAGACTATACGCTGCGAGGGTATACCGTTTGAAGTTACGCTCCGCGAAAATGATTATTTCTACAGCCCTGCAAACCTTGCTCACCTAAAGCGTTCGATCGCACAACTGAAAGCAGGGAAGTTTTCGGAACACGAGCTTTTAGAGGAAGAGGACAATGATTAAGATTTGGACTGATGAGGCGTGGAACGACTATATTTATTGGCAGGGAGAGGATAAAAAAACTCTCAAACGAATAAACCTGCTTATTAAAGATATAGAGCGAAATCCGTTTGACGGTATAGGAAAAGCAGAGCCGTTAAAATTATGAACTAAGTGGCTATTGGAGTCGACGTATTGACGAACTAAACAGGCTCGTTTATAAGGTTGAAGAAAATAAACTTTATATCATCTCTTGCCGTTACCACTATGAATAACAAAAAGCTCCGCCTTTTCAGCGGAGCTTTTTATTTACTTAGCAGTTTTCTTTTTCTTCTCCTGCCACCATATCCACAGCGGACCTGCGAGGCAGAGCGACGAGTAAAATCCTACGAGCATACCGAACGCAAGCGGAATTGAGAACGTCAGAATTGAAGTTACTCCCAAAATCGTGCAGACGATTGAGATCGAAAGCATAGCCGTTACGGTTGTTGCTGTAGTGATTATCGAACGCGAGAGCATCTGGTTTATCGACAGGTTTACAAGCTCGCGGTCGGATACTTTTCCGCCGAGCCTTGCGCGGTTTTCACGCAGACGGTCGTAAACGATGATAGTGTTGTTTATCGAATAACCGAGCAATGTCAGAATTACCGCCATAAAGTTTGAGTCGAGCGACATTCCCGCGAAAACATATACCGCGTATGTCAGCGCCACGTCGTGCAATAGGCAGATAATTGCTATAAGACCAGCGCTCCAGCCGCCTATCTTCTTAAATCTGAACGCTATATAAACTACCAGCAGTACAAACGCTACAACCACCGCGATAAGGCAGCTTATAAAGAACTGCGAGCCCGCGGACGCGGAAACGTTCGTTGTGTCAAGGTTTACTATCTTGTTGTCGGGATAGCTCTTTACAAGCTCCTCCGAAACCTTTTGAAGCATTGCGTCGTCCATTTTTTCATCTGCCGCGAACGAGATCGAAATAGTATTTCTGCTGTCGGTAAAGCTCGTTCCCGTTGTAACGGTAACTCTCGGAGTACCCAGAGCCTCGACCGTTGACCTTATAGCGTTTGTATCAACACTTCCCTCGTATGAATAAGTGACTATAGTACCGCCCTTAAAGCGTATGTCTACATTTACTCCGAGTACGAATGTGAATATAACGGTAAGCGCTATTGCACAAGCGGAGATGATTACGAATACCTTGCGCTTGCTTACAAAGTCGGCGTTTGTTTTTGCCTTTACTTCAATGCTCGAAACAGTGTCTTTGCCTTTTTCAATGTCAGCCGTCTCGCTGCTGGAAACGCCGTAGAACGACGGTTTTCTGAAACACTTGAACTTAGAGAGCGAAATCGTCATAAGTCTTGTCGCCCAGCACGCCATAATGAAATTCATTATAACGCCCGCAAGCAGCGTATAGCCGAACGAATAAACCGTACCCTCCGTAGACGCTCCGAACCATGTTCCGAATACAGCCATAAGAATTACTGCTACGATTATTACCGTGAGGTTCGAGTCGAGAATTGCCGTAAATCCTCTTGCAAAGCCGTTTTTAAGCGCGCCGTCTATTGTTCTTCCTGCTTTAAGTTCTTCTTTTATTCGTTCTGCGGAAATTACGTTTGCGTCAACGCCCATTCCTATTGAAAGGATAATACCCGCTATTCCAGGGAGCGTAAGCGAAGAAGCGTCGTTAAATCCGAAAAATCCCGTAATTGCCGCGAACATTCCCGCAACCTGACCTGTAAGCGCTATTACTGCGACAAATCCCGGCAGTCTGTAGTAGATTATCATGAATATAGCGATAAGGATAAACGCTATAAGTCCCGCGAGCGCCATTGCATCTCTTGCGCCGATACCGAGTATGGGCGAAATTGTCGAAAGGCTTTCAACTTCGAGCTTAAAGGGCAGTGCGCCGCCGTTTATCTTATTGGCGAGGTCAGTCGCTTCTTCTGCAGTAAACGAACCCGAGATGACCGCTTCGCCGTTTGTAATTACCGAGTTTACCGTAGGATAGGAAATGCAGATATCGTCCATCCAGATAGAAATTGTGTCGCCCTTGAGCTTTTCGGTAGCCTCGGCGAACTTCTGCGTTCCGCTGTTCTTAAACTTCAGCTGTACGACATATTCATCGTTTTCGCTGTCATATCCCGCAGACGCGCTTTCAACGTCCGCGCCCGAAAGGATAATGTTCTTTGTATCTCCCGAGGGCAGACCGTCGCTGTCAACTTCGTGCTTTTCGCGGAATGTAAGGAGCGCCGTTTCGCCTATCTCCTCTACCGCTTTCTGCGGATCGAAAGAGGTGTCGTCGCTCTGCCAAGGGAACTGAACGATAATTCCGTTTGTCGCGGCGTCCACATAAACCTCATAGTCGTTTATGTTTTTATCCACCAGACGCATTTCGATTATAGACTTCGCGGAATTTAAGTCGTCCTCGGTCACGGGATTATTCTTTGAATAATCCTCGGGAACGCCGAACGTAACGTTTACGCCTCCGCGTATATCTATTCCCCAGCGTATATCGTCAATTCCCCATACATACGATGTCTTTATATCGCCGTAATAGGTTTTTATACCCATTGTAGAAAGCAATGTAAAAGCAACAATGAGAAAGAACACGATAAAAAACACGGGCTTTGTTATCCTGCTTTTCAATATTTTCACTCCGTTTCAGAAATTTTTACGTCTTTTAATTATCAAATACAGCTTATACGGGCTGTAATGTGAAAAGTTGCCGTTTCGGTCCGATAATTTCCGTCAAAAAGGCAAACTTTTCAAACAGGCTATATTATTATAACACAAATCATCAAAATAGTCAAGACTATTTTTTATTGTTTTGTCTTAGTTTAAGTTCTGCCGTTCCGTATCCCAGACCTATTCCGAGGAGCGTAACGCCGAAGCCGATGAACAAGATAGTTCTTATCATGGCGTCCTCTTGTATAAAGTCGAACAAAAACAGCTTAACCGAGACTAACAGCGCCAGCGCAAGCCCGAAGCGTCTGAGCAGGGCGTTCAGCTTTTTAAACCCTATAAAGATCCAGACCGCCGCGGTGACTATGTAAATTATGCTTACGATATAGCTTGTAAATCTGACAAAGTTGTTTGTTCCGAGAATGGTCGTAAGCGTCATAACTCCGTAGAGAGAAACGATAAGACCGACTGCCTTTGCAAATTTTGGAGCTTTTTCGCTTATCTGCTTTGTGATATCCAGAACAGCAAGCACCGAAATAACGTTTACCGCTATGGTTATTGCTATCATCAGCCCGTCGAGCATTATCTCGTTTCTGTTTGCCGATGAGCGGATTATGTTCGCTATTCCGAGGAACAGAAGTCCCACACCGTAAAACGACAATGAAGCGGGCATACTTGCCTCTTCGAGGGATCTCATCTTTCCCGACGTAAATCCTAATATCTGCCACAGGCATGCGCACACAAGAACAACGATAAGCGTTGCAAATCCTCTGTTCATTCCCGTGCCCATAAGCTCGCGGAACATATCGTTATAGGCTATAACGCTAAGAAGAACTCCCGTGTTGAAAAGCGCAAAGCATGCATAGACCTTAAATATTATACCGTCGGTATTCTTTCTTATGATGTAGAATATCATTATTCCGAGCCAGACGGCTATATTTACGATATACATTATCGTATTATTGAGATAGTTAACTTCGTTTCCGAATATGACGTTAAAGCGGTTTATTCCTATCTGTATAAAGAAATCTACTTCTGCAATTCCCAGAAGCACATATCCCCAGACTTTAAGCATATTCCTTTCGATAAGAACACCGACAATAAGCACTGCCGCCGCGAGGCCGTGCATAGCATAATAATTAGCTTCGCCTGTTAAAAGCGTAAGAACGGAGAATGCCGCCGTCGCAAGCAGAAGATTTATAAACACATTCGACGCCATGCATTTTGAAGAAAACCTCAGTGAAAATCCTATAACGCAGACGAGGTAGATAAGCGCCAAAACTATCATTGCGACAAGGTCAACGGTTTTTCCGAATGCGAAATAAAGATTTGCGTTAGCAAAGAAGATCAGAAAAGCCTGCGTTGTTATTACAACGGCAATTTCCGAAGCCGAAAGCGCGCCGTCGCTGTGAGCGCCGTTTAAAAGCGCGCCGCTCATATAAATAAAGCCCGCGCATATTACAAACAGTATCATTATAATTGCAGGCATTTTAAGCTCATCGCGCATAGTCCCGTAAAACAGCGTCGAGACCATCATTGCTTCATAGCATATAAGAGCCGCGCCCGCGACATTGAGTGGTCTGTAGTCCTTGTTATAAGCCGTGACAGCCGCCGCGGCGTGTTCTGCGATTAGACAGCAAAGGCAGATACAAGCCGAAAAGTTTGAATCTATGGCGTATATCGGAAGCAACCCGCAGAAAAGCGCAACAAAAGTGAGCGGCATTGACTTATAGCGGTTCGCCAGGAAAAATCCTGCCGCCGCCGCGAACAGTCCCACAAACTGCGCGCCTCCGCCGCCGAATACTTGAAAGCCGAATTTTCCTATAAGAGCCGAGATGAAAAGCTCTGCAATTCCTCCGTAAATAAGCGCGTTTGCGAATATGACCGAGCCTTTTCTGTAGAATATCTCGCCCGCTATAAGCATTATAATGCCGACAAAAATAACCAGTGTCATTCTTACTCCGCCGCTCAGATAATAACCCGAGGTCGCGGAAAATGCTATAACGCCTATGATTATAAATATGACACCTATTTTACTCAGCAAATTCAGTCCGACGAACATTTCGCCGCTAGAAACCGAATTTTGCTGTCGGTCGTTACGATCGTTCATAAATTATCCTTTCTGAAACACGGTAGAAAAACGTTTTCGGGAGCCTTAAAAACTACCCCATAATAATTATATCACAAATCTGCGATAATTGCAAGTAGGTCAGTGGTTATAATTATCAAGACAAGGCATATATAAATATTTTTGGGAAATAATTTTTTCAACAGCTGTTTTATTCGGTACATTATAAGAGGTGCGATATGAAGAAAATGAAAAGAACGATATGCTGTCTGCTGTGTGCAATTTTAATGATCATTATCATCATTCCGCGAAGTTCGGCTTATGCCGAAACAACAAGCGGAGCAGAAGCCGAGATACTTTTCGAGGCAAACACGGGCCAGGTCATCTACTCGAAAAATCCCGACAAAAAACTTCCTATGGCTTCCATAACCAAGACCATGACGCTTTTGCTGGTGGCTGAAGCGCTAAACAGAGGAGAAATGTCGCTGGATGAAAAAGTAAAAGCCTCCGTAAACGCCTCTGACGCAGACGGCTCTGTAATCTGGCTCAGAGCGGGAGAGGAGATGTCTGCGGCGGAGCTTATAGAAGCGGTTGTTGTAAGCTCGGCAAACGACGCCTGCATTGCCCTTGCGGAGCATATCGCAGGGAGCGAAGCGGCGTTTGTGAAAATGATGAACGAAAGAGCGAAAGAGCTGGGGCTTAAAAACACACGGTATACAAACTGCGTAGGATATGACGAAAGCGGGCATTATTCGACTGCGCGGGATATTGCAATAATAACCGCCGAGCTTATGAACTGCGAAGTTTTGAGGAGCTATTGGCTGATATGGCTGGACTATCTTCGCGGAGGAGAAACACAGCTTGTAAACACAAACAAGCTCGTAAGATATTATAACGGCATTGTCGGCGGAAAAACGGGAACAACGGACAACGCGGGATATTGTCTTTCTGTATGCGCCGACAGAAAAGACATGCGGTATATAGCTGTTGCGCTCGGCTGTGACAGCGACGAGGAGCGCTTTGACAGGTGCGAGGAGCTTTTAGACTACGGCTTTGACAACTATCAGAAATTCACTCCCGAGCAGGACACTTCAAAGCTCCTGCCGATAAAGGTCGTGCGCGGAGCCAAATCGGAGATAGTTCCCATAATTGAACAGCAGGGCGTTGAATGTGTGATACCGAAAGGCAGTGCAGGCAAAGTCGAATATGAATACACGTTTGTAGAGCAGGCAGAAGCTCCCGTTGAAAAAGGTCAGTTTCTGGGAGAATATCTCGTAACGCTCGACGGCGCAGCGATTTTCCGCTCCGACATCATAGCAAACGAGGATATACCGAGAATGGACTTCGGGCGGTGCCTGGGGTTGATATTGAGCGAGATAATTTCAATGTAACAGCTCCTATGTAGTTGCATTTCCTAGGAACTCTCCCGCTCAAAACCTCTTTTAGGATTGCCGTTTTAAAAACACGGTTTTTAAAACGGCAATGTGGGGAAAACTCTTGTTTTCCCCACACCCCAGATTAAATGCCGCAGGAATTTAATCTGATGCGCTTGCTAACGCGTTTGCGGGGACTCCGTCCCCGCGCCCCTGCCAAAGGGGAAAAATTTTTTGAAAAAAATTTTTTCCCTTTGGAATCCCTTTTCAAAAAACTTTCGTGTCGCCGCCCGAACGGCGGTTTTGATGTTAAACGTTGTTCACCGCTCGAAACAGTTTCTAGCCTCTATCTTCTAACCTCTAACCTCTATCAGTACTTAGCCCTTACGCTGACTTCTCCGTTCCCCGAAAAAATAACATTCGTATCTTCGGGCAAGGAATACTCCGTTTCGCTGTCTGCGGCAAACTCTCTGAATGCCAGCCACTCCCGCATTTTTACAAGCGTTTCGGGCGTTGCAGCCGTAAAGCTGTCGTCTTTATGCGTTATCTTGACCGTTCCTCCGTGCATAACCAGCTTTCCCGCAAGCGCAAACGCATTGTCACAGCACCCGGGAAGCCCGTTCTTTTCTATATAAAGGTTTGTCGAAGAATATCCCGTGCTTTCATCAAGCCTTATCATCAGCTTATCTTTCTTTGCCGACAGCTTATAATCAATTCTCCTTAAAGGATCTCCCGCCACATACTCTCTGTGTTCATACCCGGGAAGCCCGCCTCTCAAAACGCTCGTTCCCTCTTCGGTATCTCCGCTGTCGTCGGGCAGAACGCTCGGAAATACCTCCGGTCCGATATAATCGACATTTTTCGGCAGAACGCCTTTTTGCGTTTCCTCGGCGAACGGTATATCAAGCTGTAAAAGTCCCGCAAAGTCGCGGACAATGACGTTCGTCAGCTTTATCCTGTTAAGCCCGCTGTGGTTTACGCGAAAGCTCCCTTTTACAACGGCGGAATTTCTGAATACAAGCGACGTTCTAAGCCTTATACTGCTCCCTGTTTCAACGCAGATTTCAATAAACGGCAAAACGCAGAAGCCCGTTTTTTTAAGCGTTATTTCAAACTCGACTTTTTCGCCGACATTCGCCGTTCCCGAAAGCTCATTAAGTTTTACGGAAAAATGCTTTTTCGACAATAACAGCAGTACGGCAGATATAACGATTATCGCTCCCGCCGTGTAAATAAGCGCCCAGCCCATATCTCCGCTTATGAAAATGAGAAATACCGCGCTAAGCAATAATATCTGTATATAGCTTCCTATGTGCGTCATTTTCTCACTTCCTCATTTTTCGTTTCATTTTCACTATTTTCTTATAGTCGGCATACAGCTTGCCTGCGCGCGGATCTACGGTATCATTATAGAAAAGTGCGTCCGCAGAAGAGGTTATTTCTTCGGCTTCCGTTCCGAGCATAAGCGAATTTGAGATTATACCGCGCACTTCTTCGGAAGTTGTGCTTTTCGGATCTTTGTCTGCAATTTTGCAGGCAAGTTTCCTTGTCCTGAGATAAACGGCGCGTATTTTTCCCCTGTCGCTCCTGAAACAAATGCCAACGGCAAATATCACTTCCGCCAGCCTTTCTCTGAAAATAAACGCCAATGTTCCGAGAATTACCGCGATAATAAGCAGAATAAACGGAATTATGGAATTGTCCTCTGCCTCGCCCACAGCCATTGCATATTTTGTTCCGTCAATTTCGAGCCAGCCGTAGCCCTCTATATATCCCATTGCAAAAGCATGGGCGTCGGCGGCTTTTACCGCATAATATCCGTATTCATTCATATTATCCGAATCAAGCACGAACCCCTCGCCGTATCTCGTCGGGATATCCGCCGCCCTCATAAGCAGAGCCGCCGCCGAAGCAAAGTCCGTGCAAATACCGCGCCTGCTCTCAAACAGGAAATATTCTGCGGTCGTTTCTCTCGGAATAAAATCGAGGTCGTATACAAATCTTGCCTCGCCGAACCATTTTTCTATAGCCAGCGCTTTTTCATAGTCCGAAGAAAGCCCGTCTGTTATCTCATTTGCAAGCTCAACGATTTTCGGACTTATAGGCTCTTCAAGCGTTTTCCCGAGATATTCCGAAGCCTGATTTCTTTCGCTCAGAAACGCTTCTTTTTCATCTTCGGAGATAACGCCCTCCTCTTCCGCCGCAGAAAGAAGTTCTTCCATATCTACCTGCCCGAAAAGGTCTATAAGCGCTTTGTTGGGCGTCTGGTCGTAATAACTGAGCGTATAGGACGCATTTTGTCCGAAATTTCTGTCGGTAAACATTTCATCCATAAGCGTCCGATAAATTTTGTCGTCATAGCCGCGTATAACTGCGTCTACGGTCATATTCGGGTGTATCACAACGCGGGTGTTGCTGTTGTCGGCTATGAATATCCTCATCTGTCTTGTATTGTAATAGTATTCTTCGGGGATCTTAGGCAGTGTTTTAAGCAGGTCGGCATAATCTGCAAGTTTGCCGTCGTCCGCCGCAGTGCGCAGTTTTGAGGAAAGAACGGCGGTGTTTAAGTTTTGTTTATATGTTTTCCAATTTGTCCAGCCCGTTGTATAATCCTTATGAGCTGTCCAGTGTCCGTCGTCGTTATATTCGTCGAAAAACCAGCGGTCCACTATCATCGGCTTATCCGCAGACGCATAGAACAAAACGTCCTCGGACAGAACGTTTGAGCCGTGGTTTACACTGCTTGTGTTTGTAAAGTTTGAAAGACCGTTTCCCGCAAAGAACGTCGAGCGGACTTTAAATGCATTGTCGAGATAATCGCCGAGAGGCGTTTCGGTGCTTCTCGGAACGCAGTAAATGACGGCTGCTATGACCAGCCCGAAAATTCCCAGAGCGCCCAGACGCTCAAACCGTGACTTCTTATCGTCAAAATAAACGTTCTCTTTCGGAAATTCGGGGCGCGAAACGCCGAGTATGACCAGCGCATATCCTACCGCCATAAATACAACATATCCCGCGGGAAGTCCGTTTGAAGTCTTTGCCGAAAGCAGAAGCGGAATAAACGCAGGCAGGAGCAAAAACGCGGGGCGCGGAATATAAACGCTGAAATATGCCGTCGGAAATCCGATTATAAACGAGAAAAGAGGAATAAACGCCGCCGCCATAGCCGTGTCGTAATATTCCGAAGCCCTGAAAAGAAAATCGACAGGGCTTACACGGCTTAGCCGTATAAACACCGAAAACATAATGGTGACAGCAAAAAAGCACGCCAGAAACGCGAAAAACGCATACGCTTTTTTCTTTCTCAGCGCGTAAAACACCATATAAATTCCGAAAGTGAGCGCAGTCATTATACACGTTGTCTGAAAGACAACGCTGTTGCATATCGTATACATAAGCGCCGCGCTCATGGCGCAGGTAAATACCAGAGCGGAAAACAGCTCCGCGCCTTGGTATGCAGGGGTAGAGTGATTTTTCATATTACTTATAATAAGAGTAAAGCCGAGCTTTTATCATTCCGTTATACAGCTTTCGGTCTTTGTCGCACTTTTTTCCGAACAGCTTTTCAAACTCCTCGTCGGAAGTGATGACATAAAGCTGATCATTCTCAAGAGGAAGAAGTTTTTCGCCCATTATTCTGTATATACTGCGAGCCTGTTCTATATCTAAAAGCCTCTCGCCGTAGGGCGGGTTTGTGATTATTTTCATGGGAATTTCCGAGCGTGAAAAATCTTTGATATCGCGTACCTTTGCCGAAATAAAATTCGATACGCCAGCTTTTTGAGCGTTTTCAAGCGTCAGTTTTACACATTCGGGATCGCTGTCGAAACCTACCGCCCTGAAATCGGAACTCTCTTTTATAAGCGAGCGGGCTTCTTCGCGGGCATTTTTCCATGCGCTTTTGGGAATGAACATAAACCGCTCTCCCGCAAAGCGCCGTTTCAGCCCCGGCGCTATACCCAGCGCTTTCAGAGCACTTTCTATAAGTATCGTTCCCGAACCGCAGAACGGATCGCAGACAAGGTCGCTTTCCCTTACACGCGCTAAGTCGACTATCCCCGCCGCGAGCGTTTCTCTCATCGGCGCGGCGTTTCCTACGGCGCGGTATCCGCGCTTATGAAGTCCGTCGCCGCTCGTGTCGAGATATAGCGAGAACATATCTTTCATTATGGAAAAGCGTATCTTACATTCGTTTCCCGTTTCGGGCATTTTTTCAAGACCGTATGCCCTGCCTAAATTTCTCGCCATTGCCAGCTTTACGCGTTTTTGTACTGCGGGAATGCTTTTAAGCACGGAATTTATCGAATGACCGTTATTCGGAAAAGCGTCGTTTCTTCCGATAAATTCGGACAACGGAAGTTTTTCAATTCCCGAAAAAATGTCGTCGTAATTTGTCGCTTTAAATTCTCCGAGTATGATATAAACGCGCTCCGCAACGGAGAAGAAAACGTTTGCTTTCGCGCAGGTCTCCGCTGTTCCTGAAAAGCACACTTTCCCGTCGGAAACCGAAATTTCCTCTCCGCCTATCTTTTTCACCTCAAATTCGAGCGTTTTCTCCAGCCCGAAATGACAGGGCGCGCAAAATCTGTACTTGTTCATACTTTGTCGAAAGAAAGCGCTCTTGCGCCTATGTCATGACGGAAATGAGCCTTGTCAAAAGATATTTCGCCGACCGATTTATATGCCGTTTCAAGCGCGGACTTCAGGTCGTTTCCCGTCGCGGTAACGCCTAAAACACGCCCGCCTGCGGTGAGGAATTTTCCGTTTTCGAGCTTTGTTCCCGCATGATAAACGAACGCGGAATTGTCCGAAAGCTGACCGTTTTCGTCAATACCCGAAATTTCTTTTCCCGTTTCGTATTTTTCGGGATAACCTCCGCTCGCAATAACTACGCACGCGCAGGAATTTCCGCTCCACTTTATGTCAAGTTTGTCAAGTCTTTCCTCGTAAATCGCTTCGATTATGTCAACAAGATCCGTTTCAAGAAGCGGAAGAACGACCTGCGTTTCGGGATCGCCGAAACGGCAGTTATACTCTACGACCTTTGCGCCCTCATCTGTCAGCATAAGCCCGAAATACAGACAGCCCTTGAAAGGTCTGCCCTCCGCCCGCATGGCATTTATTGTCGGAACGAAGATATTTTTCATACATTCTTCGGCAATTTCTTTTGTATAAAACGGGTTGGGCGCGATAGTTCCCATTCCGCCCGTGTTCAGTCCCTCGTCATTGTCAAGAGCGCGCTTGTGATCCATTGAAGATATCATAGGCTTTACGGTCTTTCCGTCCGTAAACGCAAGGACTGTTACTTCAACGCCCCGCATAAACTCCTCGATAACGACTTCCGCGCCGCTCTTTCCGAACTTCTGGTCTATCATCATGGACTTTACGGCAGCCTTTGCCTCCTCAAAATTCTGTGCGATAATTACGCCCTTTCCGAGCGCAAGCCCGTCGCATTTTATAACAGCGGGATAGCTGTTCTTTTCCTTTATGTAAGCGACAGCCTTTTCCGCGTCCGTAAACGTTTCATAAGCCGCCGTAGGGATATTGTATTTTTTCATAAGGGATTTTGAAAAAGCCTTGCTTCCCTCTAAGATCGCGGCATTTGCGCGGGGACCGAAAGTCTTGAAGCCTGCTTCATTTAGCCTGTCTACCATTCCCATTACGAGCGGATCGTCGGGCGCAACAAAGACATAATCGGGCATCAGCTTTTTTGCAAGCTCAACTATCCCGTCAATTTCCGTCGCCTTTACGGGGAAGCACTCGGCAATTCTCGAAATACCCGCGTTTCCCGGAGCGCAGTAGAGTTTTTCAACTTTCGGTGATTTTTTAAGAGCGTAAGCAATTGCGTGTTCGCGGCCGCCTCCGCCGACTATAAGAATATTCATTTTAATAATTCCTTTCGCAATAAATTTACATAAACATTATACTACAATTCGGCGAGAATTACAATAGTTTTTTGCGAGATGTCATATTGCACAATTTTTAGCGGGATAATTTGTATAAATTACCGCCCTTGTTTATTTTTTGAAATGCGGTATAATTATATTAAGATGAATTTGAAAACAAGGAGAAAACATTATGAACTATGGTCACTTTGACGAGCTGAACAAGGAATATGTCATCACAAAACCCGATACTCCCGCGGCGTGGGTAAACTATCTCGGTTCTCCCGAATACGGCGCTATGATATCGAACAACGCCGACGGCTACAGTTTTGAGAAAAGCGGAGCAAACGGCAGGATACTGCGCCAGCGCTTTAACACCATGTCAAACGACAAGCCGGGCAGATACATCTACATCAAGGACGGCGAAAGCGGAGAATACTGGAGCGGCTCGTGGTCGCCCGTCTGCAAGAGCCTTGAAAGGTATAAAAGCGAATGCCGTCACGGAACGGGCTATACTGTCATTTCTTCGGAGTATGACAATATAAAGACCGAAACGAGCTATTATGTTCCGCAGAACAAGACCTACGAGGTCTGGGCTTTAAAGATAACAAACAATGACGAAAAGCCCCGAAAGCTGTCCGTAACAGGCGTCTGCGAATTTGTAAACGACAACAATTACGAGCAGGACGGCGTAAATCTTCAATACACGCTTTTTATCACTCACACTTATTTCAAGGGCAACTTCATTCTCCAGCGCGAAAATGAAACAGAGGGCGGGATATCGAGGTTTTTCGGCGTTTCGGGCGCGGAAGTTTCGGCATACTGCGGGGACAGAGAGAAATTCCTCGGAAATTACAGGAGTTATTCAAATCCTGTGGGAATTGAAAACGGGCTTTCAAACGAGCTTAATTTCTGCGGAAACTCTGTCGGTGCATTGCAGAGCGATATTGAGCTTAAAGCGGGAGAAACGCGGGAAATAGTTTATATCCTCGGACAGAAAGACGAGAACGAAGCAAAAGAAATTATCGCAGGATATGCCGAAAAAGGCACTGTCGAACGGGAAATTTCCGAGCTTAAAACTTTCTGGCATTCAAAGCTCAATAATCTTCAAGTCAAAACTCCCGATGATGATTTCAACAATATGGTGAATGTCTGGAACAGCTACAACTGTTTTATAACATTTACATGGTCGAGAGCCGCGTCGTTTATTTACTGCGGACTTAGAAACGGCTACGGCTACCGCGACACCGTTCAGGACATTCAGGGCGTTATCCACCTAGCGCCCGAAAAGGCGAAAGAGCAGATAAAGTTTATGTTCTCGGCGCAGGTTACAAACGGCGCGGGGCTTCCGCTCGTTAAATACACCCACAAAGCGGGAGAGGAAAACACCCCCGACGACGAGAGCTATGTCCGCGAAACAGGACACCCGTCCTACCGCGCGGACGACGCGCTGTGGCTGTTTCCTACTGTATACAAGTATATCGGCGAGAGCGGAGACAGAGCGTTTCTTGATGAGGAAATACTTTTCGCGAACAACGGCGAGAAAGGCTCGGTATATGAGCATTTAAAGCGCGCGATAGGCTTTTCAATGAACAACCTCGGCGCACACGGAATGCCCGCGGGACTTCACGCCGACTGGAACGACTGTTTGAGGCTCGGCAAAAAGGGCGAAAGCACGTTTGTGGCGTTTCAGCTTGTGTATGCGATAAAGATAATGCGCGAGTTTGCGGAGCTTGAAAACGACGGGGAATATATAAAATACCTAGACGAGATAAACGGGCGTTTAAGCAGGATACTTGACAACTGCTGGGACGGCGACAGGTTTATTCGCGGTTACCGTGAAACGGGCGAAATTATCGGACAGCATACCGATCCCGAAGCCTCTATGTGGCTCAATCCCCAGAGTTGGGCTGTAATTTCGGGATTTGCGGGAAAGGAGCGCGGAGAAAAAGCGCTTGACAGTGTTGAACGCGAGCTTAACACCCCATACGGCGCAATGGTAATGTATCCGCCGTATGTAGATCATGCGTTTGAGGGCGCGCTTATGCACTGCTATAACGTATGCGTAAAAGAAAACGCGGGCATTTTCTCACAGCCCCAGGGCTGGCTTATTCTCGCAGAAGCAAAGCTCGGCAGAGGAAACAATGCATACAAATATTGGAAAGAGGCTTCTCCCGCAACTTACAACGACATTGCCGAAAAACGCGTTCTTGAACCGTATGTATACGGACAATTTGTCGAGGGCAAGGACAGCGCGTTTGCGGGCAGAGCGCATGTTCACTGGCTTACGGGAACGGCTTCTACCGTTATGGTGGGAACTGTAGAGGGAATTTTAGGACTTATACCCGACGCAAACGGAATAAAGATAGATCCGTCAATACCGGGCGAATGGAAAGAGTTTTCAATGAAAAAACGTTTTCGCGGAAAGCTCCTTGATATAAAGGTATCAAATCCTAACGGCTCACAGCACGGCGTAAAGGCTGTGACAATAAACGGCGAAAAACTTTCGGGAAATTATATACCTGCGGAAATTCTCAAAGATGTAAATGAGATAGAAGTTGAAATGTGAAATAAGAGGTAAATATGGAAATTCTGGTTTTAAAGACGGGAAACACGGCATGGGAAGAAATTTCGGGATATCTCGGCTGTCTTGACGGCGCGAGGAGAAAATCTGTTATGAAAAAAGCGGGAGATACCGACAGGATAAACGCGCTTTTGTCGCGGCTGTTATTGCTTAAAGAAATTGAAAAGCGGACAGGCACGCCTATGAAAAAGCTGTCGTTTGCAAAGGGGAGCTACGGAAAGCCGTATTTAAAGGACGGCGGATTGTTCTTTTCATTGTCGCATACAAAGGGCGCAATAGCCGTTGCATTTTCGGAAGAAAAGGAAATAGGCGTCGATATCGAGAGCAGGGAGAGAGAAGTAAACGAGCGGATATACGAGCGTGCACTTTCAAGTGACGAGCGGAATGAAATAAAATCGACCGAAGATTTTCTGCGGATATGGGTAAAGAAAGAAGCGTTTTTAAAGCGCCTCGGTATAGGCATAACGCGGGATATGAGGACTATTCCCGCAAACAGCGTTCCCGATACGGCGGCGATAGAGTTAGACGAGTTTTTTGTCGGAGTTTCGGGAAAAGGCGCGGCAGACGCGAAAGTACAAGAGGTAAAAATGTCGGACTTGCTCTCCGAGTTTGTGAAGAAAGTTTAACTAGAGGCTAGAAGTTAGAAGCAAGAGGCAAGAAGCTGTTTTGAGCGGAAAAGCGCTTTAAGTTTTCAAACGACCTAACGGGCGTCGCACGAAAGTTTTTTGAAAAGGGAGTCCAGAGGTAAAAAATTTTTTTCAAAAAATTTTTGCCCTCTGGTCGCGGCGAAGCTGCGAAACGGCGCGGCGTCCGTCAGCTCGGAACGCGTTTGGGTGTAGGAATTTGTTGCGGCTGCGTGCCTTTAAGTCAAAACAACGAAATTAATAAGCGAACTTCCTTTCGGCAATGTACCTATAAAACAGGAAAAAGGCAGGATCTTTCCTGCCTTTTTATTATCACTCCAGCACGAAGCCTTTTTCCCTTACGACCTTTTCAATATCCTCAATATACTTCTCGCAAAGCTCTTTTGTCTTTGCTTCGGTCATTATCCTCAAAAGCGGTTCTGTTCCCGACGGTCTTACCAGAACCCTGCCGTCCGTTCCGAGGGCTTCTTCCGCGGCTTTTACTGCGTTCTGAACGTCTGTGTCGTTTAAAACTGCGTTCTTGTCAGTCACTCTGACATTCTTCAGTATCTGCGGATATACCGTCATTCCCTTGCACAGCTGTGAAAGCGTAGTTTTCTTCGCGCATATCACCTGCATTATCTTCAGCGCCGTTATTATGCCGTCGCCCGTGTTGGCATAATTGCTGAAAATAATATGCCCGCTGTTCTCCCCGCCGAGGATATAGCTGTGTTCGTTCATGCATTCGTATACATACTTATCTCCGACAGCGGTCTTTTCATAGCTTATCCCCAGCTCGTCAAACGCCTTGTAAAGTCCTAAATTCGACATAACAGTCGTAACGACGGTGTTTTTGTCAAGTTTACCCGTTTCTTTCAGATAACTTCCGCATATATACAGAATTTTGTCGCCGTCTACAACTTCTGCATTTTCGTCTACCGCAATGCACCTGTCTGCGTCACCGTCAAACGCAAATCCGCAGTCGAGCTGTTCTTCCCTTACGAGCGAAACAAGCCCCTCGATATGCGTAGAGCCGCAGGCGGTGTTTATGTTGTAGCCGTCGGGCTTTTGATTTATGACATACGTTTTCGCGCCGAGCGCGTCAAAAACGCTCTTTGCGACAGTAAACGCCGAACCGTTCGCACAGTCAAGCCCGATACGCTTTCCTTTGAATGAATGTACCGCAAGTGAAATAAGATAGCCTATATAGCGGTTTCTTCCCGCGGAATAGTCCGAAGCGCGTCCTATGTCCTTTCCCGTCGCAAGAGGTACTTCGGGTATCTCCCCGTCAAGATAACGCTCAATCTCGGTTATAACAGTATCGTCCATTTTCTCGCCGCGCGAGTTGAAGAGCTTTATGCCGTTGTCATAAAAGGGATTGTGCGAAGCGGATATCATTATTCCGCAGTCGAAGTCGTCCGTTCTTACAACATAAGAGACCGACGGCGTTGTCGTTACATGGAGAAGATAAGCGTCCGCGCCCGAAGCCGTAAGTCCCGCCGTCAGCGCAAATTCGAGCATATACGAGCTTCTGCGGGTGTCCTTTCCTATAACTACCTGACATCTCCTGCGCTGATTTCTGTAATAATATCCCAAAAATCTCCCTATCTTAAAGGCGTGTTCAACGGTAAGCCCCTTGTTTGCTTCCCCGCGGAAACCGTCCGTTCCGAAATACTTTGCCATTTTCTTTCTCCTTTATATGCATTAGATTATCATAAATTTATGAAGTCCCGCTTGTTTATATTCGGAAGTTTTTCAGAACTCGGGCTTTATCTCTTCGCGGTTGTTTATCTTTTTCGCATTGAGAACTCCGAGCGCAAGGAAGAACATCACAATGCACACGGCAATTGAAATTACGATCGTTACGATAATATTCATCATATTGTCCGCAAAAGAATATTCGGGCATCATCAGCATATCGCTTATCATTGAGCTTATCGCAAACGGGTGGTATTCGGTTATGCCGAAGCCCTGCAAAAGGCTTTGAACGACAGACGATCCGACATAAATAGCCGCCGCCATAATTCCCGGGCGCGAAGTGCAAAGTCCGAGCGAAAGATGAACGGTCACTATAAACATGACATAAATTCCAGCAAGGAGCGCCGCAACAAGCATATTTACCGCCGGCGTATGATTGTTCGGGAAAATGATATTGCAGGTAACTCCCGCAAATACCGTGCTGAGGAAAGTTATCGCAAATGCGAAAAGAGGGTAGATAATAAACTTTGGGATAAGGTAGTTTTTAAATTTAAGCCCGCTGCTCAGGGGAACTATCATCGCCCTCTTTTTCTGCTCTCCTCCCGCCGCGGACATGAACAAAAGCATTGCAACAAGCACACAGCTCGGCAGCGTCAGGACTACGGTAGTTCCGAACATAATTCCCGCGTCGGAATACATATCCATCATCGCGTCCATATCTATTTCGGACATAATGTCATTGGCAGAAGTTTTGACCGTATTGAGGGAAACGACCGCCGATTCTTCTATGGACGGGCTTTCGGTAAAATCTTGATTAAGAACTGAGCCTGCAAAACCGAAAAGCGCGGGATAAGACAAGAACATTGCGAAAAATATCAAAACGAGCGCAAGGAGCCTGAATGTCCTCGAAAACTGTGACCATTCTTTTTTAAAACAATATTTGAACTGCATTTCAGCCCACCACCTTTTTGAAAACTTCTTCAAGAGTAGCCGTTCCGATATTGAAGCTCTCGACGGTCATGTCGTTGTCGGAAAGTATTTTTATCAGCCTGCGCGAAGCGTCCTCCGCGTTTTCCGTTCCAAAGCGGAAAAGACCGATGTTGTTGTCATATTCCGCTCTTGCGAAATCGACTTTTAAAAGCGCTATTTTTCCCTCCTGTGTAAGGTTTCTGACGCGGAGGTTGATAACGTCGCCGCCGTGCCTTTTCAGTATCTCGCGCAGAGAACCCTCTTCCGCAAGAACTCCCCCGTTCATTATGCCTATGCGGTTCGCCACTCTCTCAACGTCCGAGAGGATATGCGTTGAAAGAACTATAGTGCTTCCGAGGTTTTTAAGGCGGTTTATTATTTCAATAACCTCAAGTCTGCCTTGAGGATCAAGCGCAGAAGTCGGTTCGTCGAAAATGAGCAAATCGGGCTTTTTGATGATAGCCGCGCCCATTCCGAGTCTTTGCGTCATTCCGCGCGAAAATCCCTTTGCGCGTCTGTCCGCGGCGTTAAGAAGCCCGACTATATCGAGAACTTCCGAAACTCTGTTGCTGATATCTCCGTCATACTCCGCGCAGGCGGCGATATATCCGAGGTATTCTCTCGCGGTCATATAGCCGAAGATAGTCGGGCTTTCGGGAAGATAGCCTATGGTTATGGGCTTTCCTCCGCCAAGCTCTATATCCCCGTCGTCTTTCGGGATAACGTCGGCGATTATGTTCATCGTTGTAGACTTTCCGCAGCCGTTTCTTCCGAGAAAGCCGTAAACATCGCCGTCGTTGATGTCCATATTCAGCCCGCGAAGCACAGGGAATTTGCCGTATGATTTTTTCAGATTTCGTATTCTGACCATTATTTTGTCCTTTCAGCGCTTAGATTGCTTTTTGTTACATACTATTTATTATAACATATTACAGAAAAAAGTGTGCATTTTTTGTAAAAAAATTCAACACTTTACAAATGACGAAAAATAATGTATAATGTAAACAGTAAACAAGAACGGAGAAGTCTATGAAAAAGTTTTACATATTCGATATGGACGGAACGCTCTGCGACAGCATGAGCTTCTGGAGAAAGGAATGTGCAGTTGCAGGCGTAAGCTCGCGCACCACCGCCGAAGAATGGGAAGAAGTTTTTGATAATATGCGCGGGCATTATCGGAATGAAGTCAATTTAAAGGACGGCGTTCTTGAATTTCTCGAAAATGCAAAGCGCCGAGGCGTAAAGATGTGTATAGCGACCGCGACAAGAAAGGACGTAAGCGAGCCTTTCGTTTCAAAAACACCGCTTATGGACTATATGGAGTTTATGATAGACTGCTTTGAGGCGGGAGCGTTTAAGGAAAAGCCCGATATTTTTCTGCAGTGCGCAGAGCGTCTGGGTGCGGATATATCGGAGTGCGCGGTGTTTGAGGACACCATAACTTCCGCAAAGACCGCAAAAGAAGCAGGCTTTTACGTCGTCGGCGTGTATGATGAGACTACAAGCAAAGACGGCGATATAACGCCGTTTATTGACGATTATATAAACAAATGGGAAACATACGAGCTAAAAATTGGAAACAGCCTGTAAATTTTTCTTATATCTTAGCTC
Source organism: uncultured Clostridia bacterium (assembly GCA_947627205.1). Lineage (GTDB taxonomy): Bacteria > Bacillota > Clostridia > Oscillospirales > Ruminococcaceae > CAG-115. The sequence goes on along the minus strand of CANQVE010000003.1, from coordinate 67,851 downwards.
TTACAGCTCTTGACATTATTATCAAAAGGGTGTATAATGTGAAAGATATGTGAAATTTTCACGATCAGTATTCGTATCAGCTAAATTTCAATTGGAGGTAATCTATGAAAAAAATTCCTATACCGGTCTTTGTGGCGCTTGGCGGTTATCTTCTGGCGCTTATAGGCGTTTTCCTGCCGTTTTATACGGCAAATGCCGAATATCGCGTGGAGCTCGAGATATTGGGTTATAGCAATCTTAATTTTTTCACCGTGATAAAAATGGCTACAGAGCTCAGTACTATCGCTGAAAGCAACGTAGGAGGGCTTATCCGAAACTTTATTATATTCGGGATATTCCTTGTAGAGGCAGTTATAAGTACATTGCGCGGAAAGATGAAAGCGGCCATCACGGGCTCAATATTTCTAATAGTGATGAATATTTTCATAAACATCAATATGAGCGGTCTACATGAGTTATATAATTACAGCGTTGGTTTTTATTTCATGTGGGCAGGCGTTATACTTGCGCTTTTGGGAAATATACTTACCATTGTATATTTGATGAAGAGTTCTTCCTCTACCACATACTAAAAGGCTCTGCTTTAACAGCATAAAAGAGGTCGGCGCTGTTGTCAGTTGACAGGAGACAGGGTACAGTAGTCAGTAAGAGCCGAAAGGCAGTCCGCTGAATATTACGCATAAAAAAGAAAAAAGAGGCTAGGGTTTATACTCTAGCCTCTTGCTTCTTTCTCCGAAAACCAAAAAACTTTTTTCCAAAAGCTCCTTGAAATTCTTACAGCATTATCCGCCGTAAGGCGGATAATGCGCTTACATTTTAACCTCTTACCTCCGGTAACCTTACCTTGAATTTTAAAATCCTCAACACGCTTTCATCTAAGCGCTCCTCGGAAATTACACCGCTGTTTACGGCGTTTACTACGCTCTCAAATGCCTCAGATAAATTATCGGGCATAAGCAGTATATCGCACCCCGCGAGTACCGCCCTTACGGCATAGTCCTTTTCGCCCTTTATCGCTCCCATTCCAAGCGCGTCCGTTATTACAAGCCCTTTAAACCCAAGCTCCCCGCGCAGAATTTCCGTAACCATTTTCTCCGAAAGCGTCGCGGGAGTATTATCGCCCGTTATCTTCGGCGTTGAAATATGCCCGACCATAATGCCGTCAAGCTCCCCTGCGCCCATAAACGGGAGCCACTCGCACTTTTCCATTTCCTCTTTTGTTTTATTTGCAAAAGCCGCGCCCGTGTGACTGTCCTCGCTTGTGTCGCCGTGACCGGGGAAGTGCTTGTAGACGGGGATAATGCCGTTGTTTTTAAGTCCCTGCGCCATAGCTTTAGCCATTTTCGCGGCGATTTCCGCATCGGTAGAAAACGCCCTGTCGCCTATTACGGTGTTATCGGGATTTGTAAAAACGTCCGCGTCGGGCGCAAAGTCCATATTAAAACCGTATTTTTTCAGATATCCGCCTATCGTATTTCCCATTTCGAGAGCGTCCGCGCTGTTATTGCTGTTCCCGACAGCCTGCGCGCTCTCGTATTTTTTCAGCCCGAAGCTGTCGTTGTTTGCTAGCCTCGCTACTCTGCCGCCCTCTTCGTCAACGGCGATAAACAGCGGTATCTCGCACAAATTCAAAAGAGCTTTGTTAAACGAAGTTATCTGACTCGGAGAAACGATATTCGCCGAAAACAGCGCCACACCGCCCACGGGATATTTTTTGAAATTGCTTTTCATCGTTTCGGACAATGCCGTAACGCTCTTATAGCCCGCCGAAAGGTCTTTTGTCGGAGAAACCAGCGCTTCGGGGCGCACAATGAAAAGCTGTCCGACCTTTTCCCTAAGCGACATTTCCGAAAGCAGGCGTTCTGCTTTTTCGTCATACGTTTCGGGGTTTTGCGGTTTTGGAGCTTGGCTTGAAGTCTGCGTGCTTTTTGTTGATGATGAACTTGAAATTGAGCTTGATGACGAGCGTAAAGATGAACTTGAAGAAGAACTTGAAAATAAACTTGATGATGAAGATGAACTTGCAGAACTTGACATTGAATTAAAAGATGAAGAACTGCTCAAAACAGATGAGCTTGAACTTTCAGAAGCGCTTTGCCTTGACGAGCTTACGGCAGAAGATGAACTAAAACTGTCAGAACTGCTCTGTACAACAGACGATACCGACGAATAATTGTCGGCAATTGTCGGCTCGCTTTTACAGCCCGAAAGCAGAACGCCCAAAGACAGCGCCAGCACCGCCATTATCTTTTTCATAACATCACCTTTATTCTTTTAAACCGTATATTTCCCCGAGCATGGCAGTTTTCAGCGCCCATTTCCCGTGGCATTTTTCCTCGTTCATTCTTGTTCCGTCTGCGCTTTTTTCTACGCCGAGAGTATCGGACTTCCAGCCGAGAATTTTCAGAGCATCCTCATAGTCGGTTTTGTTTACTTTCATGCTTTCATATATAAGCGGGAGCTGTGAGGGGTGGATAGCGGTCTTTCCGATAAAACCGTTCAGCCTGTCGAGGGCTAATTCTTTTTTAAGACCTAACGCCCAAGGCTCGTTTTCGTTTTCTCCGAAATATTCCCAGACTGCGCCCGAAACCACATATTCGGGCACAAAAACGTTTATTATGTCTATAAGGATATCTCTTACCGCTCCCATGTCATAAATCGTACAGTCCGTGCTTCGCCTTAGACCGTAAAGATTGCTTAAATCATTCCCGCCGACTCTTACATTAAGGACATAGTCCTTTATTTTGTCAAGACAGTCTTTTATTTTCCCGAGAGTTTCCGCTCTGCTCAAAGTGTCTGCGATCATTCTGCTTTCGAGTATGGGCATTATGTAAACGGGCTTCGAGCAGTTTAAGTTTATTTCCGTTATTATCTTGCTGTATTCGCTGCAGTTCGACAAGTCGAATTTCGGCAAAACATATCCCGTTATTACGTCGTAATACTCTTTGAAAAGCCCGTGAATATGCAAAAGATGTTCGGGCGTTCTTATACGGATAAAAACAAGCGGGGACTTTGATAAACGTTTCATTTCACCAAGCGTTTTTAAAAGCTCCTGTTCCGCTTTTTCAAGCGCCTCGTCCCTTATCGAATCTTCAAGGCAGAACGCAATTGACGTAAGACACCGAAACGCTCCGTTTTCTATTTTTTCAGCCACGCCCTCTGTAACCGCAGGCGTATACAAAAGACCGCCCACCATATACTGAAGCCGGGCGCGAGAAATTTCTGTCATTATACCGCTCCTGAAATTATTTTATTATATAATGTAAATTTAGTTTGCTCTTGCTTCCTGCCTCTTACCTCTAAGGGCTTTCTGCGACTTCCACGCCGTAGCTCTCGCACAGCTTCTTTAGTCCGCTTTTATATCCCGCGCCGACAAAGTTCAGCTTCCATTCGCCTTTATACCTATAAAGCTCGACAGCCACAAACGTTTTTTCGTCGGACAGACCGTTAAGTTCAAACCCGTACATTTCTTTTCCTCCGCCGAAAATACGCACGGCAGGCTCTTTTACCGAGGAAATGTTTTTCTGCGTATCGCCGTATACCGAAAAACAAACGGCTATCTTAGCTATATCAGGCTCCGTCTTTTCGAGGTCGGCTTCGATAAAAGGCTCGGTGTTTCCCGTTCTGACTGACTTGTCGGGGCTTTCGGGATTTCCGAAGAATACAAGGTCCTCGTCTTTCATGACCTTTCCGTTTTCCCTGAGTAAAAAGGCATATCCGTCTATTTCTATGCTCTTGTCATCGCTTTTATGCTTAAAGACTATCTTTACAAGAGAAGAACCCAGCTCGCTTATCGGAATACGCTGACCTTTTTTCGCCTGCTTTATGTCGCTTATGTTCTCGTTTATGTTATGTTCAATAGTTTGCTCAACAGGAATAACGTCCGTCGGAGGCGCTGAAGATATGCTTTCGGAGGGTTTGTTATGTTCAATTGCAGGGGCTTCGAGGATGCCGTATTTCGGCGCGCCCGCGCGAGCTTTTCCCATAACGTAAATTCTCCGCGACACGGCGGTATGTACCATAATTTCTCCGTAAAGAATAGTGTTGTCTTTCAGTGCGTCAGCCGTCAGAAGAACAAAGTTCTCCCCTTTTTCAAGTTCAACGGGAGCGATCGTCAGAGCTTTCGCCCTGCTTTCGAGAGTTGCTTTTCCCGCAGCGTTTATTTTCACGCGGAACCTGTTCTCTTCTTCCGCGGAAAAATCTCCGAGAGAAATTACGTTCGGAAGCTCCCAGCATTCAGCCTCGCCAAGTATTCCCTTTACGTTTCCGCGAACCTCGACATTTACGAGCTTTGTATCAGGATATTCCGAGCTTATCGCCGTAAATTCGCCGTTTCCCGTTACCTCAACTCTAAGGTTTTCGATCTTTACGCCCGCCGCCTTTATGACAAGCACAGGTCCGCTGTCCGCCCATATAACGGACATATTTCCTTTTATAGTGCACGCCTTGTCAACGACGAGCGGTCCCGCATATTCGCCGGGAGAAACAATTATCTCCCCGCCCGTATTCCCGCCGAATAATTCCCAAACCGTCCGCATGTCCGCATATCCCTCTCCTGTTTGTTTAAAAGAATACTGCGCGGAAGCCCAAAAGCCCCCGCGCCGATATTCAGCAACGTTCACACGCTCAAACGTTTACGCCGAAACTTTTGCACAATGCTTCAAGACCGCCTTGATAGCCCGCGCCGACCGCATTGAACTTCCAGTCCGCGCCGTTTCTGTAAATTTCACAGACAACAAGCCCCGTTTCTATCGAAAACTCTTCCGCGAGGTCGAATTTCAGAACTTCCGTGCCGACGGTGTCGTTTTCGTCAGCCATACGCGCAACGCGCACATAGGCGTTAGACACCTGTCCGAAATTCTGATGTCTGGGTATCGCGTCATAGATAGTTACGGTTATGGCAATTTTCTGAATGTCCGCGGGTATCTTTGTAAAGTCGATTATAAGAACTTCGTCGTCGCCCTCTCCCTCGCCCGTCAGATTATCGCCCGTGTGACGAACAGAGCCGTCCTCGCTCTGGAGATTTCCATAGAAGATAAAATCTTCGTCCTTGCGAACTTTTCCGTTTGCTCCGAGCATAAAAGCGCAGGCGTCGAGGTCGAAATCCGCGCCTCCGTCATATTTATTCGTGTCCCAGCCCAGACCTATAAGAGCCATGGTCATATTTTTGTCAAGGCTTACTCTTTGTCCTTTGGTAAGATTAACGCTCATTGGGATATACCTCCTTGTTTTTGGGGTTAAATACTTTTAAACAGAAAACCGTTAAACCTTAAACATTAACTCCGAAATTCTTGCAGAGTGCGAAAAGACCGCCCTGGAAACCGCTTCCTATGGCGTTGAATTTCCATTCGCCGTTGTGACGGTAGATCTCGCCTACTACTACAGCCGTTTCAATTGAAAAATCTTCGCCGAGGTCATAGCGTATAAGCTCCGTGTTTGTTTCGTTGTCAACTACGCGGATAAAAGCGTTGCTGACCTGACCGAAATTCTGTCTGCGGACATCTGCGTCATAGATAGTAACGGTGAAATCAATTCTCTCGATATTCGCGGGAATTGCCTTTAAGTCTACCATTATCTGCTCGTCGTCGCCCTCGCCCTCGCCTGTGAGGTTGTCGCCCATATGCTCAACGCCGCCCGAGCTGTGCTTTAAATTCCCGTAGAAAACGAAATCGCCGTCGTTTGTTACTTTTCCGTCTGCGCCGAGCAAAAACGCCGCCGCGTCGAGGTCGAAATCGGCTCCTCCGTCATATTTGTTCGTATCCCAGCCCAAGCCGATCATTATTTTGCTGAGCCCGGGGTTTCCCTTTGTAAGATCTACTTTTTGTCCTTTTGTCAAACATACTGCCATAGTGCTTTTCCTCCTAAAAGTTGTTTTTTCAGACTGTGTTTTTCCGCATAATTGCTGACGATACGCGGGAGCAGTATACAGTGGACAGTGGACAGTGGACAGTTAATGTTGTCCACGCATTATGCCCTTTGGGCAAAACGCTACGGCGGACAATATTTAGATTGTTTTTAGTCTATAGGCATACAAAAAACCTTTAGACTTGATAACAATCTGATAATTTCCGCGAAGCGGATACATTTTACTGTACACTTTACACAGCGTTTTCCGCAAAGCGGATAATGCGTACACTGTATACTGTCAATCTCCGTCATCAGCTACGTTTATACAGCCTGTTTGTTATTACAGCTTCTCAACGCTGTAAGTATCGTGTTTCAGATTGACACAACGACCAGCGTTCTGTCGTCAAACGAGCCTCTTTCAACATAATTGTCCAGCCATATTTTCAGCTTTTCTTCTTGTGAAAGCTCCTCGTCGTACTTTATTTCAAGCCCCGCAAGATATGCCGCCGTCCTGTCCGTGAAAATTTCTTCGAGCGAAAGTCCCAGAGCCTCCGTTATCCTCTTCGTATACTGAACGGGAATTTTTACGCTCTTGTCATTTACCCACGGATAAACAAGCGGATCGGGAATGCGCTTGAACAGCTTCATCTGCTCCTGCGTAAGCTCCGAAAACTCGTTTTCGCCGAGTATGCCGTTTATTAAAAGGTCAAGATAAAGCCTGTGCATTTCCGTTTCGTTCGGAAAATAATCATCCGCAACGCCGTCCGTCATTACAAAAAGCATATCCGCAGAAGTCACGGCTATCTTCGTCCTGTTTTTAAGAGCTTCTTCCGTCCTTGTTTTCGGGGAAGTCAGAAACTCCGTTTCTCCCGAAAAATCGCCGCCGTCGGGTACGCCCATAAGTTTCAGCGAATTTTCAAACCCGCCCTTTGTGTCAAGTACAGCTATCGCTCCGTCGCCTATCTGACAGGAAATAACGAGGTTTTCTTTCGCTTCGCCCGTCGGAATAATAACGGCAATTAAAAGCGTCCCCGAAAAGTCATTTATCTTTAAGCCTCTGCCCAAGACCTTTTCATACGCGCTGTCGGTCTTTCTCATATAAAATGCGGCTTCTACCGCCTTATATGCCTTTATAACGGAAGACCTCACTTTTTCAGCAAGAACACGGCAGGCTTCTATACATTTCCCGTCCGAAAGACCGAGTTTTAAATCTTCTCTAAGTCCGCTGTTTTCGGCATACAGTTCTTCAAACGCACTTAAAAGATACCCGACCGCCGCTTTGCAGGAAGCCCGCGCACCTATTCGCGAGAACTTCTTTGAGCCTGCTCCGTCGGACACCGCTATAAACGTTATATCCTCAAAATTTGCCGTTTCAAACCAATCGTCGCAGTTTGTTCCCTCGTGCTTGTGCTTTTTTCCTCTGACGCGCGCGCCGATAACGGTGCTTTTCGGATATTGCTTAAACGCCGTCAGATATTCGGGAAAAGGCTCGGGCTCGTTTTCGGGAATGGGGTTATATTTCCAGAGCGCCGAGGTATGCTCCGTCACTTCTTCGTTTGTGAGCGGTTTTATCTTTTCGGGAGCGGTTTCGGTGCTTTCGTTCAAGTTTACATCTTCCGAATTTACAAGGTAATTTTCGCTTTCGCAGGAGCTTTCGCTTTCGGCAATCAAATGCTCGTTATTTTCAAGTTCGTTGCTTTCAGCTTCGGCATTTTCCTGCTCACTGCTTTCAATTACAGCTTTTCCCTTTTTTTCAAGCGACACTTTCGGCGCTTCTATATTGTTCTCCTCCTGCTCGGTATTATCCGAATTATTCGGCATTGTTCCGCCGATTTCGGGATTTTCCGTTCTGTGAGCTAAAAGTTCGTCATTTCCGAGGGCTTCGTTTGTCTTGCTCTCAATTATTTCATTCATAAGGCGTTCTCCTTATTACAGAGCGCTTTCAGGGAACTACCACAAATCCCTGCGGAGGCGGCGGAAGCTCGATATTTCCGCCCGGTTTAGCGTCAAGGCTCTTAGAGGACGTCTTTACAGAACCCGATACCCACGCAAAGAACTGCGCCATATCTCCCGCCGAAAGCGAGTTCATCATCAAAACGCTTTCGGTTATCTGTTTAAGATAAGCGGTATTTGCGTTTGAACCTGCCGCGCAGGCTATAATGTTTGCGGCTTTCATATTCCGCACTTTTGCGACTGCCTCTCTGAAAGTTTCGGTATCTGTCGGCGAGCCGTCAGTAAGGATAAACACAAGCGGCCGCCAGTCGCCCTTTTGAGTTTCCGTAGACTTTCTGACTTCCGTTTCTACGCAGTTCATGAGGACATTCAGCGCTTCGCCGAGCGCCGTTGCGCCGCCTGCGGATATCTCGGGTTCTTTAAACTGTAACAGTTCGGTGAGCGGTGTGACCTGTCTTGCGGAGCTGTCGAAAGTGATGACCGAGAGATACGCTGTTTCGAGCGCCTGGGGATCGCCTCTCAATTCCGAAAGGAGCGCCTTTATGCCTTGTTTTACTGCTTCTATGGGTTCGCCCATCATTGAGCCCGAACAGTCCAGCAGCAAATAAACGGGAAGTCTGCGTGAAAAGTCTGACATGGAATTATTCTCCTTTTTATTTTTTCGCCGATATCTAATTCAATTATACAACAACTTATCCCAGAAGTCAAGACTTCAATAAAAAAAGAAGTAAGATGTAAGAGGTAAGAGGTAAGAAATCAAGCCGAAAAATGTTCGCATATCCCCCTAACCCCCTTTCCCGAGGGGAAAGGGGAAATTTGCGGGGCTTTCCGCCCTCGCAACCCCTGTTGGCAGTTGACAGGGTACAGTTTACAGTAGTCAGTAATAGCCGAAAGGCTGTCCGCTGAATAAACGCATAAAAAGAAAAGAGGCTGGAGTTTAAACTCTAGCCTCTAACCTCTTTCTCTGAACACCAAAAAACTTTAACTCTTAAAAGCTCCTTTAGGCTCTTACCTCTTACTTCTTATCTCTTGCCTCTAAAAGCTGTAACCGCTTTATATAGGTTTCTTTTGCGAATCAATATCCATTTTAGAAAGGTGCATAGCACATTCCAAGGCTTTGCCGTACAATTCGTCGGGATTTCCGTCAATATGTAAAAGAACACCCTGAAGCACGATACCAAACAGCACCGGCCATTCGTTTGCGCTTTTGCAGACTTCTGCTGTCGCTTTCTGATATATCCCGAACCAGCTTTTTCTTACTAATTTGTAAACCTCGTCGGGCGGGAATTTTCCCCATATCAGATAGTTTTCATTTCCCGCGTTGTCAACGCCCTGCCTTGCAAAAGCGTGTATATCGGGAACATCTCTTTCGGGAAATTTGTTTTTGTAATAACCGTTCAGAAAACTTAAGACCGAAAAATTATTTTCAAGGAGATATGAGTTTACCGCGTCTCCGAAATAAAATTTTCTGCCGTCATTTGTTCCAAGCTCGATAAACTTTTCGTTTTTCTCCTTTACCGTTTCATGACAGACATATCCCGTAACTCCCGCCGCAGCAAGCAAACGCGGTTCAGCGTCTTTATGCACAACTTCAAACATCTTTATAAACCGTTCTGCTTCTTGTGAAAGTCGATATACATCATCAAACGCAACGGAAGCGTTTGCGTCGGAATTACTTTGTTTAGGGGTTTGCGTATCATGAAAAGACGCAATAAATTTTTCTTCCTGTTCTGTAAAAGAACTGTCGGTTTTTGTTTTCTTGAAAGGATTTTTGAAAAACATAATATCTCCTTGACCTCTTACCTCTAAAGGTTGTAAACGTTATTATATCGGCTTCTTTTGCGAATCAATATCCATTCTGGAAAGGTACATGGCACATTCCAACGCCTTTCGGTATAATTCGTCGGGATCGCCGTTTATATGCAAAAGAATTTCCTGAAGTGTTATTCCGAACAGCTGCGGCCATTCGTCCGCGCTTTTACAGATTTCCTCTGCTTTTTGGCGGTACAGCCCCATCCAGCCCGTCAGTGCAAATTTAAAGACATCATCGGGCCTATACTTTCCCCATATCAGATAGTTCTCATTTCCTATGTCGGTAACGCCCTGCATTATGGCAGCATTTATGTCGGGAACATCTTTTCCGTGGAATTTGTGCTGATAATATCCGCCCAGATAAGTAAAGACCGAATTGCTGTTTTCAAAGAAATAACGGTTTATTGCGTCTCCGAAATAAAAATGTCTCCCGTCATTTGTTTCCCTCACATCAAACTTTTCGCCCTTTGCTTTTACCGTTTCATGGCAGACATATCCCGTTGTTCCCGATGCGATAAGCAGACGCATATCGGGATCTTCGTGCAGGCTCTCGAACATCTTTGCCAAAGATTGGGCTCCGCTATAGAGCCGTGACAGATCTTTGCTTGTGGTAAGGACGACTTTTTCAAAGCCGCCTTGTTGGTCTGATTTGTTGCTGAACGTAATTTTTTCTTGTTGTTTTTTAGAAGAATTGCTGTCAGGTTTGCTGAAAAGATCTTTGAAAAACATATTTTTTCTCCTTATTGTAAATAATTATAAATACTTTATCATCTCGTCAAGTATCTCGCTGTTCCCGTCGTCTATAAGTCCGAAATCCATCTGCTTGTAGCTCCAAATAGCTCTGCCGATATTCAGTTCTTCAAACGCCTTGTTTATGTCTTTCAGCCAGCGCAGTCCGCTTTCCTTATCGGCGAGGTCGATAAACCCGTATTCCCCGCAGTACAGCGCGATATCGTGCTCATTACAATAATCAACAACGGGCTTGAAACTGTTTACGAAAAAGGTGTAGTCAAGCTGTTTTTCGCCGAATTTTTCAAGTTCGGGCGTAAGATGTGCGTTTATCTTTTTGGTTTCCTCGGCATAAACAGCGGCGGTTTGAGGATAAGTTATCCTAAAATCGGGCTTCATTCTGTCCACCCAATACGCGCCCTGATGAGTGAATATTATCGGCTCGTAGCAGTGGAAATTGAACACAACGTTTTTGTCGGTCGGTATGTCAAGGTCAAAAATTGCCTCTATCGCGCAGTTGTGATAACCTCCGAGCAAAATTTTAACATCGGGGCATATTCCGCGGATCGCCAAAATTGCTTTCTTCGCGGTTTCATTCCAGATTTTGTTGTATTTAGGCTCGGTGACTTCATTCAAAAGTTCAAACGCCACCGTGTCCGAGTATTTCCCGAACCTGCGCGAAATTTCTTTCCACAATTCAACAAACCGCTCTCTCAGCTTTTCGTCCTCGAAAAATCCGACATAATTCGGATCATCAAACACAAACCCGCAGGTCTTGTGCAAGTCGAGGACCATATTCAGCCCGTACTTTCTGCACCACAATATTGCATTTTCGACATACTTAAATCCGTCGTCTTTATAAGCGCCGTCCTCGGTCTGAATGACATTATAGTCAACGGGCACTCTCACATGGTCTATCCCCCAGTGTGAAACGCGCTCGAAATCCGCCTCTGTTATGAAATTTTCGAGCCTGTCCTTTGAATAGTCGCACTGCGACAGCCACCCGCCGAAATTTACGCCCTTGTTAAATCCGTCAAAATTCTTCATAAATTATAACCCCTTATATATCCGAAATTACCCGACATTTATTCGGGATTTTTCTCTAAGAAATAACTCGCTTCCATATCCGTTTAGATGTAAGATGTAAGAAGTAAGAGGTAAGAGTTTGATCGAAAACTTGTTTGCTGAAAAATTCTTACATCTTACCTCTTATCTCTGTTGGTTTAAAACTCTTTTGATTGACGCGCAACGTTTGAACTAAAATTACTTTTAGTCAACGGTTTTTTCTAAAAAGTAGCTCGCTTCCATATCAGCCGTTGCAAGAGCAAATGCGAGCGGGAACATTTCTAAAGCTCTTCCTATGGTGTTTTTGTCCTCAATTCCCGAAAACGCCATGTGCCAGCGAATAGCCATTGCTTCATCGCGGGTGAGCCTCATAAACCCGCTTATCATATAAACGCTCTTTTCGCCGTGACCGTAGGGGAGATTGTCGGTTACGGAATAGAAAGGTACTTTTTCCCATTGCCCTGTTTTATCGTTTTTGGAGTTGCGGTATGACACGTTATAAGTATTCACTTTGCAGACGTCGTGCAAAAGAGCGGTTATGGCGATAGTCTCCTCGTTTGCATGAATGCCGTAGACTTCCTTTACTCTCGGTCTTTCAAGATAATCCACAAGGCATTTGTAAACATTCAGAGAATGACGGAGCAGTCCGCCCTCAAAAGCGCTGTGGTATTTCGTAGATGCGGGCGCGGTAAAGAAATCGCTTTTGTTTTCGAGAAAATCAAGGAGCTTATCCGAGCCGTCGCGGGTTATTTTTTCCTTGTAAATGGATATAAATTCTTCTTTGTCGGTCATATCTTTTTTCCTTTCAATAAAATATATTCTCCGTTTCTAGACGGGAGCATGATGTTAACGCTTTTTTTCGAGAACTCCAGAACAACGGGCTTTATACCGAAATACCTTTTAAGTTCCCTGCAGCTTTCTTTAAGAGCCGGTGATTTCAAGACTATCGTGTTGTCTTTCTCATAAAATTTCTCTAAGATATTTTCGGCTGACTTTGCCGTAGCAATCGTGAAAAAAAACGGCTCATTACAGGCGTTGAGTATGTGAGAAAGCCTTTCAGCATCATCATAAGTTCTTTCGTCCGGCTTGAGCTCGGTGATAATAAATGTAACAGGATATTCTCCCGATTGTTTGCATAGCCTTACATTTCTGCGCGAATCATAATACGCTTCGATCTGATACTTGTTAAATTCCAATTTACAGCCGAAGATCTTTTCCGTCTTTATTACCAGCGGGAGCGAGTCGTTATAGTTATAGTCGGTGTATTCATTAAAGAAAATATCAAATGCTTTATCTATGTATCTTGACAGCTTATGATAATATCCCTCATCAAACGGAGCGAACATATATGCCTCGTCCTGAAATTCTTCGGAGTTGTATTTTTCCGTTCCGAAATATTCCTCGGCGCATTTGTCCACGTCTCTCGGATAGAAACAGTCGTCAAAGCGGTTGCGCCGGTCGTAATATCTGCGGGTGAACATATATCCCAATAAGCTCAGATAGCGTGAAGTAAAATCTCCTCTTGAATTATCAAGGATAAAACTTCTGAGGTCAATAAACTCCCCGTCTGCTATCCGTTTTACAAGCTCTTCGTGATTTCTGAAAAAATATTTGTTATGCAGACCGTGTTCTATACACCAATGCAGGAACATTGCTATATGATTACAGCCGTTTATTTCATCAAGCGGAAGTTTTTTCTCGGAGATCTTTTCCGAATGTATCCGCGCGGAGTCTATAATGCCGTCTTTTATATAGCCCCTGCAGACATTTCTGCGGTTTATATCGACGATATGCGAAACGTCCAATTTTTCAAGCAGAGCGTTGGCGTCATGGTCTATCTTGAAATCAAGTTCCTCGCGGTAAAGCGGAACGACCTCAAAAAAGTTTACTTTATCTCCGCTCGGGAGCTTGCAGACTTCCGCTCCGTCGTCTGCGTCCTCGGGATATACGAGCAAAGTTCCGCAGAGCTTTGTGTTTTCGGCGAACGGTTTCTTGTTGTCTACCGTATGTCCCCAGCCGAGCCATGTTTCACGGTATATAGGAAGCCTCGCAATGTTTTTCAGAAGCGACATCGGCCAGAACCATTCGTCGGCATTTTCGCCGATCTTCCAATTTTTCGGAAGACACATCAAAAGCTCCGCGCGCCCGTTTTCTTCTTCGCTCAGCTCCTCGGGAACGTTCATTATATGCGCGCCCATTCCTACGGTTATAAGCGTATAATAATCGCGCTTTTCCGTCGGAGGAACGATGTAAATATCACAATGAATATCGGGAGAAGATATTTCGTGGAAAATTGTCGGAAACTCTCCGAAATATTCTTCGATATGGTCCTCCAAGGCGTAGAGATCTTCTTCATCATACAGCTCGCACTCGCTTTGGTAATCCTCGTTTTCGTCCTCGTTTTCTCCTCTTTCGGATTCGATAAGGTCGAGAAAATTTCCCGCTTCGTCCAATACGTTTTCGGGAGGATTTAAGTTCATGCACCTTGCAAATGATACTTGCGCTCTTTCGAGAATATCTGCCCTTTTTTCGCTGTCGGGCTTTAAGTCAAGGGCAGCGAAATAAAGAGCCATTCCCAGGCGGAAATGCCAGTGATAATCGCCGTCGAGCCTTTCGCGCTGTATTTCCAGGACATTTACGGCTTTTTTATATTCCTTTTCTTCAATGTATGCGTCCGCGATAATAGTAAGCGCTTCGTCGTCAAGTTCGCCCAAAGGCAGCAGACGCGCGGCGGAAACGATCCTTGCGGTCTCGTCGTTGTCCGACCATTCTTTCAGTTGTTTAAGCAGTTCACGATTATCAATGCGCATAATTCTACTCCTGTAACACTCTTTTGGAAATTGTACATTACAATATGTATGACCGCAGACTTTATGAAAAAGTCAAAATTCGGACAGAAGAAAGGTCCTTGTTCAGACTGCATAGAAAGTCCCAGATGCTAGGAAGAAGTCCTGCGGCTAGGCTTTGTGCCTGCCACAGGGCTTCTGACAACGCAGATGGGGCTTTATATGCAGCCTGAACAATGGTTTTAAAACATTCGCCCGCTAGCTCTAGATTGCCGCGGGCGAATAAAATATTCAAGCGTTAGCCTTTTTAGCAAGCTGCGATTTAAGACGAGCAGCCTTGTTTTTATGGATAAGACCTTTTCCCGCGGCCTTGTCTGCTGCAATGCTCGCCGCCTTTATCGTTTCAGCGTCTGCACCCTCTGCGCGTGCCTTTTTAACAGCGGTGCGAAGTGCGGACTTGGCAGCCTTGTTCGCTTCGGTCCTCTCTTTAGAAACAAGGACTCTTTTCTTTGCGGATTTTATATTCGGCATTTAATTCACCCCCTCAATAATATGACAGAAAAAACGGTCTTGCCCGTTTTTGCATATCTCTTCTCACAGTAATAATCATTATAACACATTTATTTCAAAATTGCAAGCATTTTTTTGAAAATAATTGAAAAAATAAATCCGGCGTGTATAAAAATTCAATGTACAAAAACCTATTTGTTGTTCTTGTCAAACGCAATTTTCCTTAATAACGTTTACTCGCCCTATCCCCCTGCCCCCTTTCCCGGAGGGAAAGGGGGAGAGAGCGGGGCTGCGGGTGCGCCCCGCAGCCCCTGCCGGCAGTTGACAGTATACAGTGTAAAGTATGCAGTTTCAGCAGATGTTCTTTTCAAAAGCTGATTTCCTCAATAACATTATCTCGCCCTAACCTGCTAGAGGTTAGAGTGCAAGCGCATTATGTGCTTCGCGTAAAACGCTGTAAAAGGCAAGAGATAAAGAGAGCTTTTGGCAGATTGCGTTTTTTGATGTTCGGAGAAATAGACTTTTAGTGACTGAAATTATATACATATTATAATAGGGGGATAAAAAATGAACGATCTCGGACTTGCCATAGAGGCTACAAAATTGCTGACAAAAGCGGACGGCGCAAAGGTCATAAGAAAAAAGACGGCAGGAATAAAAATAACGGACGTTTTGCTCGGCGAGCCTGCCGCGAAAAAGCTGGGAAAGCCTGCGGGCAGATATATAACGCTCGAGGGAAATCCCGCGCTCCCGCAAATGCCGCTGTTCACGGAAAAAGCACTCAAAGAGCTTGTATGCGGGAAAAAGCTCCTTGCGGTAGGTCTTGGAAATCCCGATATTACCCACGACAGCCTCGGAGCTTTTGCCGCGCGGAAGATAATTCCCCGAAATAAAACGCTTTGCGTTATAGAAACAGACGTTGAAGCAAGAACGGGAATTTCATCGGCAAGGCTCGTGCGCGGAGCGGTAGGCGAGATACGCCCCGACTGCGTTGTTGCAATAGACGCGCTGGCGTGCAGTGATACGATGAAGATAGGAAAGACAATTCAGCTCAGCGACACGGGCTTTGTTCTCGGCTCGGGCACGGGCAAAAACTGCGGGGAGATATCCGAGAGATACCTGAAAACGCCCGTCGTCGCCGTCGGCGTACCGACAATGACCGCATATAACCGTATCGTAAAAAGCCGAAGAAAGAGCTTTCTTGTCACTTGCGCGGATATAGATGCTGTTATCGGCAGGTGGGCAGAAGTAATTTCAAGTGCAGTGAATTCCCTTGATTTTCACTGATAAACTAATTTAATTTTCGCTTCGGACATGGCAATTTTATTCTCAATAGGTGCAAAATTGTGCAAAGTGCATAAAAAATTAACTAAAAACAGCAAAAAATTCTCTAGAAAAATTTTACTTATCTCTTGAAAATAAAGGATAAATGTGTTAGAATATTATTTGCGGCGCCGTATCGGGCGCTGACAAAAAGGCGATGAAACCGCAGATTGCACGCTTGCGTGGGAACTGCGGCGGAGAAGTCCGGGCACGATCCGGGCGAAAAGCTGCTAGCCGTGTCAAAGACGGCGGGGAACGTTAAAGTGTCTGTTATTACGGATAACTAACCCCTCCCCCGAAAAAGGTCTTTGGACTGTAACTGCGGGTTGCAGAAAGAAACACACGGAAGAGTGGATTTTTCAAAATACGCTTTCGCCGACATTCATAGAGAAAGGTTGAAAAATCATGGCATCTGAAAAAGTAAGAATCAAGGTAAAGGGTTATGAACACGGCGTTGTTGACGCTGCCGCTGCAAAGATAGTAGACGCGGCAAAGAGAAGCGGCGCGAGAGTTGCAGGACCTATCCCGCTCCCTACGGACAAGCAGGTCATAACCATTCTGAGAGCTGTACACAAGTACAAGGATTCGCGCGAGCAGTTCGAGCAGAGAACTCACAAGCGCCTTATAGACGTTATCCGTCCCTCTCAGAAAACCATCGAAGCGCTCCAGAGCTTAGAGCTTCCCGCGGGCGTTGAGATATCAATGGACATTTAAGATCAGAGCGAGAAGTTTTAAAAGGACTTCCGAGCTTTGATTTTAAGTTATGTTGAGGAGATAATAACCCTATGCTCCCCAACCGCTAACCGAGCGCTGTATTACTTGATTGTAATGACTTAGGGCGCGAGGTCAAGTTGAGCCAAGGCTCAACCAATAACCGAAAAGGAGGATATGGCTGATGAAAAAAGCTATCATCGGCAAGAAGATCGGCATGACGCAGATCTTCGACGAGGCAGGAAAGGTCGTTCCCGTTACCGTTATAGAAGCGGGTCCCTGCGTTGTAGTACAGAAAAAGACGACTGAAAATGACGGCTATGAGGCTGTTCAGCTCGGATTCGGCGACGTTTCCGCAAAGCACGTGAACAAGCCTGAGCAGGGTCATTTCAAGAAAAACGACATTTCGTTCAAGAAGACTCTGAAAGAGTTTCGCTTTGACGACACGTCCGCTCTCAATACGGGCGACATCATCAAGGCGGACGTTTTCGCAGAGGGCGACGTTATCGACGTTGTGGGAACTTCAAAGGGCAAGGGCTTTACGGGCGCAATAAAGCGTCACAACCAGCACAGGCTCAAAGAGACCCACGGTTCGGGCCCTGTCGCAAGACAGGCAGGCTCTATGGGAGCTTGCTCTTCGCCGTCGAGGATCTTCAAGGGCAAAGGTATGGCAGGTCACATGGGAGCGGAGAGAGTTACCGTTCAGAACCTTGTAGTAGTTAAGGTCGATGCTGAAAACAACCTTATCGCCGTAAAGGGCGCGGTTCCCGGTCCCAAGGGCGGAGTTGTTGCAATATGCGACGCTGTTAAGGCTTAAGGAAAAGGAGGACGATACTATGTCAAAGATAAATGTAGTTGATATGGCGGGTAATGTCGTTTCCGAGCTTGAGCTTAACGACGCGGTTTTCGGAATAAAGCCGAATAAGTCCGCAATGCACGCTGTTGTTGTCAATTATCTTGCAAATCAGCGCCAGGGCACACAGTCCACGCTCACGAGAACAGAAGTAAGCGGCGGCGGAAAGAAGCCCTACAGACAAAAAGGAACAGGTCACGCAAGACAGGGTTCGACGAGAGCTCCCCAGTGGAGACACGGCGGAATTGCTTTAGGACCGAAGCCCCGTTCTTACAGATACACGCTCAACAAAAAGCTCAGAAAGCTCGCTATGCTTTCGGCTCTTTCGAGCAAGACCGCAGAAAACGAAATGATCGTTGTTGACGAGATAAAGACAGATGAGTTCAAGACCAAGACAATGGTCAAGATGCTCGGCGCTATCGGCGCAGAGGGTAAGACGCTCATTGTTCTCGACAGCGTTGACAAAAAGGTCATAAAGTCTGCCGCGAACATCGAAAAGGTAAAGACCGCGCAGGTAAACACCCTCAATGTTTACGACATTCTCAACTGCGACAGATTTGTAATTGCAAAGGGCGCGGTTGAAAAGCTCGAGGAGGTGTACGCATAATGGAAAAGACAGCACAGGATATCATTCTGAAGCCCATTATCACAGAGCACAGCATGGAGTGCCTCAGAGAGGGCAAGTACACCTTTAAAGTAGCAAAGGACGCGAACAAGATAGAAATAGCAAACGCCGTTGAAAAACTCTTCAAAGGTGTAAAGGTTAAGAAAGTGAACACTATAAGCGTTCGCGGAAGAAAAAAGAGAATGGGCAGAAGCGAGGGATATACTTCTTCTTGGAAGAAAGCTATTGTTACTCTTGCCGAGGGCTCAAAGACCATCGAGTTCTTCGACGGAATGATTTAAGTAAGGAGTGAAACGAAATGGCTATAAAAGCATATAAGCCTGTCAATAACAGCCGCAGAGGTATGACTGTTACCGATTACAGCGGGCTTTCAAAGGTCGCTCCTGAAAAAAGCCTTTTGGAGCCTGTTAAAAAGACAGCCGGCAGAAACAGCTACGGAAGAATAACTGTTCGCCATATCGGCGGCGGAAACCGTAAAAAATACCGCGTTATCGACTTCAAGAGAGATAAGCGCGGAATGGACGCAACGGTTATGACGCTTGAATACGATCCCAACCGTTCGGCTTTCATCTCGCTCGTTCAGTATGAGGACGGAGAAAAGCGCTATATAATCGCTCCCGACGGACTTAAAGTCGGCGATAAAGTAAGAGCGGGCGCGGATTCGGATATAAAGCCCGGAAACGCTCTGCCTCTTGAAAATATCCCCGTTGGTACTGTTGTACACAATGTCGAGCTTCACCCCGGTAAGGGCGGTCAGCTCGTTCGCTCGGCGGGAAATATGGCACAGCTCATGGCAAAGGAAAACGGCTATGCACTTCTGAGACTTCCCTCGGGAGAGCTCAGAAACGTTGAGGCTTCCTGCTATGCGTCGGTCGGCACGGTTTCAAACCTTGACCACGAAAACGTAAACCTCGGCAAGGCAGGAAAGACACGTCACCTCGGCATAAGACCTACAGTCCGCGGTTCTGTCATGAACCCGAACGACCACCCGCACGGCGGCGGCGAGGGCAAGTCCCCCGTTGGACGTCCCGGACCTGTTACGCCTTGGGGCAAGCCTGCGCTCGGCTATAAGACCAGAAGCGCTAAAAAGGCTTCAAATAAGTTTATTGTCCGCAGAAGAAACGGCAAATAAAAAATTTTAAACCCGAAAGTTGCTGTTAATAAGAACGGTGTTTGGGTACACCCTGTAAAAGTAGTTTCGCCGTTCATTAACTTGCAGCTTAACTTGAAAGGAAATATCATACAATGGGAAGAAGCATTAAAAAAGGCCCTTATGTGCAGGAAGCTCTCATGAAGAGAGTTGTTGCAATGAACGAGAGGGGAGAAAAAAAGGTTCTCAAAACATGGAGCCGTTCTTCTACAATATTCCCCGATTTCGTAGGGCACACATTTGCCGTTCATGACGGCAGAAAGCACGTTCCGGTATATGTTACCGAAGATATGGTAGGACACAAGCTCGGCGAGTTTGCACCGACAAGGACCTTTAAAGGTCACTCGGGAAGCAAGACTTCGGCGAAAGCTAAGTAAGGAGGGGAATTATGGAAGCTAAAGCAGAACTCAGGCAGGTCCGCATTTCCCCGCGCAAGGTCGGAATTGTTCTTGATCTTATAAGGAACAAACCCGTAGAAGTAGCAATGGCTATTCTCAATAATACGCCCAAGTCCGCCTGCGAGCCTCTTGCAAAGCTCTTGAAGAGCGCGGTGGCAAACGCGGAGAACAACCACAATATGGATACGTCGAGACTTGTAGTATCCAAGGCGTATGTAGGTCCGGGCGTCACACTCAAGCGTATCCGTCCCAAGGATCACGGCAGAGCGCACAGGATTTTAAAGAGAACGTCCAACATAACGCTTGTCGTTACGGAAGCTGAATAAGGAGGAGAATTACAATGGGACAAAAGGTTAATCCCCATGGACTTCGCGTGGGAGTAATCAAGGATTGGGATTCTCGTTGGTTCGCAGGAAAGTCCTCATTCGGCGACACGCTTGTCGAGGACTACAAGATCCGCGATTATCTTATGAACAAGAGAATGTTCAATAAGGCGACGGGAGAAAAGACCACACAGCTCCTTTCTAGAGCGGTTGGCATCTCCAATATTGAGATCGAGCGCAAGAGCGCTGATAAAGTTAAAATTTATATCAACACCGACAAGGTCGGAATGCTGATAGGTCCTAAGGGAGCAGAAATAGAGAAACTCCGCGCGGAGATCTCAAAGCTCCTCGGAGGAAAGTCGGTCGATATCGACGTTATCGAGATAAAGTCTCCCGACACAAACGCACAGCTCGTTGCCGAGAGCATTGCACAGCAGCTTGAGGGACGCGTTTCGTTCCGTAGAGCTATGAAGCAGGCTATAGGCAGAACAATGAAGAGCGGTGCAAAGGGCATAAAGACAATGGTAAGCGGCCGTCTCGGCGGAGCGGAAATTGCCCGCTCGGAGATGTATAAAGAGGGTACTATTCCTCTTCAGACATTGAGAGCTGACATTGACTACGGCGTTGCAAGAGCAAACACGACCTACGGCGTTATAGGCGTTAAGGTCTGGATCTACAACGGCGAAGTCCTCAAGGGCGAAATTCCCGCAAAGAGAACGGAGCGTACAGAGCGCACCGACCGCCGCAGAAACGACAGAAATGACAGAAACGGCAGAAACGGCGAGCGTCGTCCGCGTAAGCCCAGAACAGATGTAAAAAAAGAAGGAGGTAACGAATAATGCTGCTTCCTAAGAGAGTTAAGTACAGAAGAGTACAGAGAGGTCGCCGCAAAGGTATCGCTACAAGAGGCAACACCGTTTCAAACGGCGAGTATGGACTTCAGGCGCTCGAAGCCGCTTGGATAAAGTCAAACCAGATAGAGGCTGCCCGTATCGCGATGACGCGTTATATAAAGAGAGGCGGTCAGGTCTGGATAAAGATATTCCCCGACAAGCCCGTATCTACAAAGCCTCTCGGAACTCGTATGGGTTCGGGAAAAGGTTCTCCCGAATATTGGGTGTCCGTAGTAAAGCCCGGAAGAGTTATGTTTGAAATTGCGGGCGTTTCGGAGGACGTTGCAAGAGAAGCTATGCGCCTTGCGGCACATAAGCTCCCGATAAAGTGCAAATTTGTCAAGAAGGAAGACGGAGGTGAGCTTTAATGAAGGCATCCGAAATCAAATATCTCACGGAAAAAGAGCTGGAAACAAAGCTCTCCGAACTTAAAGAAGAGCTGTTCAATCTTCGCTTTCAGCTTGCTGTAAACCAGCTCGACAATCCCACGAGGATAAAGGCTGTAAAGAAGGACATCGCGCGCATAAAGACAGTTCAGCGCGAAAGACAGCTTTCTGCTGAAAATTGAGGAAGGAGGACAAGAACTAAAGTATGGAAAGAAATCTGAGAAAGACCAGAGTCGGCAAAGTAGTAAGCGACAAAATGGATAAGACCATAGTGGTTGCAATCGAGGATAATGTTCGGCATCCTCTTTACAAGAAGATCGTAAAGCGTACCATAAAGCTCAAAGCACACGACGAGCAGAACACCTGCAAAGTGGGCGACAGAGTTGAGATCATGGAAACACGCCCCCTGTCAAAGGACAAGAGATGGCGTCTTGTAAACGTGATAGAGCGCGCTAAGTAATCGGTTTTAAATCTACGAAAGGAGTAGCAGAAGAATGATACAGATGCAGACATTGCTCAAGGTCGCTGACAATACCGGCGCCAAAGAGCTTATGTGTATCAGAGTTCTTGGCGGAACAAGAAGAAGATACGCAAATATCGGCGACGTTATCGTAGCGTCCGTTAAAAAAGCTACACCCGGCGGCGTTGTAAAGAAAGGCGACGTAGTTAAAGCCGTTGTAGTGCGTTCTGCAAAGGGACTTCGCCGCGATGACGGCACATATATCCGCTTCGACGAAAACGCTGCGGTTATCATCAAGGAGGACAAAAATCCGAGGGGAACCCGTATTTTCGGTCCGGTAGCGAGAGAGCTCAGAGATAAGGATTATATGAAGATCCTGTCGCTTGCTCCGGAAGTTTTGTAATGGAGGTGTCGCAGATGAATATAAAGGTTGGCGACAACGTAAAGCTCATGACGGGCGACAAGCCCTCCAAGGGCGGCGACAGAGGAAAGACCGGAAAGGTCCTCACCGTTTCCCCCAAGGAAGGTAAAGTTATCGTCGAGGGCATAAATATGGTCACAAAGCATGTAAAGCCCAGACAGCAAGGTCAGCTCGGCGGAAGAGTTCAGGCTGAAAGCCCGATCTACGCCTGCAAGGTAATGCTCGTTTGCCCGAAGTGCAACAAGACCACAAGAGTAGGTCACAAGATAGAGGACGGCAAGAAGATCAGAGTTTGCAAGCACTGCGGAGCAGAGCTGAAGTATTGATCGCCGTAAGGCTGAGGACATTAAGTGTCCTCCAATGATAGGTCGGGTATAAGGAGCGCTGATTTAGCGCTAAAACCCGGCTGTCAGATAGGAGAAAATATAATGGCAAGAATGAAAGATTATTACAGGGAAACCGTTGCTCCCGCACTGTTCAAGAAATTCGGCTATAAGTCTGTTATGCAGACGCCGAAGCTCGACAAAATTGTCGTAAACGTTGCGTGCGGCGAAGCAAAGGAAAACGCAAAGATCATCGACAACGTTATGGCCGAGCTCAGCGCGATAACCGGTCAGAAGCCTGTTGCGTGCCGTTCGAGAAAGTCCGTCGCAAACTTCAAGCTCCGCGAGGGACAGATAATCGGCGTTAAGGTTACGCTCAGAGGCGACATAATGTACGAGTTTCTCGACAGACTCTTCAACGTCGCTCTTCCGCGTGTACGCGACTTCAGAGGAATTAACGCAAACTCGTTCGACGGCCGCGGAAATTACTCCTTTGGTCTTAAAGAGCAGCTTATTTTCCCTGAGATCGAATACGATAAGATCGACGCTGTACGCGGAATGGACATAAACTTTGTCACTACCGCGAAAACAGATGAAGAAGCAAGAGAGCTGCTTTCCCTTATGGGCGCTCCCTTTGAGAAGTAAAGACGGAGGAAAACGGATCTATGGCTAAAACTTCTTTAAAAGAAAAGCAGAAGAGAGCTCCGAAGTTCAGCACAAGAGCTTATAACCGCTGCAAGATCTGCGGCAGACCTCACGCTTATATGCGTAAGTTCGGCATTTGCAGAATTTGCTTCAGAGAGCTTGCTTACAAAGGACAGATCCCCGGCGTAAAGAAAGCAAGCTGGTAATTTAAATAAGACAGCTTCTGCAAGATCCCTCGCCGAATGGGTTTTCGGAAAGTTCGGCTGTTTAATGGAAAATATGTGAGTACGACGAAGTGCGAAACGAAAGGTTTCGGGTTGACTTCGTAACGGCTCTCGTTTACGGAGGTAAATGAATGCAGATCACAGATACTATCGCGGATATGCTCACAAGAATTCGCAATGCAAATTCCGCAAAGCACCCTACTGTTGACGTTCCCGCTTCCAACCTCAAAAAGCAGATCGCTCAGATCTTGCTTGACGAAGGCTATATAAAGGGATTTAAGGTAATCGACGACAATAAGCAGGGCGTTATAAAAATAACACTTAAGTACACGGACAGCAAGTCCGGCGTTATAACCGGTCTTCGCCGCGTATCAAAGCCCGGTCTCAGAATTTATTCAAACTGCAAGGATATGCCCAAGGTAATGAGAGGTCTCGGTATTGCTATCATCTCGACTTCAAAGGGCATTATGACCGACAAGAAAGCAAGAGAGCTGAATGTCGGCGGCGAAGTCCTCGCATTTGTATGGTAAGGGGAGGAATAGTGATATGTCAAGAATAGGAAGAATGCCTGTTGCTGTTCCCGCAGGAGTCGATGTAAAGATCGAGGGACCTGTTGTTACCGTAAAGGGACCTAAGGGCACAATTACAAAAGAATTCAATCATCTTATGAAGATAACTCACGAGGGCGCCGAGATAATCGTTGAGCGTCCCGATGATGAGAACCTTTCAAAATCTCTTCACGGTCTTACGAGAACGCTTATCCACAACATGGTAATAGGCGTTACGGAGGGCTTTAAGAAAGAGCTTGAAATAAACGGCGTAGGTTTCCGCTGCGAAAAGCAGGGCAAAAACGTCGTAATGAACCTCGGCTATTCTCACAAGGTCATCGTTTCCGATACCGACGACTGCAAGCTCGAAGTTCCCTCACCCAACAAAATTATCGTTACGGGAATTGACAAGCAGAAAGTCGGACAGTGTGCGGCAGAGATACGCTCGAAGCGTCCTCCCGAGCCTTATAAGGGCAAGGGCATAAAGTATGCCGAAGAGCATATTCGCCGTAAGGAAGGCAAAGCCGGCAAGGGCAAGAAGTAATTGAAAGGACAGTATCAATAATGGTCAAGATAATTGATAAAAACAAAAGCAGAATGCGCCGCCATAAGCGCGTTCGCGGAAAGATCAGCGGCACACCCGAGTGCCCCAGACTTTGTGTTTTCCGTTCTTCAATGCACATTTACGCGCAGATAATTGACGATGTAAACGGAAAGACTCTTGCAGCGGCAAGCTCGACCGAAAAGGATTTCGGTATGTACGGCGGAAACTGCGAGGCGGCAAAGAAAGTCGGACAGATGGTAGCCGAAAAGGCTAAAAAAGCAGGAATAACCGACGTTGTTTTCGACAGAGGCGGTTATGTATATCACGGCAGAGTAGCGGCTCTTGCGGACGGCGCAAGAGAGGGCGGACTCAATTTCTGATAAGGAGGGAACAAGACTTTGGCTAAGATCGAACATGAACAGCAGACAGAAGAGCTTGCTGAAAAGGTTGTCGCAATAAACCGCGTATCAAAGACCGTTAAGGGCGGAAGAATAATGAAATTCTCGGCGCTTGTCGTAGTCGGCGACGGAAAAGGCACGGTGGGATTCGGAATGGGAAAGTCCAACGAAGTTCCCGACGCTATCCGCAAGGGCATTGAGGACGCAAAGAAAAATCTCCACAAGATAGCGCTTAAAGGTACGACAATTCCCCACGAGATAACAGGTAAATTTGGCGCAGGCGCAGTTCTTATGCGTCCCGCTCCCGAGGGTACAGGCGTTATCGCGGGCGGCCCCGTTCGTGCGGTAATTGAAATGGCAGGAATAAAGAACATTCGTACAAAGTCCCTGCGTTCAAACAATCCCTGCAACGTTGTTAGAGCTACAATGGCAGGTCTTACCGCTCTCAGAACAGCGGAAGAAGTTGCGGCTCTCAGAGGCAAGACCGTAAAGGAAATCTGAAAAAGAGCATAGGAGGAATTAGAATGGCAAATTTAAAAATTACTCTTGTACGCTCTTTAAACAGCTGCAAGAAAGACCAGATCGCCACGGCGAATTCTCTCGGACTTAACAAGACGAATTCCGTGACTATCCAGCCCGACAACGAGGCTACAAAGGGAAAGATCAGAAAGATCGCACACCTTGTAAAGGTCGAAGAAGCATAATAAACAAAAACTGACGGCAGACGGCGAGAATGGTTTTCCTGCCTGCCGACCAAAGAAATGGGGTGCAATAATATGAAGCTACACGAATTAGCTCCCGCAGCAGGCTCCACAAAGGAAGTAAAGCGTATCGGCAGAGGTCACGGCTCCGGAAACGGAAAGACCGCCGGTAAGGGACACAAAGGTCAGAAAGCTCGTTCGGGCGGTTCTATAAGACCGGGTTTTGAGGGCGGTCAGATGCCGCTTCAGAGAAGAATGCCCAAGCGCGGATTTAACAACATCTTCGCAAAGGAATTTGCGGCAGTGAACGTATCCGAGCTTGAAAAGCGCTTTGAGGACGGCGCGGAAGTTGACGCGCAGGCTCTTATTGAAGCGGGCGCAATAAAGAATGCCAAAGACGGCATAAAGATCCTCGGCAACGGCGAACTTACAAAGAAGCTCACCGTAAAGGCTGCAAAGTTTACGGCAGCAGCTAAGGAAAAAATAGAAAAGGCGGGCGGAAAGGCTGAGGTGATGTAATTGAACGGAATGCTTCAGGTCTTTCGTAACGCATGGGTAGATACCCAGCTTCGCAAAAAGATCTTGTACACACTGTTTATCCTCGTCATATTCCGCTTGGGTTCATGCATTTTCGTTCCTTTCCTCGACAACACCGCCATATCGAATATGATAGACGGGGCTTCCCTTTTGAGCTATCTCGATACCATGACGGGCGGCGCTCTCGGAAACGGAACGCTCCTAGCAATGTCAATTACTCCCTACATCAACGCGTCGATCATTATCCAGCTTCTTACGGTTGCGATACCGCCGCTTGAAAAGCTCTCCAAAGAGGGCGAGCCGGGACGTAAAAAGATAAACAAGATCACAAAATATGTCGCTCTCGGAATTGCGCTTTTACAGGCGACTGCGTTCTATTTCTCTTTAAGAAACGGAACCAGCGTAGACGGCTATCACATTGAGATCTTAAAGTATGGCGAAAAAGCCGACTTGTTCGCGCAGATACTTTCTGCGGCGACAATTATCGCTTGCTTTGTCGCAGGAGCCTGCGTTATTATCTGGCTCGGCGACAGAATAAACGAAAACGGCATAGGAAACGGAATTTCAATGATACTCTTTGCAGGTATCGTCGCTCGTTTCCCCGACCAGATACAGACTTTCGTCAGACTTTGCCAGCAGGATATGAAGAACATTATCTTCGTAGTTGTCGTTATAATCATGTATGCGGCAATGATCTGGTTCGTCATTTTCATGACAAATGCAGAGCGCAGAATTCCCGTTCAGTACGCAAAGCGCGTCGTTGGACGCAAGATGTACGGCGGACAGTCAACTCATATCCCGATAAAAGTCGCAATGAGCGGCGTTATGCCTATCATCTTTGCAATGTCTATCATGTCGCTTCCGCAGACGATCTTGTTCTTCTTCGGAATTAAAGGCGACGGCACGAGTGGACATCCGTTCTGGGAGGGCTTTGTAAGGTTCTTCAGCCAGAGCTCGGTAGGCTATGCAATAATCTACTTTGTACTGATAATCGCGTTCAACTATTTCTACGTTGCGATATCTTACAATCCTATCGAAATAGCGAACAACCTGAAGAAAAACAACGGCGCTATCCCCGGCTACCGCCCCGGAAAGCCCACGTCGGACTTCATCTATAATTCGCTGAACAAAATAACTCTTATTGGCGCAATTTTCCTCGGTATAATCGCGATTTTGCCGATAATCCTCTCATGGATAAACCCGAACTTCTCGGGAATATCTCTCGGAGGAACAACGCTTCTTATCGTTGTCGGCGTCGCTCTCGAAACTGTTCGTACTCTTGAGAGCCAGATCACAATGCGTCATCACCCGGGATTTTTGGATTAAGTGTAAAGCGCGGTCTGCTTAAAGCCTCGGGCTTTGAGCATTCCGCAGGAATTTAAGCTGTAAGTCAGGAGAGTAACTTATGAATATGATATTCCTTGGCGCACCGGGCGCCGGCAAAGGCACACAGGCAGAGGTCGTATGCAAGGAGCTGAATATCCCCGCTATATCTACGGGAAATATGCTCCGCGAGGCAGTAAAAAATTCGACCGAGGCAGGACTTAAGGCTAAGAGCTATATGGACGCGGGAGAGCTTGTTCCCGACGAGGTCGTTATCGGCATCTTAAAGGACAGGATAGCACAGCCCGACGCACAGAACGGCTTTATCCTCGACGGTTTTCCTAGAACGGTACAGCAGGCAGAAGCGCTCGAAAGCATGGGCGTTGAAATTGACAAGGTCATCGAGATTGATGTTCCCGATGACGCGATAATTGCCCGCATGAGCGGAAGAAGAGTCTGCGAGGGCTGCGGAAATTCCTATCATATAGAGTATAAGCCCACAAAGGTCGAGGGAATATGCGACGCTTGCGGCGCAAAGGTCGTACAGAGAATAGACGACAAGCCCGAAACTGTCCTTGCACGTCTTAAAACTTATCACGAAAAGACCGCTCCGCTAAAGGATTATTATGAAAAGAGAGGAAAGCTCGTGACTGTAAAGGGACAGAACGAGATATCCGAAACCTCTCGCCTGACGCTTGCGGCAATAAAAGGCGAATAAAATGATCTCTATAAAAAATCAGACCGAACTAAAAGGAATGATGAAAGCGGGAGAGCTTGCGGCGCAGGCTCTGGCTCTTGCGGGAAAGAACGCTGTCGCGGGTATTTCCACCTGGGAGCTTGACAGGATCGTAAACGACTATATCGTGTCGCATGGCGGTCATTGTCCCTGCAAGGGATACGGAGGATTTCCCGGTCACAACTGCTTCTCGGTAAACGAGGAGCTGATACACGGGATCCCGAACAAGAAAAAGATCCTCAAAGACGGCGACATCTTGTCATGTGACATAGTTGCCGAGCTTGACGGATTTATGGGCGACAATACAAAGACATTCGCTGTCGGAGAAATTTCCGAAGAAGCGAAACGGTTGATGAAATTTACCGAAGAGGCACTTTATAAGGGCATCGAAAAGGCAGTCGCGGGAAACCGCATAGGCGACATCTCAAACGCAATTGAAACTCACGTCAAAAGCGGAGGTTACGCCGTTGCGGAAAAGTTTATAGGACACGGGATAGGACGCGAAATGCATGAAGATCCCGAAGTTCCGAATGAGGGAAAGGCAGGTCACGGACCTCGCCTTATGCCGGGAATGACTATCGCGATAGAGCCTATGGTAAATTCACATTTCCGCGAGGTAAAGATACTCGGCGACAAGTGGACGGTCGTCACGACCGACAACAGCCTTTCGTGCCACTTTGAGCATACCGTAGCAATAACAGGCGGCGAGCCTCTTATATTGACACTGGAGCATCACTGAGTATGGATATAAAGGCGGGAAGCGTTGTTATAAGCCTTGCAGGTCACGATAAAGGCAGGGCTATGGTCGTTGCAAAGCTGGAAAACGAGTTTGTATATGTTGCCGACGGCAAAGAGCGAAAGCTCAATATGCCGAAAAAGAAGAACAAAAAGCACGTTCGTCCCACCCATAAGCTCATAGAGCTTTCGGAGCTGACGGACAAAAAGCTGAGGCGGACATTGGCAGAAATGTCTGCGCGCACAGAGGAGTGAATATTTTGTCTAAAGACGACGTAATTGAGGTCGAGGGAACTATTCTTGAAGCTCTGCCGAATGCACAGTTCAGAGTAGAGCTTGTAAACGGACATAAGATCCTGGCACACATAAGCGGAAAGCTCAGAATGAATTATATCCGCATTTTGCCCGGAGATAAAGTAACCGTTGAGATGTCGCCCTACGATCTTACAAAGGGCAGAATAACCTGGCGCGCAAAATAAACCGCGTCAGCAGGGAAAAGTTATAATTAGGAGGGCATTACGATGAAAGTCAGACCTTCGGTCAAGCCCATGTGCGACAAGTGCAAAGTCATAAAGCGCAAGGGCAAGGTTATGGTTATTTGTGTTGAACCCAAACACAAACAAAGACAGGGTTAAGGAGGATAAGTTATGGCAAGAATTGCAGGAGTGGATCTGCCAAAGGAAAAGCGCGTAGAGATAGGTCTTACCTATGTATACGGCATCGGCAGAAAATCCGCAAATGATATTCTGGCAAAGGCGGGAGTAGATCCCGATACTCGCGTTAAGGATCTCACAGACGACGAGGAAACAAAGATCCGCGAAGTTATCGACAAGGACGGCTATGTCGTAGAGGGCGACCTCAGAAGAATGGTTGCGCTCAACATAAAGCGCCTCGTAGAGATAAACTGCTATCGCGGCACACGCCACCGCAAAGGTCTCCCCGTTCGCGGTCAGCGTACAAAGACAAACGCCAGAACTCGCAAAGGTCCGAAGAAGACCATTGCCAACAAGAAAAAGTAAGGAGGCGTAATTAAAAAAATGGCACAGCAGAAAAAACAGGTCGTTCGCAGACGCCGTGAGCGCAAGAACATCGAAAACGGTCAGGCGCATATCCAGTCGTCTTTCAACAATACCATAGTTACTATCACCGATCTTCAGGGAAACGCTATTTCATGGGCGTCCGCAGGTGAGCTCGGATTTAAGGGTTCGAGAAAGTCCACCCCGTTTGCGGCTCAGTCGGCGGCAGATGTTGCGGCAAAGGCGGCTATGGAACACGGTCTTAAAACAGTTGAAGTTTTTGTAAAAGGTCCCGGTCAGGGACGTGAGGCGGCTATCAGAGCACTTCAGACAGCAGGACTTGAGGTAAAGCTCATAAAGGACGTTACCCCCATTCCTCACAACGGATGCAGACCGCCCAAGAGAAGAAGAGTCTGACCTGCATTAAATCAGGAACAGACAAACAAAAAGTACCGAGTGCTACGTTTGCTCGGCGTCGGCAAAATGCCGATAATCGTATTAAATAACGGAGGAAAATTTTATTATGGCAGTAAATCGCGATCCGATTTTGAAAAAGTGCAGAAGCCTTGATATCAGCCCCGCTGTTCTCGGCTATTCGGAAAAGAAGAAGTCCATGAGATTTCAGAAAGACGGCGCCCGCCGCAAGAAAGTTTCCGAATACGGTCAGCAGCTGAAAGAAAAGCAGAAGCTCAAATTTATCTACGGCGTTCTTGAAAAACAGTTCTATCACTATTATGAGCTTGCTACCAAAGAAGAGGGTATCGCAGGCGAAAACCTTATAAGACTTCTCGAAAGCCGTCTGGACAATATAGTTTTCAGAATGGGTATGGCAATCACACGCCGCGAGGCTCGTCAGCTCGTATCTCACGGTCATTTCTGTGTGAACGGAAAGAGAGTTGATATCCCCTCTTACAGAGTTAAGGTAGGAGACGTTATTTCCCTCAGAGAAAAGAGCAAGAAAAGCAAGAAGTTTGAGCAGATCGCGGAAGTGGCAGGCGGAAGACTGACTCCCACATGGCTCGACGTAGATAAGGAGAAGCAGACCGCCAAGGTAACGCGCTTGTTCCAGCGTGACAGCGACCTCGACTATGAGATAGCTGAACACCTGATTATCGAGCTGTATTCTAAATAATTGCTCATCAGCATACAGATATTTAGTGCAGTTATTTTTAATTCATATCAGGCGCAATGCGTTTAGAGGACAGGATATCTGTCAATACTGCCGTTATGACGGTACGGCAAATCAGAGGGTTTGCCGGTATGGTATGATTTAAAATTAACAGGAATACAGACAGAGGGATCCTTTCACGGAATTTGATATTCGGAAAAAAGCCGAGGCTTAATAAGGAAAGAAGTCCCATCTATGTGCGCGAAAAGGATAATTGACAAGCGGCAGAGCGGTTTTCGCTCTGCAAAGATGACAAGCGGGAGGGTTACCAATGCTTGAAAAAATCGAAAAGCTCAACATCGAGACCTCAAAGCTGAGGTCAGACGGCACCTACGGAATGTTCGTTCTCGAACCGCTTCAGACGGGTTATGGAAACACGCTCGGAAACAGCCTCAGGAGAGTATTGCTCTCGTCGCTTCCGGGAGTTGCGGCTACGTCTGTAAAGATAAACGGCATTCAGCACGAATTTTCCACTGTCCCCGGCGTCAAAGAGGACGTAACGGAGATAATTCTCAATATTAAAGGGCTTAGAGCTAAGATGTACGGCGAAGCTCCCAAGACGATCTACATTGAGGCAGAGGGCGAATGTGAAGTAACTGCGGGCGATATAAAGACCGACAGCGAGGTCGAAATACTCGATCCCGGAATGCACATCGCTTCTCTCGGTGCAGGCGCAAAGCTCTATATGGATATCACGCTCGACAGAGGAAGAGGCTATGTTTCGGCGGAGCAGAACAAACAGCAGCTCCAGTCCGTTATAGGCGTTATTCCGATAGACAGCATCTACACACCTGTTCTCAAGTGCAACTATACAGTCGAAAATACGCGTGTCGGTCAGAAAACCGACTATGAAAAGCTCATAATCGAGATATGGACAGACGGGACTATTTCCGCAAAAGAAGCTGTTTCTTATGCGGCAAAGATCCTTATCGAAAGGCTTAGTATGTTTGCAGAGCTTTCTGATGATACAAATCCCCAGGAGCTTATGGAAACAAAGGAAGAAAGCCGTAAGGACAAGGTCCTCGAAATGACTATCGAAGAGCTGGAGCTTTCGGTGCGTTCGTTCAACTGCTTAAAGAGAGCAGGAATAAACACAGTCGAGGATCTTGTAAACAAGTCGCCCGAGGATATGATGAAAGTCAGAAACCTCGGCAAGAAGTCTTTCGACGAGGTCAAGGCCAAGCTCCAGTCGCTCGGCTGCGATCTTATGAATTCGGACGAAAACAAGTAAGCGTCCGAGAAATGAGTTTCACCGAAAGGAGAAAATAAAATGCCAGGTTCAAGGAAGTTAGGAAGAACAAGCGACCACAGAAAAGCTATGCTCAGAGGAATGGTTACTTTTCTTCTTGAAAACGGTAAGATTGAAACTACCGTTACAAGAGCAAAGGAAGTAAGAGCCGAAGCAGAGAAGATGATTACTCTCGGCAAGGCTAACACGCTCCACACCAAGCGTCAGGTATATTCGTACATCACGAAAGAGGACGTTGCGAAGAAAGTATTTGACGAGATAGCTCCGAAGTACGCTGACAGAGCAAGCGGTTACACGAGGATTTACAAAATCGGTCCCCGCAGAGGCGACGCAGCGGAAATGGCAATTATAGAGCTTGTATGACCTTTAACGTGATTTTATAATAAGACCTCTTGGGTTTTCGGAAGAACATTTCGAGAAGTTAGAGGTTAGAGGTAAGAGGTTAGACATGGTGTCCGCTTCGCGGACGGTTTAGATTGATTTTTGAATTATAAGAGCGCATGAAACCGTTAGGTTTTGTGCGCTATTTTCTTTAGTTCATAGTATTCGAGTACGATTTTTACAATAAAACATATATTTATGAATAATTGTTGTTGAAATATCCGAGGAAATGTGTTATAATAAATAATGAGTATATATGCCAAAATACAGCCGGCATACATACCACAGTCAGAAAGGAAAAACTATGCGTACAGAATTTTACGGAAAGCACTGCCCCGTGTGCAGAGGAGAGTTCAAGGAGGGCGACAGCGTTGTAGTCTGCCCTGTCTGCGGAACTCCGCACCATAGAGAGTGCTATGCGAAAGAAAACAAATGCGGATTAGAAAAATATCATGCGTCGGGCTTTGTCTGGAAAGGATATCTCCCCGGCGAAGAACCCGAAATAACCGTTGAAAAAGAGGAAAGTTTCGGCGAGGAGAATACCGCACAGCAGGACGCCGATATGCCGTCCTATGCCGATTTTTTGAAAAGCTATGAAGACCGCTCGCCCGGAGCGGACGGCGTTAGTATGAAAGAGCTGACGGTGTTTGCTTCTAGGTCGCTTTTCCATTATGTTCGGGCATTCAGCTCTATCCGCGGTTTTGGCGGCGGGAAAAAGCGCAAGACCTATTTTAATATCTGTTCGGGACTTCTCGCGCCCATGCATCAGTTCTACAGAAAAATGGATCTTTTCGGGATAATAATGATCGTTGTCATGCTTCTTCCGTCGCTCCTTATAGCGCTGAATGAAAACTTTTTCCTGAACAACGCTTCGTTTTATTATTTGTTCAATTTCCTGAACCTTGCCGAGCAGATATTGCTCTGCCTTTTCGGAGATTATCTTTACTACCGCCATGCGGTAAAAAAAATAAAGAGCATACGCGAAAAATACAAGGACAACGCAAACTCCGACGAATATTATGCGGCTCTGGAGTATGCGGGCAGACCGTCGATCGCGAGGGCTATTATAGGAACGCTGGTTTTCGTTTTGTGTTCGAGCCTAATTCTTATGATACCCGGCGTTCAATAAAGGTTTTATTATGATAAAACGACTTGAAAAATTTTACTCGGCGTTCGGCGACAAGGGCGTTATGTTCTGCATTTATGCGCTCACGCTTGTTGTAAACGCACTGTTTACCATAAGCGCCGAGCTTCCCTCGGCAATTGTCGATGAAATAAGCTCGGCGGGCGTTGCCGCGTTTTATTCGGGAAAAGATTGGAGCGCGCTTCTTTGCGACTTGGGAATGAGCGGATATATCCAGCAGTTTATATACGCCCCTCTGTTCAGAATTTTCAGAACGCCGTATGCGCTATACAAAGCCATGCTTGTAGAAAACGCCATGATAGTAAGTTTTATCCCGCTTATCGCCTATCATACGGCAGGAAAAGCGGGCGTTGTCAGAGTAAAGAAAAAGCTCTTGTGCGCGCTGTGCGGAGGAATGTACGCAACATATATCGCAAACTCCAAGCTCATAAGAAACGACGTTGCGGCGGAGCTTCTCACATGGGTGCTGGTCTGGTGTATATTTGCGGCATGGGATAAGAAAAACCGATATACGAGATTTGTAACTTCGCTTCTCGCGGGCTTTTTGTGCGCCGTAGGCTTTGCCGCAGACAGGAGAATGATAGTCACGGCAGGGGCTTTGGTCCTGACCGCGGTTATTGCGAGAATTGCATTTAAAGAGCGCATTTTTAATATGCCCGTGTTTTTCGGCTCGCTTATTGTTTCGTTTATAGGCGAGCATTTTGTGAGATTGCTTGCTGCGGGCGGCGCGTCGGGCGGCAGCGTCGACAGCCTCGGCTTCTTTTCCGACGGCGCAGGCGGAGGCTTTTTGGGCAGATTTTTCGGGCTGAGCTATATGTTCATTACGGAAAGTTTCGGAATGGGCGCATTTGCGGCGGCAGCATTTGCGGCAATGCTCGCGGTTTATATCGGAGAGTGCGTCAATGACAAGCCGAAAATACTGGAGGACGGCACAAAGGTCTACGAAAAGCCGAAACACAAATACGCCCTAAAGCCCGTTGTTTTCGGAATGTTCCAGCTTCTGGCGGCGGTTCTTTCGATAGTATTCTTTTCGGTGTTCACTTTCGGCGGAGAGACAGCAGACTTTTCGGAAATATGCGTGTCGCTCGAGCACATCATACCGCTTTCGGTATTCTTTGCGCTTTTGTATATTGTCATGTACGGCTCGGATCTTAGAAAGCTGTTTATCTCTGTCGGGATATACAGCCTTGTCTGCGCGGGATTTTCGATGACTTATTATGCGGGAGGCTCTTTCGGGCAAAGCGGAAAAATTGTCCCCGTACTCCCATTCAGAATCGGCGAGGCTCTCTCCGAAAACCTTACGGGAATGAGCTTTATTATAATGTCGTCGTGCGTATTTTCGGTGTTTGCATTGCTTATCGTCTTTACTTCATGTTCGAGAAAGCAGTTTATGAAGTTTATCACTGTCACGATGTATTCCATTCTTATATACAACACCGCCTATGTCGGCATTTGGTATCTCCCCGAGACAGCAAGGCTCTCCGCGGAAAAGACTGCACCGTATAAAGCGGCGTCTGAACTTTTATACAACGACGCTCAGTCTCCCCCGATAATAGTCGCCTATGACAGCGAAACTTCGCGCGAGCTTGCGGGAATTATCCAATTTTTGAATTTCAACACCGGCGTATCTGTCATGAAGCAGGGCGACAAAGTTCCCGAATCGTGTCTGCTCGTTGCGCCGAGTGATGTTGTCGCGCCGTTTGACGGCGGTTCTTACGACGTTGTAGGCAGAACGGGCGAATATGTCGTCTATGCCTACGGCGAAAGCGCGAGAGACTTTATCCGCTACAGCAGCTCGTCTGCTCAGTAAACATTAAGAGGTTGTAAAAATGCCTGTATTAAAAAAGGCGGCGAAAAGATTTTCGCCCGCGAGAGTGCTTGTTATAGGATTTGCGGCAATGATAGCCGCAGGTACGCTCCTTTTGTGCCTGCCGTTTTCGTCGAAGTCGGGAGAGTTTACGCCTATCTTCGATTGCCTTTTTACCGCTACATCTGCGTCCTGCGTTACGGGGCTTATAATTTACGACACCTTTTCCCACTGGTCTGTTTTCGGGCAGATAATCATTGCCCTGCTCATACAGATAGGCGGTCTGGGATTTGTGACGATAATCACCTTTTTCAACATTGCCGCGGGAAAAAAGCTCGGCTACAGAACGCTCAAAAATGCGGCGGGAGATTTCTCCGAAAGCAGTTTTGAGGGCGGCAGAAAGATATTTATAAGCATTATAAAGTATTCTATGATATTCGAGCTTCTGGGAGCGGCGATATTGTCAGTTGCATTCGTTCCGAAATACGGAGGCTACGGCGTCTGGATGGGCTTGTTTATGAGCATAACGGCTTTTTGCAACGCGGGCTTTGACCTCACGGGAATGGAGGGCGAATTTTCGAGCCTTACGGCATTTTCCGACAGCCCCGTTGTGCTTATAACGCTTGCAATATTGATAATAGTCGGCGGTCTGGGATTTATAGTGTGGGAAAATTTCCTGAATATCCGCCAGAGAAAAAAGCTCAGCTTGCACACAACGGCGGTGCTTGTTATGACAGGTGTGCTGATAGTAACGGGAACAGTCTTTTACCTTATCGCGGAGTGGGACAATCCCCAAACGCTCGGAGAAATGAACGTCGGCGAAAAGATAATGAACGCTTTCTTCTCGTCCGTAACGGCGAGGACAGCGGGATTTAACAGTATATCCATAGACGGAATGACGGGATTTTCAATGTTCGGAACAATGGCGCTTATGTTTATAGGCGCGGCTCCCGGCTCTACGGGCGGAGGAATAAAGGTAACGACGCTTCTGGTGCTTATTATGACGGTCGTCAGCTATATCCGAAACAAAAACGACGTTGAGCTTTTCCGTCATAAGCTCGACAAGCTCACGATATACAGAACGCTCGTTATTTCCGTTTTGTCAATGTTTGCGGTAGGAACTTGTTTCGTTGTATTGTACTTTTCAATGCCCGACGGAGCCGATGCGGTGAAATGCCTTTTTGATACGATATCGGCGTTTTCGACAACAGGACTCGGCGCGGGCGCCGTACAGCAGGCGGGATACGCGGGGCAAAGCCTTATAATACTTACAATGTTCGCGGGAAGAGTAGGACCTGTGTCGCTCGTAATGTCGCTTGTCATGAACGCACAGCCGAGAAAAAATCTCGTTGTTCCCGAGGGACAGATACTGATAGGTTGATTTATGGAACAGTTCAGTTTGGGAAAGATAAATATGTATGTGTCGGACGACCACCGTTTCGGCACGGACGCGTTCCTGCTCGGAAAATACGCCGAACCGCACAGGGGAAATACCGTCTGCGACCTTTGCACGGGCTGCGGGATAATACCGCTTATATTCTGCAAAAAAGAACCGCCGAAAAAGATATACGCCGTCGAGATACAAGAAGAAGCCGTCGGGCTTTTAAATGCCTCGATAAAGGAAAACTCTCTTGAGGGAATTATCGAGCCTGTATTATGCGATCTTAGGGAATTGCCTGCCGATAAAATACCGCGCGAAAGCGTCGATATCGTAACGGCAAATCCGCCCTATATGACGAGCGGTTCGGGGTATGAAAAACTCTCGAGAGCGCAGGCTGTCGCGAGGCACGAGCTTTTATGCTCGATAGACGACGTATGCAAGACAGCCTCTTCCCTCCTTAAATACGGCGGACTTCTGAAAATGTGCCACAGACCTGAAAGGCTCGCGGACGTTATCTGCGCAATGCGGACGGCAAATATCGAGCCGAAAAGCATAACGTTTGTACAAAACATACCGAATGAAAGACCGTGGCTTTTTCTGATAAGCGGAAAAAAGGGAGCAAACGCGGGAATGAACGTCGAAAAGCCCGTTATACTGCGAAATGCCGACGGCTCTTATACGGAGGACTATCTCGGACTTTATGAGTGAATTTGGTAAACTGTCAATAGTAGGAACGCCGATAGGAAATTTTTCGGATATAAGTCCGCGCGGTATTGAAACGCTCGAAAAAGCGGATTATATTGCCTGCGAGGACACAAGAATAAGCACTAAGCTCCTAGGAAAATTCGGCATAAAAAAACCGCTCTTGTCATACTACAAGCCGAAAGAGCTTGAAAAGAGCGTAAAGATAGCCGAGCTTTTGTGCGAGGGGAAAAACATAGCGCTCATTTCCGACGCAGGAATGCCGTGTATATCCGATCCGGGCTATATCCTCGTAAAAAAATGCGCGGAAATGGGAATAGAAGTCGAAGTTGTGCCGGGGTGCAATGCGGCGGTATCGGCTGTGGCGGTGAGCGGAATAGAAGCGCAGAGGTTTATTTTCGAGGGATTTCTGCCCGTAGGAAAAAAAGAGCGCTCCGAGCGGCTCGCCGAAATAAAAGGGCTTTCTCATGCGGTCGTTTTTTACGAAGCCCCGCACAAGCTCATTCAGACGCTCTCCGACCTTAGGGAATTTTTCGGGGAGGACAGAAGAGCGGCGGTGTGCCGAGAGCTTACGAAACTTCACGAGGAGACCTTGCGCGGAACGCTTAAAGAGCTTTCGGAGCATTTTAACTCAAACGAACCTCGCGGCGAATTTGTCATTGTAGTCGAGGGAAAAGCCGAAAAGCCTAAGACGCTTTCGCTTTCCGAGGCAGTAATGATAGCGCGGGAGCTTATAGAAAACGGCGAAAAGCCGAACCCTGCCTGCAAAAAGGCGTCGGAGATCAGCGGAGTATCAAAACGCGAAATATATGGCGCGCTTATTGAAGATGAAGAAAATTGATTTCTTGAAAGGAGAATATCTATGAAAAACGAAAACGGACAGCTCGGAGCTGTGGCAACACTTGTTGTTCCTATTATCGGAGCAGTTATAGTTGTAGCGGCGGCGGTAGCTTATATCTGCCTGAAACTTGCGGATGAAATGCGCTATAACGAAAAGTGGAAAGATTACGACGACTGCGGCTGGCACTGACGACAGTATACAGTGTAAAGTGTAAAGTGTACAGTATAATGCGGGGCGAAGCATTGTCCGAAAAGACGGCGTGATTTTAAGTTGAACAGGAATAATAAAAATGAACAGAATAATTCTGCCCGACGGCAGGGAGCTTTGCTATGAGCTTACAAGAAAACGCGTAAAGAACATAAACTTCCATGTAAAGGACGAGTGCGTTGTCATGGTCTCGGCAAGCCCCAAAGTTCCGATAAAGTATATCGAACAATGTCTCGCAAAACGCGCGGACCTTTTCTTCGGCGCGTTTGAAAAGCTCAAAGCCCGCAAAATTGCTTCGGCAAACAGCACCGAAAGTGTAAAATGGCTCGGAAAAGAGCTCCCGATAAATATTATCGAAAATTCCCGCGAAACGGCGGTATTTGACGAAAACGAGTGCAGAGTATTCACAAGAGACTTTAGCGCGGAAAACGTTCAAGAACTTATCAAAACCGCAAAAACCGAGCGTTTTAAAGCCCTGTGCGCCGAGCTTAACGAGCAAGTAAGAGCCGAGCTTAAAGCAAGAGGGCTGGAACCGCCCCCTGCCGTTATAACAATAAAAGAAATGAAGTCGCGCTGGGGGAGCTGTTCTTATACGCGCGGGCATATTTCGATAAATCTTCGGCTCGCGGATCATCCGAGAGAAACGGTGCTGTCGGTTTTCTGGCACGAATATGCCCATTTCTGGCACCACGACCATTCCGACAGATTTTACCGCTTTCTGCTCGATATGTTCCCCGATTATCACAAGTATAATGACGTGCTGAAAACGGGCTGAAAGGGAGAACGAATGTATAAAAATATCTTTTTCGACCTCGACGGAACGCTGACAAATTCGGCAGAGGGCATACTGAACTCTGTGGAATATGCGCTGAAAAAGCTCGGAATAAGCAGTTACAGGCGCTCGGAGCTTTATGCTTTCATAGGTCCACCGCTTATGGATTCTTTTAGGGATATTTTCGGATTGTCCGAGGAAAAATGCAAAGAGGGCGTGAGATATTACCGCGAGTATTTTCCGAAAAAGGGTATTTATGAAAACAGGCTCTATGACGGCATAACCGAACTTCTCAAAAAGCTGAAAGCCTCGGGAAAGACCGTTGTCCTTGCGACATCCAAACCGCAGGAGTTTTCCGAGGAAATACTGCGATATTTCGGCATTACGGGTTATTTTGACTTTATCGCCGCCGCGGAGATGAACGGCGCGCGGAATAAAAAAAAAGGACATTATCCGCTATGCCCTTGAAATAAGCGGAGCAGACAAGCAAGAAACAGTTATGGTCGGCGACAGGAGCTATGACATTCTCGGCGCAAAGTCTGCGGGAATAAGCTCAATAGGCGTTCTTTACGGCTTCGGCACGAAAGACGAGCTTAAAAAATCGGGCGCGGACTATATCGCTAAAACGCCCGATGATATTCTGAAAATAATTCAAGCCGAATGAATTCGGCTGATGACAGAGAATTGTTTCTATAAGTCAGTTTGCATATATTTTGCCTTAAAACTGTACAGTTTTTAGGCAAAAATGCACTTGACGAGCGTGTAACTTTTGTAGTACAATAACATTAGAACAAATGCAATTCTTTTGCAAAGGAGAGAGTATTATGGAAAAGAAGATCGGCGTTCTCACCAGCGGCGGCGATTCTCCCGGAATGAACGCGGCTGTGAGAGCAGTAACCAGAACGGCTATTTACAAGGGCTTTAAGGTCATCGGTATCCGCAGAGGATATAACGGACTTTTAAACCGCGACATGGTCGAACTGAAAGTAAGAGACGTTTCCGACATTATCCAGCGCGGCGGTACGGCTATTTTCACGGCTCGCTGTCCCGAGTTCAAGGAATGGGCGAACGTTGAAAAAGCGGCGCAGATATGCAGAGAAGAAAACATGGCGGGCGTTGTCGTAATAGGCGGCGACGGTTCGTTCAGAGGCGCCGCTGATCTGTCAAAGGCGGGTATCCCCTGCGTCGGACTTCCCGGAACGATCGACAATGACATTCAGTGTTCGGAGTATACTATCGGATATGATACCGCTATGAACACGGTCGTTGAGCTTATAGATAAGCTCCGCGACACCTGCCATTCACACGACCGCTGTGCGGTAGTTGAAGTTATGGGCAGACACGCGGGACATATCGCGCTCAATACGGGCAT
Organism: uncultured Clostridia bacterium; assembly: GCA_947627205.1. GTDB lineage: Bacteria > Bacillota > Clostridia > Oscillospirales > Ruminococcaceae > CAG-115. The sequence continues at coordinate 26,852 of CANQVE010000003.1, read as the reverse complement.
TGCCTGCGGAGCGACGGCGGTGCTTGTTCCCGAAGTAAAATGGGATATAAAGGAAGTTATCGACAAGATACTTGAAGTAAGAGGAAGCGGAAAGAAGCAGTTTATCATAGTTGTCGCAGAGGGTGTCGGAAATACCATTGATATCGCAAAGCAGATAGAGGACGCAACGGGCATAGAGTCGAGAGCTACTATTCTCGGACATGTTCAGCGCGGCGGAAGCCCCACTGTCCGCGACAGAGTTGTTGCGAGCGAAATGGGATATTATGCGGTAGAATTGCTTGAAAAAGGCATAGGGAACCGCGTTGTCGGAATGAAAGACGGAAAGGTCTACGACGTTGATATCCAGGAGGCTCTTTCCATGAAGAAACCTTTCAACGACCGCCTTTACACCATTTGCAACGAAATAAATTTCTGATAAAATTATAGAAACAAATTTTGAAGTAAGAAGTCGGAAGTAAGAACTCCCCAAACGACCAAATAACCTTATAGCTACAATTCTTACCTCTTACCTCTAACCTCTTACCTCTAAATGCAGAGTAGAATTTTCCGCGTTAAGTGCCGTGGGAACGGAGAGTTGTCCCAAGGACGAAAAGCGCATGGGCGTAAGCCCTGCGCTTGCGGTGGAATGTTCGCATCTCGCTGTACATAACCGAATAGAAGCCGTTGGGCTTATTTATTCCTTTGTGTATGACGAAAAGGAGGATAAGGACAATGGCTTTTTTTGGGAGTTTTAAAAAATCGGCATTGGAGCTTAAAAACATCCGCTGCCTTGTGGTGACGGCAATGCTTATCGCGCTTGAACTTGCGATAAAGGGCTTGACGCTCCATATAACGGACGACCTGAAAGTGTCCGTGGCGTTTATAACAAAGGCGGCGACGGGTATGCTCTTCGGCCCGACAGTTGCGTTTATAGAGGGCATTGTGTCGGACACTATAGGCTTTATGATAAAACCGACGGGAGCGTTTTCCCCGCTGTTTACCCTGCAGGAGGGCTTTGCGGCAATGCTCTACGGCCTGTTCTTGTATAACTTGAAACTTACAAGAGCCGACCTCCATGACAAGACCATGCAAAAGCAGAGCGCAGGGCAGATATTGAGGATAGTCTTAGCGAAACTGTCGGTGGCGGTGTGCATAAATCTGTTCTATACACCGCTTGCGCTTATCATAACAAATTCAATGGCGGCAGGACAATTTGTCTACGGTTCAACTCTTGCGGGCTATCCCGCAAGACTTCTCAAAAACGCAATACAGTTTCCCGTGGACTGCATTTTGCTTATCGCATTCCTGCCGATAGTCTCAACGGCGTATAATCTTGTATTTAAAAGAAATATAAAAACCACTCGAAAGGAAACATTATGACAAAGCTCGGATTTATCGGCGTCGGAAATATGGGCGGCGCAATTATCAGAGGCATAAACGGAAACCTCGGAAATACCGCGGTTTTCGCCTATGACCAAAATCCCGAAAAGCTCAAAGACCTTACTATCTGCGGTGCGACCGCCGCAAACAGCATAAGCGAGCTTGCGGAGAAATGCGATTTTATCCTGCTTGCGGTAAAGCCCCAGCAGCTCGACGGAGTTTTAGCGGAAATTAAAGCTGTAGGAAATGAAAAGCTCACTCTCATTTCAATATGCGCGGGCATTTCCGCGGAGTATATCCGCGAGAGAACTTTCAAAAACGCAAAGGTCGTTCTTGTTATGCCGAATACGCCGATGATGCTCGGAGAGGGCGCGTCCGCTATAAGCAAGGGCGAGGGCGTTTCGGAAGAAGAATTTGCGTTTGCAAAGAAGATAATAGGCTCCTGCGGTATAACGGAAGTTATCCCCATGGACAAGATGAAAGAGATAATCGCCATAAACGGAAGCTCTCCCGCGTTTATCTACCTTTTCGCAAAGAGTGTTGTGACATACGCCGAAAAAGCGGGGATAGACAAAGACGTTGCTTTGAGGCTTTTCGCCCAGTCGCTTATCGGCTCGGCAAAGATGATGACGAGCGGAAAAATGACCATAGACGAGCTTATAACCCAGGTATCAAGCCCCGGAGGAACGACTCTCGCAGGACTTGAAGAGCTGTACAGCGGAAAGATGTCGGAGTGCGTAATAAAAGCCTGCGAGGCTTGTACAAAGAGAGCTTATGAACTTGGAGAGGAGAAGAAATAATGGTAGTAATTGAACTTGAAAACGGAAAGAAAATAAAGCTGGAGCTTTATCCCGACAAAGCTCCGATAACCGTCGAGAACTTTTTAAAACTCGTAAACGAGGGCTTTTATGACGGACTTATATTCCACCGCGTTATAAAGGGATTTATGATACAGGGCGGCGATCCTCTCGGAACGGGAATGGGCGGCGCGAAAGAGAAGATAAAGGGCGAGTTTTCCGCAAACGGCGTTCCCAACGACCTAAAGCATACGCGCGGAGTTATCTCAATGGCGAGGGCAATGAACCCGAATTCCGCTTCGAGTCAGTTTTTTATTATGCATAAAGACGCGCCCCACCTTGACGGGCAGTATGCGGCTTTCGGAAAAGTCGTTGAGGGAATGGACGCGGTAGACGAAATAGCCGAAGCAAGGACTGACTATAACGACAGACCTTTGAACGATATTAAGATGAAGAAAGTTTACGTTGAAGAATAATGTCGATAAAATAATGAGGCTAGAGTTTAAACCCTAGCCTCTTTTTTATGCGTTATATTTAGCTGACAATTTTTTGGATGTTGCTATACCCCGTCAACTGTATACTGTCAACCCCGCGTGCTGTTTTATATTCTGTGTCAATTATCGCCGTCATTTTTACAGTTTTTGTTTATTTTCCACAAATATTGCGCCGAAATTTTGGCGAAGCTAAAATTGTTTTCGGGTTTTATTGATTGTTGCTATTGACAAATCTTGTTTTTTATAGTATTATTTAATAATAGGGGGATAGTTGCTTCGGGTAATTCCCCAAAGGATAAAAATATTTTCGGTTGGAACAATTTAAGTGAAGAATATAGTAATAACAACAATTTGAGTCAAGATAAGCCAATGTAAATATAATTGCTTGAAAGGAATTGCAATGGGAATAAAGGATAATTTTTCACAGGCGGTAAAAGAGCTGTGGAAAAAAGAAAGCGAAAAACAAAACGAGCTTCCCCGCGAGGAAAAACCGAGCGAGCAAAAGGCGGACGAAAACACAGCAAGCGCGCAGGCTTCTCCCGTAAAAGAGGAAACAGTTTCGGATATACATAAAGATGAAAACGAAAGCCTTTCGGGCATGAGACTTTCTGGCGAAGAAAGCGATAACAGCGCTTCCCGCCCGCAGAATAATACGAGCGGTTTTGGGCAGAATGATACGAACACGCAAAAGCCTTTTAACAACGGCGGTTCTTCTTCAAACGGCGGAGAGGGCAACATTCCCCCCGTTTCGGAGCGTATGCCCGAGCGCGGGAATGACGGCGAGGAGATAACTGTTATTTCCAAAAACACGGGAATAGACGGAAATATCCGCTCGCTTGCAAATATGCGCATTGACGGAAACGTCAAAGGAAACGTCCAGACAACAAAGAACATCGAACTCAGCGGAAAGATAGTCGGCGATATCACCTGCAACGACGTCGGAATGTATTCCGCGGCTATGCAGGGAAACGTTTCGCTCAAAGGCAGAATTCAAATGGACAGAGACACTATCCTTATCGGCGACCTTTCCTCGCAGTATGCGGACATAAACGGAAGAATACGCGGAAAGCTCGATATTGCGGGAAAAGCGGAGCTTAAACGCGACGCTATAGTTTTCGGGGATATAAACGCTTCTACAATTGCCGTTACTGACGGCGCTATTATACAGGGTTATGTAAATACGACGTTCCTCTCAAAAGAGGACAGCAGAAACGTATTCCCCGATACTATCTCTATCGACACCAAAGATTGAAACAATAAAAAATTGAAATAAAGAAAAAGTAAAGGACAGCTAAAATGAGTGATACGGAAAAGAAAAGCAAAGCTCCGCTTATTATAACAATTGTTATAGCAGTTCTGGCGGTGTCGGCTTTGGTGATTTTGTTATTCGTTCTGAAAAAGCCGGCGGAGGGAAACAACAGTTCCGAAAATTCGGGAAACATCAGCTTTCAGCCGACGCAGGAGCTTAATCTCGAATGCACCTATGCCGCGCACGACCTTGTGGCGCAGAGCTATGAAGTTATGAGGCTGTTTGTTTTCGACGGGCTTGCGTATGAGACCGAGCCATACGGAAACGAGCCCGAGGACGGTCTTTATACGGTGACTGTTGACGCTACGAGCAAATATACAAAACTTGAAGAAATAGAAGAGCTTGTAAAGAGCGTCTATACCGACGAGGCGGCGGAAAAAGTTCTGCACGATATCGACGGAAACGGGCTTTCGGTCTATCAGAAGCGCAAAGTCCTTGTCGAGGCGGAATATGACGACAGCGAGCAGGAAAGCGACGAGAGCAGACCTATGTATGTCGAAGAAGAAGTTCTCGGCATAAGTGCAAGTTTCAAGCCCGACAATTCAAAAAAATCGCTCTGGGCGAGCAGCAGCGTCCGCGTTGAGCCTACGAGTGAAACAACATGCGATCTTACGGTATATCTCGGCGGGGGCGTAAACGACAGCACCGACCTGTCCGCTATAAGCGAGGACGTTATCGTAAGGCTCGGAATGATAAAGACCGAAAACGGCTGGAGACTTACGGATTTCGCATGCTGAGCGGTCTGAAGCAATAATTGGCGGTCGTGGTAAAGATGAAAAAGAAAGAAAACCCGTTTGCGGTTTACGCAAAAGTAAGCCAGATAGCTTTTGTAATATTAGGTCCGCTTTTGTTTTTCATTGTGGGCGGATATTACGCTGTAAAGTATTTCGAGCTTCCGCAGTGGGTAATGGGAATATGCGTGGCGCTGGGAATTTTGTTTATGATAGGCGGTGCGGTGTCATATCTTTCACAGCTCATAAAGACCTATGAAAAGAGCGAAAAGCGCGCCCCGAAAGCATTTACGAGTTCTCCGAAAGACAACGATTATTACGACGACCACAAGAACAGATGACGAATGGAAAGATTTGCTATGAAGAAAAACGAGCCGATATATGAGGAAATGCGTTCGCTTATGCCGTATTTTCTGATAATTTCGGGGATCTATCTTCTTATAACGATAGTTTTCTGTTTTGCAAACGAAAATGATTATTCCCTGCCGATAGGGGCTGTATACGGCTGTATTTTGTCGGCGGCGAGCTTTCTGCTTTTGGGAAAGACTTGTCAGAATGCCGTTAAAAAAAGCGAGAAGTCCGCTCAGACCTATATGAGCGCCATGTACTGCGCGAGATACTTAGGGCTTTTTGCAATGTTGACAGTCGGTGCGCTTGCGCCGTTTATAAGCCTTGTCACCGCGGCGATACCGCTGTTTTTCCCGCGTATCGCCATTATGATAAGGGCAATAAAAACAAAGGAGGAGTGATAATATGCCGACAGTATTGGCTCTTGCTTCGGAGGGCGGTATTACCGTAAACGGACCTCTTGTAGTAGCGAGCTTCAATTTATTTGGCATAACATTCAATCTGACGGAAAGCGTAATTGTCCAGTGGTTCGTCATACTTATACTGCTTGCCGTCGTACTTATCCTGACGCACAATATGAAAGTTGTTCCCGAAACAAAAAGACAGGCGGCGGCGGAATGGATAGTAGAATTCTTTACCTCGACGGTAGATTCTACTATGGGCAATAAGTATAACAAATACCGCCCGTATTTTATGGCGCTGTTCTGTTTTATAATGGTGAACAACCTTATGGGGCTTTTAGGACTCAGAAATCCTACAGCCGATGTTTCCGTTACGGGTTCTTTCGCTATTATCACGTTCTTTATGGTGCAGGTAAACCGCGCGAAAACGGGAAAATTCAAAGGCTATATGAAGAGCTTTGTAGAGCCCCTGCCGTTTATGCTTCCGTTTAACATAATCGGCGAATTTGCAAACCCCTTGGCACTAACGCTCCGTCTGTTCGGAAATATGGTCGCGGGTATGGTAATAAGCGCACTCATCTATTTTGCGCTCGGAAACTTCGCGGTACTTGTCCCGGCGGTAGCGTCGCTGTATTTCGACATTTTCTCGGCGGTAATGCAGGCTTATATCTTCATTATGCTGTCAATGTCGTATATCTCTTCGGCGGAGTGCGAGGACTAACGGCTGATGAATTGTACTTCCCGCAGGGGAAAATTAAAATTGTCCTTAATTGTAAAGGAAAAAATGCCGAAAGGCAAAATATAAATTCACGGAGGAATTATTAAATGGAACCTATGTCACCCGAAACTATGAAAATTTTAGCTAATGCGATCGTTCTCGGAGCTTCGGCTCTCGGCGCAGGAACCGCTATGATAGCAGGTCTCGGACCGGGTATCGGCGAGGGCTACTGCGGCGGTCAGGCAGTTGCGGCTATCGGCAGACAGCCCGAAGCGTCGGGCGCTATCACAAGAACAATGATCATCGGCGACGCGCTCGCTGAAACGACAGGTCTTTATGCGCTCGTTATCGCGCTTCTCCTTATGTATGCTAACCCCCTGCTCGGCAATCTTATCAAGTAAAGCAGACGGAAAAGCTATAGGGAGGAGGAAAGCTAAATGCTGAACATACTCAGCACAGCGTCAGAAAGCACTCAGACCACCTTGTCGCTCGTTTCCATAGACGCGGGAACGATAGTGTTTACGCTGATAAACACGCTCATTATCTTCCTCATTTTCAGGATATTTCTTTATAAGCCCGTCTGCAAGATACTCGAAAAGAGAAAACAGCTTGCGGCGGCGGAAATAGCCGACGCGAAAAAGGCAAAGGAAGACGCCGAAAAGGCTCAGCAGGAATATACCGCGCGTCTCGCTGACGCAAAGAACGAAGCCGCGGAGATAATCAGATCCGCCAACGCCCGCGCCCAGAAGCGCGAGGAGGAAATTCTTGCCGAAGCAACGCAAAAGGCGGCAGATATCCGCCAGAAAGCGGAGGAAAGCATAGAGCGCGACAAACAGCGTGCACTGAACGAAGTAAAGGACGAAATTTCGGAAATTGTCGTTATGGCGGCACAAAAGGTCGTTGAAAAGGAAATTTCCGTCGAGGACAACGAGGAGATAATTTCAAAGTTCCTCGAAGAAGTCGGCGCGGCAAAGTAAACGAGGTGCGCTCATGAACGATAAAGCTGAAAAGGTCTACGGCGAAGCGTTCTTCAGCCTTTGCTCGGAAGAAAACCCAAACGGACTTATGGACACGCTTTCGGAGCTTTCGGAGCTTTCAAAGATATTTTCCGAAAACCCCGAGTTTATAAAGCTGATGGGCACTCCGACAGTTTCGGTTGAAGAAAAGCTCGCGCTGTGCGGCGACATAATAAAGGCGGGAAACGTTTCAAAGCTCACGGGAAACCTGCTTTGCCTGCTTGCCGAAAAGAACAGAATGGGCTGTTTTTCGGGAATAGAAAAAACGTTTCGCAGTCTTTGCAACGATAAATTCAAACTAGCGGAGATAACCGTCACGACGAGCGCTCCGCTCTCCGATAAACTCAGACAGAAAATCGCTGATAAGATGTCGGAGGTACTCGGAAAGAAAGTTACCGTTATAGAAAAGGTCGATGAAAAACTTATCGGCGGAGTTGTCATAGATTATGAGAGCCGCCGCTATGACGGAAGCGTCAAGACAAGGCTTGACGCGCTAAAGGGAGAACTAAGCTCGGTTATATGACGGCTTCTCCCCTTAAAATCTAACAGGAAAGGGATGTATATAATGGATCTGCGCCCCGATGAAATAACAGGCCTTATCAAAGACCGCATAAAGAACTACACCTCAAAGATCCAGCTCGGCGACGTCGGAACGGTCGCTACCGTCGGCGACGGTATCGTTCGTATCCACGGGCTTGAACAGTGTATGTTAAACGAGCTTCTGGAGTTTGAAAACGGCGTTCAGTGTATGGCGCTGAACCTCGAACAGGAGTTTGTCGGAGCGGTTATGTTAGGCTCGGATTCGGGTATCAAAGAGGGCGACACCGTAAAGCGCACGGGCGGGATAGTTTCTGTCCCCGTCGGCGAAGAGCTTCTGGGACGTGTCGTAAACTCTCTCGGTCAGCCTATCGACGGAAAGGGAAACATTCTCTCCAAAGAAGTCAGACCGATAGAAAAGATAGCTTCGGGCATCATCACCAGAGAGCCTGTAAATGTTCCTCTTCAGACGGGAATAAAGGCTATAGACAGTATGATACCTATAGGCAGAGGTCAGCGTGAGCTGATAATCGGCGACAGACAAACGGGAAAGACCGCTATCGCCATTGATACTATCATAAACCAAAAAGGCAAGGACGTTATCTGCATTTACGTTGCAATAGGTCAGAAAAACTCGACCGTTGCAAATGTAGTTGATACGCTCAAGACCAACGGCGCAATGGACTATACCATAGTAGTTTCTTCTACGGCTTCGGAGCTTGCGCCGCTCCAATATATCGCTCCTTATGCGGGCTGCGCAATGGGCGAATACTTTATGGAAAAAGGAAAGGACGTTCTTATAGTATACGACGACCTTTCAAAGCACGCTGTCGCTTACCGTGCGCTGTCGCTTCTGCTCAAGCGCCCGCCGGGACGCGAGGCATATCCGGGCGACGTTTTCTACCTGCATTCAAGACTTCTCGAAAGAGCGGCGCGCCTCAACAGCGAATACGGCGGAGGCTCGCTTACGGCTCTTCCTATAATCGAAACACAGGCGGGCGACGTTTCGGCATATATCCCGACAAACGTAATTTCAATTACCGACGGTCAGATATTCCTCGAAACAGAGCTGTTCAACTCGGGCGTTCGTCCCGCTGTAAACCCCGGCATCTCGGTATCGCGTGTCGGCGGTAACGCTCAGATAAAGGCAATGAAGAAAGTCGCGGGTACGCTGAAGCTCGACTATTCTCAGTACCGTGAGCTCCAGTCGTTCTCACAGTTCGGCTCGGATCTCGACCAGGATACGAAAAACCGTCTTGCAAAGGGCGAGCGTATAGTTGAAGTTCTAAAACAGGACCAGAACTCTCCGCTCGAAGTAGAAGAACAGGTCGTTATAATCTACGCGGTAGTAAACAACTTCCTCGCTTCTATCCCGCTTCCTAAGATAAAGCAGTATCAGAAAGACCTTTTGGAGCATATAAAGTCAACAAAACCCGAGATACTTTCGGATATCCGCGACACAAAGGTCATTTCTCCCGAAAACGAAGCGGCGCTGAAAGACGTGCTTACGAGCTTCGCGGAAAGTTATGAATGATTTTAGTTAAATTAAAGGAGTGCATTTTATGAAACAGGCTTCTTTTGTACTCAGTATAATCGCAACGGTATTTTCCGTTGCCGCAGGGCTTGCAGTCGCTTGGCTGTACCTTGAAAAAAGAGTGAAATATATCACCACAAGCGACGATATTTAACGGTATCTGATTATTTGGGGGTGATACTATAGCAAGCGGAAATATGAAAGCCATCAAGCGCCGCATAAAGTCTGTCGGCTCTACAAAGCAGATAACAAAAGCAATGCAGCTTGTGGCTTCGAGCAAGCTCAGAAAAGCCAAAGCAAGAGCCGAACAAGCCCGCCCTTATTTCAACGAGCTTTATAAAACGATGTGCGAAATAGCTTCGGGCAAAAATCTCGAAACGCACTTTACTCAAAGGCGCGAAGTAAAGAACAGGCTTTTTATCGTGGTCGCGGGCGACAGAGGTCTTGCGGGCGGATATAACTCAAACGTTATGAAAATGGCGGTCGCCGCGCATAAAGACGACGCCGTAAAGCCGAAGATAATCGCTATCGGCAGAAAAGCCGCAGAGTTCTTTTCAAAGCGCGGATACAGCATGGCCGCGGCTTATGCGAATATTGCGGAGAATATCAAGCCCAACACGGCTCAGGATATAGCGGATATCGCCATAAATATGTTTAACAGCGGAGAAGTAGACGAGGTAGTCGTGTTCTATACGATGTTTATTTCGTCTATGTCACAGCAGCCGCAGAGCATGACGGTGCTTCCGATGTCGACTGTCGAGCTTGAGGATACGACGGAGATGACCTACGATCCCTCTCCCGAGGCAGTCTTTAACAGGATAGTGCCGAGATTTACCGCGTCGCTCATACAGTGCGCGGTGGTCGAGAGCTACGCTTCAGAGCAGGGCGCAAGGCGCACGGCTATGGAAAATGCCACCGACAACGCCGACGCAATGACCGAAAACCTGTCGCTTCTGTATAACCGTGCAAGACAGGCGAGCATTACGACGGAGATCATCGACATTGTTTCGGGCGCTTCGGCGCAGGGATAAGAGTATTCTTATCCGTAAAATAACAGCAACCCTCTAACATTTTACAGGAGGAAAATTTAAAAGATGACAAAACAGAACATAGGCACTATCGCTCAGGTCATAGGCGCAGTTTTGGACATAAGGTTTGCGCCCGATTCCCTGCCCAATCTGCTGAACGCGATAGAGATCGACAATCACGGCAAGAGGCTGGTTGTCGAGGTCGCACAGCATATCGGCGACGATGTTGTGCGCTGTATAGCAATGGGAAGCACGGACGGTCTTGTCAGAGGAATGGAAGCGGTCGATACGGGCGCGTCTATAAAAGTTCCCGTAGGCGAGCAGACGCTCGGACGCATATTCAACCTCTTGGGTGAAGCCGTTGACAACAAGCCCGATCCTCAGACAGAAGAGCGCTGGGAGATACACAGACCTGCTCCTACATTTGAAGAACAGGGCGCTTCAAAAGAGGTACTTGAAACGGGCATAAAGGTCATCGACCTTATCGCGCCGTACCTCAGAGGCGGAAAGATAGGACTTTTCGGCGGCGCAGGCGTCGGAAAAACAGTTCTCATTCAGGAGCTTATAAATAACGTCGCAAAACAGCACGGCGGTATTTCGGTATTTACGGGCGTCGGCGAGCGTACCCGTGAGGGAAACGACCTCTACCGCGAGATGACGGAGAGCGGAGTTATAAACAAGACCGCGCTTGTTTACGGTCAGATGAACGAGCCGCCGGGAGCGAGAATGAGAGTTGCGCTTTCGGGACTTACTATGGCGGAATACTTCCGCGACAGAATGGGACAGGACGTTCTTCTGTTCATAGACAATATCTTCCGTTTCACCCAGGCAGGCTCGGAAGTTTCGGCATTGCTCGGACGTATGCCGAGCGCCGTTGGATATCAGCCGACGCTTGCGACGGAAATGGGCGCGCTTCAGGAAAGAATTACATCTACGAAGAAAGGCTCAATAACGTCCGTACAGGCGGTTTATGTTCCTGCGGACGACCTCACCGATCCCGCGCCTGCGACGACATTCGCACACCTGGACGCGACGACGGTTTTGTCGCGTGATATAGCGTCAATGGGTATCTACCCCGCTGTTGATCCGCTTGAAAGCTCTTCAAGAATACTTGCTCCCGATGTTGTCGGACAGGAGCATTATCAGGTAGCGCGCGACGTACAGGCTATACTCCAGCGCTACAACGAGCTTCAGGACATAATCGCCATTCTTGGTATGGACGAATTGAACGACGAGGATAAGCTGACGGTTTCGAGAGCAAGAAAAATACAGCGCTTCCTTTCTCAGCCGTTTTCGGTAGCAGAGCAGTTTACGGGCTACGAGGGCAAGTATGTTCCGCTTAAAGAAACGATACGCGGATTTAAGGAGATAATCGAGGGCAAGCACGACGATCTGCCCGAGAGCGCATTCTTGTTTGTCGGAACGATAGACGAGGCTGTCGAAAAAGCAAAGAAAGAAGCCTGATGAAAGGACGGTGCTTTGATGACGCCATTTAAACTGCAGATAATAACGCCCGAAAAAACCTTTTTTGACGGCGAGGTAGAGCAGGTCATTGCCCGTACAACTGTCGGCGACGTCGGTATACTCAAAGGACACGAGCCGTATTGCGCCGCGCTCGGCGTTGGGCAAATGCGCGTTATGATAAACGGCGAATTCCGCAGAGCGGCGACTTCGGGCGGTATAATAAAGGTTTCGAGAGAGCAGACGACGATACTTGTTCAGACGTGCGAATGGGCGGAGGATATCGACGTTTCCCGTGCGAACAAGGCGAGAGACGCCGCAGAGGAGCGCAGAAAAGCCGCTGTAAACGACAAAGAGCTTGCGCTTGCAGAAGCGAAGCTCCAGAGAGCCCTCAACCGTATCGACACGGCGAGCTTCTTGAAATAACAAACATCAGCGTTGTCAAATAGAATTTGACAAGTTAGAAAAAAGCTAAAGGGGAAGCCTTTAAAGAGGTTTCCCTTTTTAGATGTAAGAAATTAGAGGTAAGAGGTAAGAAATTAAAGGTGGTTTTGGGAGAGAAAGTTATTTGGCTTTTAGGGAAAGAAGCTAGAGGCTAGAGTTTGAGATTAAAATCAGTTCGCTCTGTCAACTGACAACAGGGGTTCGGGGGCGAATTAACGTTATTTAAGGAAATTGCGTTTGAAAAGAACAACAAATGGGTTTTTGTACGTCATATTCAGCGGATTGCTTTTCGGCTTCAGCTCTTACATCTTATCTCTTGCCTCTGCCCCCTTGACCTCTTGCTTCACCTTTGGTTCATCAGCTCAACAAGCTCTCCGAGGTCATCATATCCGTATTCCTTGCCCTTATATGTAACAACAATATCCGTACAGCCATCAAAAACGTTTTTCGACGAAAGTATCGCACCGTTCGGCAGATCTACTTTCCTGAGACTTATACAATTCCTGAACGCGCTTCCATAAATAAGCGAAACGCTTTCGGGAATATTTATCTCCGAAAGTTCTTCACAGCATTCAAATGCCGAAATACCGATAGTTGTCAGCTTTTTCGGAAGAACAACGCTTTGGATATTGCTGTTGTTGTAAAATGAATAACCGCCGATGCGTACCGTCGTTTCGGGAACGGTATACGATTTTTCCGTTTTCCCATCGGGATAGTACACAAGCTCTTTTCCGTCCTTTGAAAACAAAACTCCGTCTTTTGACGAAAAATATTCGGCATTTTCTGAAACATTAACGCTCTTTAAAGCCGTACACCCCGTAAACACCGCATTTTCAAGGCTTATCAGCTTGTCGGGGAGCGTTATGCTTTTAAGGCTCGTGCAGTATCCAAATGCTTGCTTTTCAATATATTTTATATCATTTGAAAGTTCAACGTGCAAAAGGCTTTCGCAGCCGTCAAAAGCGTTTGCAGATATTCTTTCAACGCCCGGGATCTTTATGCTCGTAATGCCCGAACTTGTAAACAGACCGTTGCTGATTTCCGAAAGATTTTCGGGAAGTATCGCTGTCTGCAAATTTTCACAGCCGAAAAAAGCCATTCTCCCTATTTCTTTTACACTGTCGGGAATAACAATGCTCTTCAGGCTCTTGCAGTCGTAAAAAGCATAATCTCCGATTTCTTTTACGCTTTCGGGGATAATAATGCTTTCGAGCTTGTTACAGTTTCTGAATGCGTTATCATCTATACTTTTTAGTTTGTCATGAATAAAGACGGCTTTAAGCCCCGTTCCGAAATCTGTATTGCCCCGCGATATGCTCTGCATGCTTTCGGGAATGTTTACGGCTATAACAGAACTGTTCATAAATGAAAAACTTGTTGCTGTGTCCGGCAGTTTTACTATATCTAAATATTTCATTCCCTCAAGCTCTACGGACTTTACAGTTTTTCCGTTTATAGTTTCGGGAATTTCAATACGGCCGTATCTGCCCTTATAGCCCGTTACAGCAACGCCGCCTTTGGTTTCCTGCATATAGAACAGATCCTCACTCGGAGTTACGAAATAAATGTCCTCGAAAAACTCATCAACCGTTTTCCCATTGGGGTTTACTTCCCCGGCGGGACTTACGGGAATTTCGGAATATGACGAGCTTGAAGAAAATGATGAGCTTGAAGAATATGACGGATAATCGGGGTGGTCGGGGTAGTCGGGATAATCTGGAAAAGAATAACTATCCTCATCGGAAGAAAATTGCCCGTAATGCGGATAGCTGTAAGACGAGGAATTTTTTCCGCTGTATGAAGATGACGACGGACGGCTTTGTTCAAACAGATCAAGAACGGCTCTGTCTATAGCACTGCACCCGCACAATGAAAGCGAGAGCAGTACAGCGCCAAGCCCTGCCAATGCCTTTTTCATCTGACTTCTCCTTACGTAAAATTATTTCTACAAAATATTATAATGCTTTGGGAATAATTTGTCAAGTAATCATCAAAACGAAAAAGGCTCGGCGAAAAATAACCGAAAAGGAGTAATAAAATGGGATATCTGCACATCTACTGCGGTGACGGAAAAGGCAAAACGACCGCCGCCCTCGGTCTTGCGATAAGGGCGGCGGGCGCAGGAAAGCGCGTTTTTATTATCCAGCTTATGAAAGGCGGAGAAACTTCCGAGCTTAATTCGCTGAAGAAAATCGAAAACATAACGGTCGAGCGGTGCGATAGGGCTTATGGCTTTACCGACACAATGACCGAAGCGGAAAAGCAGGAAATAACCGCCTGCCACAACAGGCTTCTTGAAAAGGGTTTCGGGCTTGTTAAAGAAAAAAAGACCGATATGTTGATAATAGACGAATTCTGCGCGGCATATAATTACGGGCTTATGAACAAGCCTTTTGCGGAAAACTTTCTGATTGGCGATTTTCCCGCCGAAATTGTCATAACAGGAAGAGAACCTGCGGAAATTTTCCTAAATGTCGCCGATTACATAAGTGAGATAAAGTGCATAAAACACCCGTTCGACCGCGGAGTTCCCGCTCGGAGAGGTATCGAATACTAAGGGTTATTTGACGCTTAAAAACAGAAGAGGCATTAGGGGACCGCGGTCAGTTGACAGTGTACAGTATTCAGTAAAAAGTACCCGCTTTACAGCGGGTAAGATTTGGATTGTTGTCGGACTGAAACGTTTTGGAGTGTTACCGTAAAAGTTATGCTCGTGTGCCTATAATCTAAAAACAATCTAAATATTGTCCGCCGTAAGGCGGACACCATTACTGAATACTCTACACTGTACCCTGTATACTGCCGTTAGCCCCCGGCTAACGGCAAAAACCCCGCACAAGTACGGGGTTTTGTATGTACATATTTTGTACAGCGGGATTATTGAGCCTGGGGAGCGCCAACGGGGCAGTTGCTTTCGCAAGCGCCGCAGTCGATGCACTTGTCAGCGTCAATAACATACTTTCCATCGCCCTCGGAAATAGCTTCAGCAGGGCAATTTTCCTTGCAAACACCGCAGGAAATGCACTCGTCGGAAATCTGATAAGCCATAATTCTTTTCCTCCTTGAAAAAATAACAGACAGCAAATACTATCCTATTAGATATTTTAACATAAATTAAAAAAAAATCAAGAGCAATTTTTTTAAATTCAGAAAAATTTTGTATTATTTTTTTGTGCATTTTGATTTAGTTGTGACTAACCGACTTCTTCCACGAATATCATATAAATAGGTAGTTGCATTTTTTATTAAATTGTTGTATAATAAAAGGTAGACAAAAAATTGAACAGCCTAAAATAAATGCTGGCGTGTTTCGGAGGTATAATTATGAAACTCATTTTCGCAGTCGTAAATAACGACGACAGCCACTCTGTCCAGTCGGCTCTCACTAAAAACGGATTTCAGGCGACAAAGCTCGCTTCTTCGGGCGGTTTCCTCATGGCGGGAAATACAACGTTTATGATATGCTCTGAAGATGAAAAAGTAGACGCGGCGCTTGATGTCATAAAAAACCATTCCCATAAACGCAAACAGTTTGTTCCGAACGTATCAGCCTACGGCGAGGGACCTTATACGGGCTTTCCCGTTGAAGTTACCGTCGGCGGAGCGACAGTGTTCGTTACAAATATTGAAAGATTTGAGAAAGTATGAAGCTGTACGGAAAAGAAAAGGCAGTTGAAGTCCTCGAAAAGACCGCCCGGCAGAACCGTCTGCCCCATGCGATAATGTTTTCGGGGAAAAGCGGAGTCGGAAAAAAGACGCTCGCGCTTTATACCGCTCAGCTTATCTTGTGCGAAAACAACGCCTGCGGAGAGTGCGCGTGCTGTAGGAATATAGAGAACGGCTCACACCCCGATGTTATTTTCGTAAAAAAAGCATGCGGAGGAAAATATTCCGCAGAGCCGTTCCGCGAGGTGTTAAAAAATGCGGTCGTCCTGCCGAATAACGGGAAATATAAGGTCTATGTTTTCGAGGACTGCGACACAATGCTCCCCGTCCATTTCAACGCGCTCTTAAAGCTCGTCGAAGAACCGGCCTCACACCTGCGGTTCATTTTCACCTGCGCAAATACCGCGCTTGTTCCCGAAACGATATTGTCGAGGGTGACGGAATATGCCGTGCCCGATCCGACAGTTGACGACTGCGAGAGATTTCTTGTTGAAAGCGGAGTTGAACAGGAAAAAGCAAAAGAGCTTTCCGAAACGTTTTCGGGGAATATAGGAGAATGCGTCGAAAGCATAAGCGGAGACGAATCGAAAACAGTTGCTTCTGCGCGAGGCATAGCCGAGGTAATAGCGGTGCGGGATATGTTTTCGGCGTATGCAAAGCTGTCGGCTCAGTCGGGAAGAAACGAGCTTTACCGCATTTTCGACTGCCTTGTAAACATTTTCCGCGACGCACAGGCGATAAAATACGGCGAGCCTGCCGAAAATACGGACAAGGATATCGCCGAAAAAATAGCGAATAATTTTTCCGAAGAAGAAATAGCGCGAATGTCAGATACGGCGTTTGAGATATGCTCGGGAGAAGTTTATAACCTGAACACCGCCCTCTGCGCGTCTTATTTCATTTCGGGAATTATGGATAATTAAACATTTTAAGGAGTATTATGGAGAACGATTATTTTACCGAAAAAATATCACCCAAGAACAAACCTGCCGCTCTCGGCTCGGAAATTCAGCCCGACAGCCTTTCGGAAAATGTCGAGATAATCGGCATTCGCTTTAAGGACGTAGGAAAGGTATACTATTTCGCGCCGCTAGGCGTCAGCTTTAAAGAGGGAGAAAAAGCCGTAGTTGAAACGACGCGCGGAGTCGAATGCGGAGAGATCGTCGTTTCAAACCGCGAGATACCCCGTGCATCGCTCTCTTCCCCGCTTAAAGGCATAATCAGAAAAGCGACCGAAGCCGACATAAAACAGCTCGAACAAAACCGCGCAAAGGAAAAGGAAATAATGCGGACGTTCATTGAAAAGATCCACCAGCACAAGCTCGAAATGAAACCCATTGACGTTGACTATACCTTTGACGGGAGCAAAATTTTGTTTTATTTCACTTCCGAGAGCCGTGTGGATTTCCGCGACCTCGTAAAGGATCTTGCCGCCGTATACCGCACAAGAATTGAGCTTAGACAAATAGGCGTGCGCGACGAGGCGAAAATGCTCGGCGGTTTGGGTATCTGCGGAAGACCGTTCTGCTGTTCGAGCTTTTTGGGAGAGTTCCAGCCCGTTTCAATTAAAATGGCAAAGGAGCAGTCGCTTTCGCTCAATCCTACGAAAATTTCGGGCACCTGCGGTAGACTTATGTGCTGTCTGAAATACGAGCAGAACTGCTATGAGGATTTCCTCAGAACTACGCCCAAATGCGGAGCAAGCGTTGATACGGCAGAGGGACACGGTATTGTTACCGACGTAAATCTTCTGACGGGCATGCTTACGATAAAGCTCGACAAAAAGCCCGATGTTCCTTTTATTGTCAACAAGGAAGAAGTTAAAGTCATAAAGGACGCGCAGGTCAGAGTTTCAAAGAGCGAGATGAAAGACCTTAAAAAGCTCGAAGATTAAGCAATAGCCGAGGAGCAATAGATGAACGTATTATATTATGTAAATAACAAAACTCAAAAAACCATTGAAAAAAGCGGAATAGGGCGCGCGCATTATCACCAGCTCAAAGCTGCGGGACTGAACGGCATAAACTGCGTTTCGGCGCTTGAAGAAGCGGACGTTGTGCATATAAACACCGTGTTTCCCGACGCGGTGTGTATGGCGGTAAAGTCAAGACTTAGAAATGTTCCCGTGGCGTATCATGCGCATTCTACGAGAGAGGATTTCCGAAACTCGTACATAGGCGCTAATCTTGTTTCGGGGATTTTCAAACAGTGGATAAAGTTCTGCTACAGTTTAGGGGACGTTATTATAACTCCCACGGAGTATTCTAAAAAACTGCTTAAAAGCTATGGGATAAAAAAGCCGATATATGCCGTTTCAAACGGGATCGACCTCGCGGATTATCAGCCGACAAAGGAAAAAGGAAAGCGCTTTCGTGAAAGATACGGCATAGGCGAAGACGAAAAAGTCGTTATGTCTATAGGACTTTTGATGAAGAGAAAGGGCGTTCCGGATTTTGTTGAACTTGCAAGAAGAATGCCCGAATATAAGTTTATATGGTTCGGTACAGCCAATTTGAAACTTGTGGGGAGCGAAGTGAGAAAAGCGGTGACGAAAAACCTGCCGAAAAATATGATTTTCGCGGGATATGCGGACAAGCCGCAAATACAGGAAGCTTTAAGCGGCTCGGACTTGTTTTTGTTCCCGTCGTATGAGGAAACGGAGGGAATTGTCGTTTTAGAGGCGCTGGCGATGAAAATTCCCGTGCTTCTGAGGAATATTCCCGTTTATGAGGGCTGGATCAAAGACAGGGAAAACGCTTATCTTGCAGACGGACTTGACGGATTTGAAAAACTGGCGAGGGATATTCTCGAAAAGAAACTGCCCGACCTTACGGAGAAAGGCTATGAAGTTGTAAAAAAGAAGAGCCTGAAAATAATCGGCATGAAACTTCTGAAAGTATATCAAGATGCCGTAATGCTACGCAAAAAGAAGAAAACCGTGCAAAAACAGAAAAAGAAAGCCGATAAACTGACAAACTGAACATAAAAAGGACGTAAACAAAACAAGAATGGAGAACATAAAGGAAAACAAAATGGGCGTTATGCCCGTAAGAAAACTGCTGATAACAATGTCACTGCCTATGGTCATTTCAATGTTCGTCCAGGCAATGTACAACCTTATCGACAGCATATTCGTTGCGCAGATAAACCAAGACGCCCTGACGGCGGTCAATATGGCGTTTCCCATGCAGTCGCTGATGATAGCGTTTCAGACGGGATTAGGCGTCGGAATGAACGCGCTTATTTCAAGGCTTTTGGGAGAAAAGAAACCGCAGGACGCGGGCAACGCCGCAATTCACGGACTTATACTTACGCTCGTTAATTACCTGCTGTTTCTGACGGTAGGACTGACGCTTACAAAGGCGTTCTTTTCCGTTCAGAGCAAGTCAGGCACGGTTATTAACTACGGCGTGGAGTATCTTTCGATAATCTGCCCGTTCAGCTTCGGACTGTTCTTTCAGATATGCTTTGAGAGATTTTTACAGGCTACGGGAAAGACAGTGCATTCAATGATAATGCAGGGTTCGGGCGCAATAGTAAATCTTATATTCGATCCTATTCTTATCTTTGGAGTTGAGGCGCTCGGTATTCCCGCAATGGGCGTAAAAGGCGCTGCGATAGCCACCGTCGCGGGGCAGATCGTTTCAATGCTTATAGGCATTGTCCTGCACTTCGGCTTTAATAAAGAGCTAAGGCTCAATTTCAGAAAATTTCGCCTTTCGTTCAACAGCATAGGAAGAATATACAGCGTAGGCGTGCCGTCAATAATAATGAGCGGTCTGCTTGCGGTTATGACCTACCTTATGAACATTATTCTTAGTGATTATGAAGAAACGGCGGCGACCGCTTTCGGAGTGTATTTCAAGTTGCAGAGCTTTGTCATTATGCCCGTTTTCGGAATGAACAACGGCATCGTTCCGATAATTGCCTATAATTACGGAGCTATGCGCCGTACCATAGGCGAGGAGAGCGAAAACGACCGCTCGGATTATTATTCCGCAAGAATAACAAAGGCGGTAAAGCTGGGAATTATATTTGCCACTTGTACTATGCTTATAGGGCTTTTGCTGTTTCAGCTTTTCCCGACGTTTTTCTTGTCATTCTTCAATCCCGACGAAAGGCTTTTGGCAATAGGCACAACGGCACTAAGAACGCTTTCGTGGTCGTATTTGTTTGTGGGAGCGGCGGTTGTCCTGACGTCGGAATTGCAGGCGCTCGGTCACGGGATAATGAGCTTGTTTGTATTTCTGGTGAGATTGCTTGTTCCTGCGCTTCCGCTGGCATGGCTTTTCGGAAAGATGTGGGGACTTAGCGCGGTGTGGTGGGCGCTGCCCGTGTCGGATCTTCTGGGGCTTACGCTGGCGCTTATATTTGTTATCAATGTAAACAGAAAAGTTTTAAAGCGGTGATGATATGACGAATTGCGATGATTGCGTGAATTATGTTTACGATGAGGAGTGCGATTGTTATACTTGCCTTGTGAACCTTGACGAGGACGAGATGTACAGGTTTTTGCAGGGAACGAACGACAATTGTTCGTTCTATGAGCCTGATGATGAGTATAAAATTGCGAGGAAACAGTAAAGCTAGAGGCTAGAGGCTAGAAGCAAGAGGCAAGAATAAGTTTTGAGCGGAAAAGCACTTTAAATTTTCAAACGACCTAACGAGCGTCGCACGAAAGTTTTTTGAAAAGGGAGTCCAGAGGGAAAAAATTTTTTTCAAAAAATTTTTCCCCTCTGGCAGGGGTGCGGGGACGGAGTCCCCGCAAACGCTTCTTAGCGCTAAAGGGTGCGGGGAAAACAAGAGTTTTCCCCGCATTGCCGTTTCAAAGCCGTGCTTTGAAACGGCAATCCTACAAAGAGGTTTTGAGAGTAAAGCCACCTAAAAAATGAAATTACAATAGAGCGGGAAAGAAGTTCCCTATAATTATTTAAAAGTGATGAATGAGCGGACTGCCTTTCGGCTGTTACTGAATACTGTACCCTGTAAACTGTCAACTGCCAACGGGTGCGGGGAAAACAAGAGTTTTCCCCGCATTGCCGTTTCAAAGCCGTGCTTTGAAACGGCAATCCTACAAAGAGGTTTTGAGAGTAAAGCCACCTAAAAAATGAAATTACAATAGAGCGGGAAAGAAGTTCCCTATAATTATTTAAAAGTGATGAATGAGCGTACTGCCTTTCGGCTATGTGCCTATAAGTTCAAACAACTTTATCCAAGAAAAAGTTTGCAGGTCGGCGCCGTATTTCATTGCGTTAGCAATGAAATACGAGCAGAGCTAGCAGCCGCGCAAGCGGCACGGCGCCGACCGAGCGGGGGCGGTGGCTCGGGAACGGAGAGGTTTATTGCGTGGAAGCACGCTTCGGTTTTGCGCCTATGAACCAAATCCGCATAATAACGAGCGGACAACTTTTTGGTTCTTACTGAATACTGTCCCCTGTATCTTGTACACTGTCTACGCTCACAACTTCCCCAATAGTTTGCTATACAACATGTGTATTATGCGACAGCTGTAAAGGATTTCCTTTGTGCAAAATGCCGAATAAAATATGTTGAAATTATCCTAAGTACAAATATTTTTGCAAATATATTGAAATTTCCGCTAAAATCGTGTATAATAGATTTTAGTATAAATTTTATTCCGATATGGAACGAAAGGGGCACGAACGAAATGAAATCTCCCATGACAAAGGAGGAGCTGTTGAAACAGCTCACGGCTATTCTTGAATATGATTACAGGACCGACGCGAAAGAAGCAAACGTTACGCAGATCTACCGCGCGCTTTCTACTATTGTGGTAAATTTCATGAAAGAAAAACGCCACAATTTTATGCATGAAAACAACTCTAAAGGCAGAAAACAGGTATACTACCTCTCTATGGAGTTCCTTATGGGACGCTCTCTCAAAACTTCGCTCTATAACCTCGGCATGCAGGACGAAGCTAAAGCGGCTCTCGAAGAACTCGGTATAAAGATCGACAGAGTTTATGAAGAAGAACCCGACGCAGGTCTCGGAAACGGCGGTCTGGGAAGACTCGCGGCTTGCTATATGGACGGTCTGGCGACCTGCGATTATCCCGCGACAGGCTATTCTATCCGCTATGAGTACGGAATTTTCAAGCAGAAAGTCGTTGACGGCTGGCAGACGGAGCTTCCCGACAACTGGCTTCCCGGCGGTAGCGCATGGCTTGTTCCCGTGCCCGACCAGGCGGTAGAAGTCCGCTTTGACGGACAGATAGAAGAGCGCTGGGACAACGGCTATCACCAGCTCCAGCATGTAAACTACAGCAGTGTAAACGCTGTTCCTTATGATATGTACGTTTCGGGCTATGACAGCAAGGGCGTTTCAAAACTGCGCCTGTGGAGTGCGGAGGCTATGTCGTTCGATATGAACGCATTCAATACGGGCGACTATACAAAAGCTCTCGGCGCAAATAATATCGCTCATTCAATTTCAAAAGTTCTTTATCCTAACGATAACCACGCAGAGGGAAAAGCTCTCCGCTTAAGACAGCAGTACTTTATGTGCGCGGCGTCCGTCGGCGATATAGTTATGCGCCACATGAGAGTTTACGGGAACATGGACAATTTCCATGAAAAAGTCGCTATCCATATAAACGACACCCACCCCACTCTCGCTATCCCCGAGCTTATGAGAATACTCCTCGACGAGTGCGGATACGGCTGGGATAAGGCATGGCATATCGTAACAAATACGTTTGCCTATACAAACCACACCGTTATGGCGGAGGCTCTCGAAAAATGGGACCAGAGCCTTGTGGAAAAGATACTTCCGAGAATTTACCAGATAATCTGCGAGATAAACCGCCGTTATTATGAGGACATTATGAACCGCACGGGCGGCGACGCCGACAAAGCGGGCAAGATGTGCATTATGAAAGACGGCAAAATTCACATGGCAAATCTCTGCGTTGCGGCTTCGCACAGCGTAAACGGCGTTTCAAAGCTCCACAGCCAGATAATAAAGGACGACGTTTTCCGTCTCCAGGCGCTCGACAAGCCTTTCCAGTTCAAGAATGTAACGAACGGCATTGCATACCGCCGCTGGCTCCTCCAGAGCAACAAAGGTCTTACAGACCTGCTCTCCGAGTGCATAGGCGAGGGCTTTAAAAAGGACGCTTCCGAGCTTATAAAGTTCCAGGTGTTTGCAAACGACAAGTCTGTCCTTGAAAAGCTCGGTCAGATAAAGCGCAAGAACAAGGAAACGTTCGCAGAGTATGTCGAAAAGACCACGGGCGAAAAGCTCAATCTCGACAGCATTTTTGATGTTCAGGTAAAGCGCCTGCACGAATACAAGCGCCAGCAGCTCAACGCCATGAACATTATCGCGGATTATAACTATCTAAAGCAGAACCCCAACGCTCCGTTTGTTCCTAAGACCTATATCTTCGCATCAAAGGCGGCTCCGGGCTATTATATCGCAAAGCAGATAATAAAGCTCATCTGGTGCATAGGCGAGGAGATAAAGCACGATCCCGTTATCAGAGAAAAGCTGAAAGTTATATTCCTCGAGGACTACAGAGTTACGCTTTCGGAGATCCTTATGCCTGCCGCTGAAATTTCAGAGCAAATTTCCCTTGCGGGAACAGAGGCTTCGGGTACGGGCAATATGAAGCTCATGCTCAACGGCGCGCTTACGCTCGGAACTTATGACGGCGCAAACGTTGAAATTCACGAGGCTGTCGGCACCGACAACATCTTTATCTTCGGCATGAGAACTCACGAAGTAAACGAGCTTCGTATGCGCGGATATAACCCCCAGGGCTATATCGACAGCAATCCTACCATAAAGAACGTTATCGACAGAATGTACAACGGCATAAACGGCGCGAAGTTCGACGAGCTTGCAAACTCGATAAAGAACAAAGACTTCTATATGGCTCTTGCGGACTTTGACAGCTACCGCGGAACGCAGTCTTATATAAGCGAGGTCTACAAAAACGCGAACGATTGGAACAGAAAGTCGCTGTTCAATATCGCCGGCGCAGGAAGATTTTCGGCAGACCGCGCAGTACAGGATTATGCGCGCGATATCTGGAATCTCAAATAAATTTTAATTATCCACCGATATATATTCTCCCCCTGAAAAACGGGGGAGAAAAATATTATAAAAAGGAGGCTGTTTTATGAAGTTGGCAGAAGCGTTAAATTTGAGAGCGGACATTGCAAAGAGAATTGCACAGCTCGGCACAAGACTTCAGAACAACGCTCTTGTTCAGGAGGGCGAAAAGCCCGCCGAAGATCCCGAAGAACTGCTTAAAGAGCTGAACGAGCTTATTATTCAGCAGGAAGAACTTATCGGGCGTATAAATCTGACAAACGCAAAGACCGTTTTCGACGGAAAAACCCTCACCGAGCTTATTGCACATAAGGACACCGTGAGGACTAAGATCGATATTATGCGTACATTCCTTGACGCGGCTTCAAGAACATACACCCGCGGGCTTCGTTCGGAGATAAAGATATTGAGCACGGTGAATGTCGCACAGCTAAGAAAGCAAGTTGACGCGCTGGAAAAGGATTTCCGCGAAACAGACGTTAAAATACAGGCGCTTAATTGGAACACCGATTTAATTTAAACAAACGTAATTTAATACTTTGGAGTACGGCTTTTAAACGGGCGAGCGCTGAACTCAGTCGGAAGAGTTTTTCCGACCTATGGGTTGCGCTTCGGGGCAGGCGCGGGGTTCAATTCCCCTGTTTATTGTTATGCCTTTTTTTTACAAGCGCATTTTTATCGGTTATTTTTACTGCCGCAGCGCTGACGTTTAATGGCTTGTAGGGTTGGGATAGGGGATTTGACAGTATACAATGTACAGTAATCAGTAATTACCGAAATGTTTTATGCTGTAAATAATGTTTATTTAATCTAAAGCAATTGACAGTGTACAGTAATTGTCAAGACATATATTTTTAGGAGAAGTTTTTTATGGGTATGCCGATTTTTGACTGCTTTGATACGAGCTATAAACACCCTTTCGGGGCAATAAGGCGCGGACAGCCGTCAATGTTCAATATCAGACTTCCGAAAAGCTATCAGGTCTCGGGGCTTACGCTCGTTATGTTCAGACCTAGCTATAAAGAGCGTTTTATCCAGCTTGATCTTCAGGACGAAAGCGGAGACGACAACATCTTCTCCGCAGTTTTCACGCCGAATAACCTCGGCATACACCACTATTATTTCACGGGAGTTATCGACGGCAGACGCCGTTATATAAAGCGCACGGGCGCGCACCTCGGAGTATTCGAGGGAGAGGAGCTTTTCCAGCTTACTGTTTTTGACGAGAATATGTATACGCCTGCGTTTATAAGGGGCGGGATAATGTACCAAATATTCCCCGACAGATTTTATAAGAGCGGAAAGAAACATGAAAATGTCCCGGGCGACCGCATACTTCGCGATGACTGGTCGGGCACGCCGTATTACCGCCCCGATGAAAAGGGCGTTGTCAGAAACAACGATTTCTTCGGCGGCGATCTGCAAGGAATTATCGAGAAGCTCCCTTACATCAAATCGCTCGGCGTTACTATAATCTACTTAAACCCTATATTTGAAAGCCACGAAAACCACCGCTATTCAACGGCGAATTATGAAAAAATAGATCCCCTGCTCGGAACGGAAGAGGATTTTAAAGAGCTTTGCCAAAAGGCGAAAGAAATGGGGATAGAAATTATCCTCGACGGCGTTTTCTCGCATACGGGCGCGGATTCCGTCTATTTCAACAAGTTCGGGCGTTATGGCGACAACACGGGCGCATACCGTGACAGAAACAGCCCCTATTACCCCTGGTACAGCTTTACGGGCTATCCCGATAAGTATGAAAGCTGGTGGGGAATTACTACGCTCCCTAACGTAAACGAAAACAACAGTGCTTATACAAACTATATCTGCGGAGACGACGGCATTCTGCAAAAATGGATAAAGCTCGGCGCAAAGGGCTGGAGACTTGACGTTGCAGACGAATTGCCCGACGAATTTCTCGACAATGTAAACAAAGCCGTAAAGAAGCTCGGTAACGACAAAATTGTCTACGGCGAAGTCTGGGAGGACGCTTCAAATAAAGAAAGCTACGGTATACGCAGGCGTTATCTTATCGGCGGACAGCTCGACAGCGTTATGAACTATCCGTTTAAGGAAGCCATACTTAACTATGTTAAATATGCCGACGCGAAGCAATTTACCGATTCGATAATGACAATTTTAGAGCATTATCCGAAGCCTGCCGTGGATATGCTTATGAATTTTATTTCAACGCACGACACCGAGCGCGCTCTGACAAGGCTCGGCGGAGAGGACGTCGGCTGGCACGACAAGGATTGGCAGTGCGAGCGGTATTTAAGCCCTGCCGAAAGCACCTATGGAATATCGCTTATGCGCTGTGCAATGGTGTTGCAGTTTTTCCTGCCCGGCATTCCGTGCATTTACTACGGCGACGAAGTGGGAATGGAGGGCTACCGCGATCCGTTCAACAGGCGGTGTTTCCCGTGGGGGAATGAAAATCTTGAACTGCTGAACTTTGTCAAAGTGCTTGCACGCATACGCAGGGGAACGCACGCTTTCGACCAAGGTGCGCTTAGGTTCTTGGAAGTTGACGACAAGGTCTGTGTATTTGCGAGGTTTGACAGGATAACGCGCGACGGAGCGATAATCTGTCTGAACAAATCCACACAGACGCATACTTTTAAACTTAATGATGAAAAGACGAATATGTTTTTTGATCTAAAGCTGGCGCATTGCCGTTATCCCGATGACGCGAACGATCCCGAACAAGGAATAGTGAGGGTATCGCCGTTTGACTTTGCGGTGTTCTATTGTAAAGTTTGATAGAGGCTAGAAGCTAGAAGCAAGAGGCAAGAAGCTGTTTTGAGCGGAAAACAACGTTTCCTTTATCCGACCGCGCCGTAAGGCGCGGCACGAAAGTTTTTTGAAAAGGGAGTCCAGAGGGGAAAAATTTTTTTCAAAAAATTTTTCCCCTCTGGCAGGGGTGCGG
>CANQVE010000002.1 GCA_947627205.1 uncultured Clostridia bacterium | reverse complement strand
ATTGGGCGTTGCATTTACTTTTGCACATAAATTCGATACCCAAAGCATTGCTGCGTTCAAATCTTGGCGTTTTCTTGTCTTAATTTGTTGTTTTCATCGTTTTAAAACTTGTTTTTCGCTGTTTTTGTATCTTTTTTATCCCGGTTTTCTGCTTTGTGTTGCATTTACTTTTGCATTTGACGATTTTTAAAATTAAGAAAATTTTTTCAGAATATATAGTTTTGTTAACGATTATCTCACATAATTGCTGTTGACATTATCAATTCGTCGGTGTATAATGTTTATATTAGCAGAAATTTCATATTTTTCGGGGAGGAACTGTAATGAACAAGGAAAATATTCTTGAGGCTTGGACTATGGTCGAGCATTTGTCTGAGGGTGATATAAATATAAATGACAAAAATTTAAGATTATTTAAATTTGCCGAAAACAAAGATTTTTACAATTATTGCAAGGATTTGATAAAGGATGCGTGCAAGTATAAAAAATTTAACAGGGCAAGAGCAGGGATAGCCGTCTATATCAATGTTTTCAAATTTAATGACGTCATTGATATACTGCGGAAAAATTATAAATTAAAACCAACACAAGAAGAAATTGCTGACAAAAATAAATTTACAATATCTGTATATTTTGACTGTGAACTCGTTTTGAAAAAAGAAATGACATTTCTTACAGTCAGCGGAGCTATAAAAGAAAATGGAGTCGTTCCGGATAACAAGGAATTTCATGAATATGAAAAATATATAAAAACTGAAATGGAACAGCAATTTGGCGGAACACAGGATGATCCCGAAAAATTTAACAAAGCGATGGTCAAATTGCTCAATAAATTTCATGGTACAGTTGAAAACAGCTATTTCAGTTTTGTAGGAAACTTAGAGGCAAATGCGACAAACCTCCATTCATTTTTTATTGAAGATATAAAAAATGCATACAGTACCGATTGCGGTCTCCTGAATGAATATTTGTTTGGATTTAAAGGCAAAAGATTTGATCTGGACAGTAATAAAAATTCCGCTAAATTTGCTCCGGACCTGTTTTATAATATCCTGCAGCCTAAGTGTTATCCTTTGGGAAGATTTCCGAGCGATACCAGATATGCTCTTAGTTTTATGCAGCAGATAGCCGTAAATCTTTCGGTCGGCGTTGATAAAAGAAACATTCGAAGTGTAAACGGTCCTCCCGGAACAGGAAAGACTACTTTATTAAAAGACATTTTTGCACAGCTTATTACAGAACAAGCTAGAAATATTTATAATTTAAAAAACCGTACTATAGCAGGAACTTCGGAAACCGTATATTATAAAAATGCATCGATCGGCGAACTGCCTCAAAATATCGCCGAATACGGGATCGTTGTGGCAAGCTCTAATAACGGTGCTGTCAAGAATATTGTTGATGAATTGCCGAAGATTGAGAAAATAGATTGTGACCTGGTTTTGGACTTAAAAGAAGCAGACTATTTCTGGGAACTCTCAAACCAATCTCTTGGCGAGGAGTATAATAGTGAAACAAAAAAATACTATCTTACAGCCGAACCTAAAGCGGTAGAATATTGGGGGCTGTTTTCGCTTGAGGGCGGAAGAACTGATAATATGAAAAAAATTATCACTTCTCTTAAACATATACAAGCATTTTTGTCCTCTGATGATTATGAACCCGACAGTCAAGCGTATGAGGATTTTAAAAATCAATATATCAAAGTCAGACAATTAAAAGAAAAAGCACAAAATTTTTGTAATTTATATAAACTCAAGCAAGAAAAAAGCAATGAACTTTTACAGAAGAGAAAGGAATTTGAGGATTTAAAAAAGAATATTGCCGTTTTGAAACAGAACTGTGAAAAAGAGAATAACGATTATTTGAACAAAATCAATGTTATTGAAAAAGAACTGCGATTATTATATCTCCAACAGCAAGCTAATACTGCTTTAAAAATTTATTACATTGAAATTCGTTCGGATATGATAAAAAAAATGCCCGGATTTTTTGGACGCTTATTCGGTAAAAAACCCGATCCCGGATGGGAGAATGTCAACAATGAACTGCAAAAAATACAGTTGAATGAAAAAGAAATAAATGAAAAGATATCTAAATTAGAGGCTGATAAAATATTGTTATATAATCAATCGCAGAATTGCAAAAATAATATTAATCAGCTTGAAGATAGGTTTTCAACAGCTGTATCTGATATTAAAAAATTACAAAATGATATTTCAGATATTGACAAAAATCTTTCGGACTGTTCGCCTCTCAATATGAACGCGGATTATGAAACGCTTCAGTTATCCAATCCGTGGTTTGATGAAAATTATCGGGCCGAGCAGTCAATACTGTTTATCCTGGCACTGCGCCTCAGAAAACAATTTTTGTATGAAAACAGAAAGAATTTAAAAGCCGCTATAAATATCTGGGAGCATAAGAAAAATTTCGATATTGAACAATTGAGCCGTTTAATGCCTGCTGCATGGAATTGGATAAATTTTGCTATTCCCGTCATCAGTTCAACATTTGCTAGTTTTTCAAATATGTGCAGACATCTCGGAGCCGGAACAATAGGACATTTATTCATTGACGAGGCAGGTCAGGCTGTACCGCAGGCTGCTGTCGGTGCGATAATGCGCAGCCGTCATGTCATGGCGGTCGGAGATCCCTCTCAGATAAAGCCGGTCCTGACGCTGGATTCAAATATTTTATCCATGCTTTCAGAACATTTTAAAGTATCGGATAAATATTTGTCGGATTCGGCATCTGTACAGACTTTGGCGGACCAAGCCGGTCAGTTCGGGTTTTACCGCTCACAGGACAGATCTGAGAGTTCATGGATCGGCATACCTCTGTGGGTGCATCGCCGCTGTAAATATCCTATGTTTGACATTTCAAACGAAATTTCTTATCAAGGTCTTATGGTACAGGGAAAGAAAGAATTCGGCAAAACGGGATTTTTTAACATCTCGGGTACTGCCAATGATAAATTTGTACAAGAACAGGCAGATTTCCTTAAGAAAAAGCTGAGCAAAATGATAAAAAATGATCCCGATATTATCGACAAAAGCAAACCCGATAAGATCTATATAATTACCCCGTTCAGGAATGTTGCATACAAACTTTCGCAGGAACTAAAAAATATCGGATTTACTCGGTATGATGACAGCGGCAAACCCACTAACATAGGAACTATCCACACATTTCAGGGCAAAGAAGCTCCTATAGTATTTCTGGTGCTTGGCGCAGATACTAAAAGCAAGGGTTCGGCAATGTGGGCTGTCAGCGAAGCCAATATGCTGAACGTGGCGGCGACGCGTGCCAAAGACGAGTTCTATATTGTCGGTGACAGCAAATTATACTGCAGTGTAGGGAGCGATCATTTTAACACAGCTTATAGTATAATCCGAAGATACGGAAAAGAACATCCCGAACTTACAGACAACGAAGTACATGATTTTTGAAATTATCATATTGACAAAACTTATATAAGTGTTATTGTCATTTCTGTGTTCTCGCTGAACTCCTTATGATAAAATATTTGGCTGTACGGCGAAAACAGATACACAAAAAACTCCTGCAGGAAGTTTCCGCAGGAGTTTTTGTACACTAAAGATAATTTATTTTTTTACATATAACCACTCTGCTTCCTATCCTGCTTAAAATATCGTTAGGAATTGTATCCGCACGCTCGGCAATTTCGTTTGCGGTTATGGTTTCATCGCCCGAATTTCCGATAATAACGGCAATATCTCCTTGTTTTACTTTTATTTGGGTAACGTCTGCAATTGTCTGGTCCATGCATATTTTTCCGATAATAGGCGCACGTTTTCCGTTTATCAAAACCGAACATTGTCCGTCCGAGAGCGCCCTCGGCAAACCGTCGGCGTAGCCTATTGCAAGCGACGCAATGTGCATATCTTCATTTGCAACACATTCAAGACCGTAACCTATTGGCTCGCCTTTATACACTTTTCTGACGGAAGTGACGCGTGTTTTCAGCGACAGAACAGGCAGGAGTTTTGTGTTTTTCACTCCGCCGTATAACGCTATGCCGGCGCGGACATAATCTCCGCCGAGATGTGCATAATTCAAAAGCCCATAGCTTGCCAGCAAATGTACTTTCGGATAATATCCGCTCTTTGCAAGACTTTCCGCTATGTTATAAAATCTTTCGGATTGCTGCTCGGTAAATGACAAATCGGCAGGCAAAGTTGTTTCATCAGCGGAAAGATGAGTAAAAATTCCGTCTATGATTAGATTTTTCATCTCAAAAATTCGCTGTATTTTGCCCTGTTCCTCGCTCCGTATGCCAAGCCTCCGCATGCCCGTGTCTATTCCGATATGGCAGTGGATTTTTCCGTAGCTGTTAAGAATTTTTGCGTATTCGTAACTCACGATCGTTTGAGAAAGCCTGAAAAAACGAAGCAGGGGAAACTGCGCAGGGTGGGTGTAACCTAAAATTAAGATCTCGCCGCGAATTCCGTGTTTTCGCAGTTTGGCTCCCTCGTCTGCAGAAGCAACGCAGAACGCTCTCACGCCCATTTTGTTTAATTCGCGCGAGATCAAAACAGCTCCGTGACCGTATGCGTTTGCCTTAACGGCAGGCATAAGCTCGGAATTTTTCGGAGATATTTTACGGAGAAATTCAACATTATTGCGCAGAGCTTCAACGTCTATTTCCGCCCAAGTGCGTGCATTAGGACAATGTAAAGCATTGTGCAAATTTCGCGCTTTTCTTGTAATAATGACAGCTAAAATTGAAAATAAACCTGAAAATACAGCGGTCAAAATAAACAAAAGCAACTCTCGTTTTTCAAAAAAGTTCTCCGAAAATATTTTAGAAATTCCGCGCAGGATAATAATTATCAGCGGGTGAATGATATATATCCACATTGAAATTTTTCGTAAGATCGGTTTCTGCGGTATTCTTATCGAGTTCAGAAGCGCAAACAGAAACAGCATTGTCGGAATTAAAAAAACATACATGCTGTCGTGACGAGGTATGTTGAAACCTTTCAGCAAAAACGCTTCCGCAGTCATTAAAACAAAGGATATTTCGCAGGCAACAATAACTTTTTTACTGTCAAATTTCACGTTTGCTTTTTTGAGTTTTGAACCTAAGAGAAGAAAAATCGGTGCAAAAAATAACCCGTTTCTTGTGTAGGAAAAAACGTTAAATAAAATGTTATAGAATATTTTGAGCGGAAAGATTTTTTCGGAGATCCCATAATAACTGTCGCCGAATATGCCGACAGCGTATAAAATTATTGCGACGATAAAAGCATTTTTTGCGCTTATTTTTTCAAGAAAATGTACAATCAAAATTCCCGTAATGCAGGCGGGGAAGTACCACAGGTGATAATAATAACCGTCAAAAAAGAGCATTTTTAGCGCATTTCCAAGCGAAAAATCACTGAAATATCCCGAATAAAAACTAAACGGCAAATACAATAAAGTGACCGCAAGATACATTTTTATAAGTTTTAAAAGCGCTTTTTTAGGGTGCTCAAAGTTCGTATAAAATCCCGTCACCATAAAGAAAAACGGAACGGCTGTACGAGCGATTATTCTTGTGATAAAAATATCCGCATTCGGATTTAATGTTTCAAGCGGGGAAGTGTGAATTGAAATAACGAGTATTGACGCAATAAGCCGAAACCGATCAAACATTCCGCTGTTTTCGGTCATTTTATTGCACCCTCGATGATCATTTCAACGACCTGCGAAAACTCATATCCCGCGGCTTTCATCATAGACGGGAAACGGCTGTGTTCCGTAAATCCGGGAATGGTGTTCACCTCGTTAAAGATTATATTTCCGTTTTCATCCAGGAACATATCCACCCGCGCAAACCCTTTACAGCCCAGAGTTTTGTAAATTGTCTTTGCGGTTTGCTTTATTTGATTTGAAATCTCTTCGGCAATGGGCGCGGGGCAGAGTATCTGAGAAGTTTTCAGAGTGTATTTTTCGGTATAGTCAAAAAATCTGCCCGCAATTTTTATTTCGTCAATTTCACCCGTAATAAGTTCGTCATTTCCCATAACAGCACAGCCTGCCTCAAAGCCTTTGATTTCTTCCTCAATAATTATTTCGCTGTCAAATTCAAATGCTTCTTTAATTGCCTTTATCAGTTCATCGGTATTTGCAACTCTTGAAATTCCGCATGACGAACCGCCACGCAGAGGTTTTACATACACAGGGAAGCCTATTTCAAGTTCAATTTCCGAAGAGTCAATTTTATCGTGTTTTGCAAATATATTTCCTTTTGGCACGGCAATGCCCGCTGTTGAAACCAAATTGTGCGCTCTGAACTTGTCTATACAAATTGCAGAAGAAAGCGTCCCGCAGCCGCAGAGCGGTATACCCGCAAGCTCTATCAAGCCCTGTAGAGTGCCGTCCTCACCGCCCATTCCGTGCATAACGGGAAAAACGGCGTTTATAGTTATGTTCTCCGCTTTTGTTATCAGGCATTTTGACACTCTGTCGGGAGAGAGAATTGCTTTCTCACAGTTTTCGAGCTTGTCCGCACGGATATCATCAATACTTCCCCAAAAGCGAAACCATTCGCCGTTTCTTGTTATCCATATCGGAACAGCATTGTACTTTTTCGGAAAATTTTCCAGAACAGACGCCGCGGACTGTAATGAAACACTGTATTCCGACGACGTTCCCCCAAAGATTACAGCAATATTTTTCCCCATTTTATTTTCCCCTTAATTTTTATTTACCCGCAAGCTGTTTTGTATAAACGGCTTTCGGCTTTTGACATTAACGATTATATACTAACTGAAAATAACATTCAATAGGAATTTTTAAATGTAAGAATACCTTTAGAAAATTGTGATAGATACTTCAGAAATAATTAAGAAAATTTTAAGGAATTAGCTCATTATGTGATCACCTCTTGACTTTTAAGTGTAAACAGTGTATAGTATAGATAAGGGTTAGTCAATAAATTTGTTTATCATATCTTTGTCGACATTGTATTTTCAAAAATTTTTGATTGATTTTAATGTTGTATGTTGATATAAAATAATTTAATGTACGGGGTGGAGAGATGCCGAAAAGAGATTTAAAGTCACGAATTTTGCACATTTATCAGATCTTGCTGCAAGAAACAGACCAAGAACATAAAATTACAATTCAGCAAATAATTGACAGATTATCCGATCGGGGAATAACAGCATATCGTAAAACCATTATATCTGATATTGATGAGCTTAGAAGTTTTGGTGTAGATATTGTCGGCGTTCGTAGCTCGCAAAACCAATATTATCTCAACGGAGGAACGTTCTCCGTAACTGAACTGAAATTATTGGTTGATGCTGTATGCTGTTCGCATTTTATAACTTCAGCAAAAAGTAATGAGCTTATCAAAAAATTAGGTAATATGACAAGTATTTACAATAAAGACAAGCTCGGCTGTCATATATATTTGTCACAAAGACTGAAGTCTGACAATGAGGAAATTTACAGCATTGTGGATACTGTAAACGAGGCTGTAAACCAAAATCATCAGATCTCATTTAAGTATTTTGAATATGATGTTCAGAAAAATAAAATTCTTAAAAATAATGGCGATAGTTATAAATTAAGTCCTTATGGAATGACATGGGACGATGGGTATTATTACGTTATCGGATATTCTGTAAAACATGAAAAAGTGATTTCTTTGCGCGCTGACAGAATGTTAAACGTTGAAATAATGAATGTTATTCGTGTACCAGAACCTGATGATTTTAGTATCGCAGATTTTGTAAACAAAAACTTACACATGTATAGCTCGGACGAGGTTGTAAAAGTAACGCTTAGGTGCAAAAACGAACTTATGAAGTCGGTAATAGACCGCTTCGGTTTAGAAGTGGAAACTGTCCCCTCAACAGATGGTTATTTCAAGGCTATCGTTGACGTTGCGCCAAGCCGAACGTTTTTCGCTTGGGTGTTTCAATTCAATGGGGAAATAAAAATTATAAGTCCCGCAAAAGTCAAAAAAGCATTCAGTGAAATGAAAGATACATAATGTATCATAGAAATAAAATTGTCCATGTTGGTGTATATTTTCACCGACACGGACATTTTTTTTATTTTCTTATATTGATTTTAATATTTATAAATGCTATAATGTAAAAAATAGCAATTTTTTCTAATAAGGAGCAACAGATATGACGTATTATTCGAGGTCGGAAAACAGCTTTGGAGAAAAAGAACTTTTAAAAGTTCATCTGAAAAAGACATCTGATCTTGCGCGGCAGTTCGCAGAATCATTCGGAGAAGGCGATTGCGGAGAACTTCTAGGTTTGTTTCATGACGCGGGAAAAGCATCAAAAAAGTTTCAGGACGTTCTTGAACATAAAGAACACGGAATAAATCACGAAGCCTGCGGGGCGTTTTTCCTTTGGCAGAGTAAGCAGAAACTCCTTGCACGGGTAGTTTACGCGCATCATAAAGGAATTGACAATGAAATTGAGGGCAGGCTTAGGGACTCTTATGAAACCGAAAATTCCAAAGACAAAACAGGCAGAGTGTTTGCGGTATCGGGTGCAGAACAATACAAAACTGCGTTAGCTTTTCTTAAAAACGAGGTTGGAATTCCAAGTTTTAATTTAAAAATGATAGATGAAAATAATTCATTTTATAAAAATCTGCCGCGTATGCTGCACACAAGAATGTTGCTTTCCTGCCTTGCCGATGCTGATTACACGGCATCGGCAACTCATGAGGACGAGGAGTATATAGAAAAATCGACAGATGAAAAAATAAATCCGGAATTGATATTTGAAAACCTTGAAAAATACCGTGCGGAAATAATTAAAAATTCAAATTCCAATCCCGAATTAAATAATATCCGCAGCAGTGTTTACAACGATTGTGTTGCCGCGGCTGAAAAAGAAAGCGGGGTATTTACTCTTACCGCGCCGACGGGAACAGGGAAAACTCTTGCGCTTTTGGGATTTGCCGCAAAGCATGCCGAAAAATTTAAAAAGGAACGAATTATTTTTGTTTTGCCGTTTTTGTCGATAATTGACCAGAATGCGAAAATATACCGTGAGATTTGCGGGAATGTTCTTGAAGCTCACAGTATGACTAATTATAATGAGCAGACAAAACTTTTTGCGGAAAGGTGGACGTCGCCTGTTATTGTTACAACCTCAGTTAAATTCTTTGAAACTCTGTTTAAGAGAATGCCCGCAGACATGAGATTTTTGCACAGCATAGCAAACAGCGTTATAGTGTTTGACGAGGCGCAAAGTCTTCCTGCGGAGCTTATGGGAACAAGCATGGAATCGCTTAATTCGCTTTGTGAAATGTTTCGCTGCACGGTTGTTATGTCTACGGCAACACAGCCGGCATTGGATCTTAGAAAAGATATAAATTACGCACCGAGAGAGATAATTTCCGATCCTCGTTTGCTTTATGAAAAAACACGGCGAGTTAATGTTGAATGGAATATCTCCGAGTCTACGGATCTTGAAACTATTGCAGAAGAAATGGCGTGTGAAAAAAGCGTCTGCTGTGTTGTGAACAGAAAAGATCATTCTCACAAGTTATTTTCTCTGCTGAAAGAACGCGTGGACGACTGTTTTTATATTTCAACTGATATGTGCAAGTCACATCGCGCAAAAGTTATAGAGGAAATAATTCAACGTCAGAAAAATGGTCTTTCTTGCAGGCTGGTTTCAACTTCATGTATAGAGGCAGGAGTTGACCTTGATTTTGACGTGATGTACAGAGCATTAGCGCCGCTTGATTCTATAATTCAATGTGCGGGACGCTGCAACAGGAACGGAAAAACAGACGGGAAAATGACTGTATTTATTCCGAATGAAGAGAAGTTGTATCCATCGCCGTTTTACGGAAATGCCGCGAATTGCGTTCGCTTAATTTCCGCACGTCACAGCATTGACATCAACAATCCCGAACATATAAGAGAATATTATGCCGAACTTTTTAAAGATTGCAGCGAGGACAAAAAAGAGCTTGTAAACGCCGTTAATAATTTTGATTTTGAAGAAGTTGAAAAACGGTATAAATTGATCGGAAAAACGGGAGTTAATGTTCTTGTGCCGTATGAGGGCGAGCGCGAATTATTCGATGAATTGTATAAAGAAGCCACAGAAAAGGGAATTACAAAATCATGGATAAAGCGCGCTGCTCCAATAACCGTAACAAGTTATAATGATGAGAAATTATCGGAGCTTTGCGAGCGTCCTGCTGCGTTAGTCACAAGCCGAGGAAAATTTGAAACGTATGATTGGTTTATTCTTTCGGCAAAAAAATTTTACACAAAAGACGAGGGCCTTGTCTTTGACAATGACAGCAGTCTTGATTATAGATATTAGGAGGTGGAAACTTGAAACAATTTAATGTTGAGGTTTGGGCAGATTTTGCGTGTTTTTCCAGACCGGAGAGCAAGGTGGAAAGACTAAGTTATCCCGTGATAACGCCGTCGGCGGCGAGGGGAGTTTTAGCGTCTATCTATTCAAAACCCGTTGAATTTTATTGGCAAGTCAAGAAGATCGAGGTGTTAAAGCCGATACAATTCACGAGTTTCAAGCGCAACGAGGTGATAAATTCCAAAATCGGAAATCTAACTCCGATGCTTGTTGAGGACGATCGCACCCAGCGCCAGAGCGTGGTTTTGAAAGATGTTCGCTATCGGATCACAGCGGAAATTGTAAAGCGCAAGGATTTTTCGGGCACGCTTGAACAGCTTTACGCTCAGGCGAAAAACCGCGTTGACCACGGAAAATGCTTTTGCCAGCCGTCGTTTGGTTTGCGCGAGTTTGTATGTTATTTTGACAACCCGAGCGATCTTCAGCCGATAAAAGAAAGCAGAGATCTGGGGTTAATGCTGTATGATGTTTTCGATCTTGATGTTTCAAAGGTCACAAAGAACGCAGAGCCTTATGTGACACTGTTTCGTGCAAAGATGGAAAACGGAGTGATAAATATTCCCGATTTTCATGATGAAAGCGTTTTACGTCCCGATGGAGGTGGAAACAATGCTTGAAGAGCTGTATAAATACGCGGTAGACAACGGCATTACGGCGCGTCCGGGGTTTAAGGAAAAGTCTGTAAAGTATTACATATCTTTTGATGTAAACGGAAATTTTGTCGGATTTGACGCAGTAGATGACGACAAAAAGACATTTTGCCCCGATATGGGAAGCGCGGCGCAAAGTTTCACGAAAAGCAACATTATAGCCGAAAAAGCGGAGATCATTTTAAATCTTCCCGATAAAGACGGGAAATTTCCTCGGCAGACAAAATATGATTTTTATATGTCGCGTATGCGTGATATTGGTCAGTTTAGTCCTGTTTTTGCGAAAGCAGTTAGATCTCTCGAAGAACAGCGGGATGTTATTATTTCAAATCTACCTACAAAGAAATTCAAATCCGACACTTTAGTCAGCATTAAATTTGACGGCAACCCTTTGGAGAGCGATCCATGCTATTTTGATTGGTGGGAAGAATTTCGTGCTAGCAACAAGGAAAAGAAAACCTCATCTAAAAAAGAGCAGAGCGGAAAAGTTCGCTGCTTTATAACGGGGGAACTTACAGAGCCCGTGCGGACTGCTCCTAAGTTCTCGGGTTTGGTAAGTGTAGGCGGTCACACAAGCGGTGATACAATTATCGGTTATGATAAAGACGCATACTGTTCTTACGGATTTAAACAAGCAGCGAATGCCTCAGTGTCCGATGAAGCAATAACTGCTGTAAACGCGGCGCTTACAACACTTTTAAGCGAGTCGAAGTCAATTGACGCGGTAAAAGGAAAAAATAAGGGCAACAAAAAATCGAACTCTCTAGCAGGTGCTAAAAATATTCATTGGTACTCAAAGCCTGTGGAAGCGGATATTTTCGACGTTTTGGATTTTGATTTCGGTTTTAGCGGCGGCGAGGACGAACAAAGCGACGATGAGGACAAGCAAACTGACGAGTCGTATGTGCGCGGACTTTTTGACTGTATACAAAAAGGGATATGTCCCGAAGAGCCTAAAAACAGATACTATATGATGTCATTAAGCGGCGTAAACGGTAGAGTTATGGTGCGAAGTTATGACGAGGGTACTTACGGTGAGCTTTTCAAAAACATAAAGCAGTGGTATGATGATCTGTCATTATGTGGAAATCGTTATAGGAAATTATTTGCAATTTATTCAAGGCTTGTGTCATACAGCACATCCGGCGGGAAGTTTGCCGAACGAGTAAACAAAGAGCTTTCGGGAATTTCTCCAAGAATAATTTACGCAATAACGCATAACACCGAGTTGCCCGATACGGTTGCAGTAAGGGCTGTAAACTATATTCGTCACGATATGTACAACTCGTCGAATGACGAAACCCGCAAGCGGAGAAATATAGACAGGGTATCTTGTCAGATCTTAAAAGTCTGGCTTAACAGAAAATACAGAAATCAAAACAAGGAGGAATATTTGATAATGGAAAACTTAAATCCCGAAAGTCCGTCAAAGGCTTACCAACTCGGACGAATGATAGCGGTCTATGCGGCTATCCAGAATAAAGCGCTCGGAGATGTAAACGCAGGCGTTGTAGAACGGTATTTTACATCTGCATGCACATCGCCCGCGCTTGTGTTCGGAAAGCTGGCAATGCTGTCGCAGCATCATCTTTCAAAGCTCGGTCAGGAGCAAAAGGGAAGTGCGGTGTATTATGACAAGATGTTAAGTGACATTGCGTCAAAAATCGGCAGTTCACTTCCGAAAACCTTTACCCTTGAACAGCAGTCGGAATTCGCTCTGGGTTATTATGCACAGAACGAGGAAATATACAAGAAAAAAACAGTAACGGAGGAATAAAAAATGGCTATTGAAAACAGATACGAAATTATGTTCTACATTCAGTGTGTGAACGGTAACCCCAACGGCGATCCCGACATGGGAAACTCTCCTCGTGTAGATCCGCAGGATATGCACGGCTACATAACAGACGCCGCAATTAAACGCCGCATAAGAAATTATATCCAGGCGGCTTATCCAGAGGAAGACGGCATGAGCATAATTATGCAAAATGCAACTAACATCAATAAGTTTATCGCAAAATCAAAATCACTTGCAGGCGTGGAAATGGGCGCAAAGGACAAGGACAGCCTTTACAAGTCGCGCAGAAAAGCCTGTGAACTGTTTTATGATGTGAGGACTTTCGGCGGCGTTCTTTCAACAGGACCAAACGCGGGACAAGTCCGCGGACCTGTTCAGATAACGTTTGCAAAATCGGTAGATCCTATTTTGCCGCTTGATATTTCAATTACAAGAATGTGCAAAACAGAGGATGTAAAGGGCGCTGTTTCGTATGAAGATTACGAAAAGGCCGAGAAAGCAACCGATGAGGAAAAACTCCGCACAATGGGAAGAAAACAGCTTATTCCGTATGGACTTTATGAGGCAAGAGGGTTTATAAGCGCAAATCTTGCCGAAGAAACGGGATTTGATGACAAAGATCTGAAGATACTTTTCGAGGCAATACTTAATATGTATGAACATGACCGTTCTGCAAGCAAGGGCGAAATGTCGGTAATAACTCCTTTGATAATTTTTAAGCATGTGGGAACCGATAGCGACCTTAATCAGCGCAAGCGTCAGAGCAAGCTCGGTTGTGCGCCTGCACATAAATTATTTGAGCTTGTAAGCGTTTCAAGAAATCCCGAAATTGAATTTGCCAGAAATTATACAGACTATAACTTCCAAATCAAAACAGACAGCGTTCCGAAAGGAGTTGAAGTAGGATTTTTGACAGATCCTTACAGTGAGATACAGTGGAAAACTGTTCCTGCAAATAGCGATTTGTTCAGATAACAGATTATCTTCATGCGGGAATATGATTTGAAACAAATCACAGAACTTTGCGCAGACTCCAATCGGGTGCAAAACCCCCTGCGGGTTCGCGCAGAAAAAATAACAATTTGTCGTTAATTTTTAACGATAAATATAAATTATTCTGCTTTTTGCATAATGAATTATACATTTCGACTTAAAAAAAGGCCGGTCATAGCGATTTTTTGTGCAATTTTGCAGATACCCCCCACGCGGGGGTATGACTTGAAACTTATTCTCCTTTACAGTTTATTACCCACGGCATGATACCCCCCACGCGGGGGTATGACTTGAAACTGCATATTCGCCTTGAACTGATCCGCATACAGGGATACCCCCCACGCGGGGGTATGACTTGAAACTTCTCACCTCTGCGAGGAGTTCCTGCAAAATTCGATACCCCCCACGCGGGGGTATGACTTGAAACGAAATCCCCTGATAGTCGTTCCATAATTACACGATACCCCCCACGCGGGGGTATGACTTGAAACAGGGCGGACAAACACCCCGGCAAGGGCAGCAGGGATACCCCCCACGCGGGGGTATGACTTGAAACTCCGATGAGGTAGACCGGGGACACGCCAAAGAAGATACCCCCCACGCGGGGGTATGACTTGAAACACATATCATCAAGCGATGAATGGGATTTAGGGAGGATACCCCCCACGCGGGGGTATGACTTGAAACATAAAACGTGGCCTGCCGTGCTTTCGCCAGCTCGATACCCCCCACGCGGGGGTATGACTTGAAACTGTTTGCCACCCACCGCGTAAACCCTCGCACTTGATACCCCCCACGCGGGGGTATGACTTGAAACAGAAAGGGGCGAACCCCCTCTGAACTCCCCCCTGAGATACCCCCCACGCGGGGGTATGACTTGAAACAGGTAGGCGGTGTTCGACTCGTAGCGGCGCTGGATACCCCCCACGCGGGGGTATGACTTGAAACCTGACGCAAAGCGAGAACAAGGACTACACGCAAAGATACCCCCCACGCGGGGGTATGACTTGAAACACAGCTCTACTATCTCAAAAAAGAGATACAGCTGATACCCCCCACGCGGGGGTATGACTTGAAACCTCCTACCTCGCAGAGCTGAACACCGCGAGCGTGATACCCCCCACGCGGGGGTATGACTTGAAACAGGTCATCAGGCGGAGCGAAGTGTTTGACGGCCGATACCCCCCACGCGGGGGTATGACTTGAAACCTTATAGCGGCGCGCCTTCGGGCGGCCCTCGACGATACCCCCCACGCGGGGGTATGACTTGAAACTAGTAAAAAAACACCCCTGATGAGTATCTGAAAGATACCCCCCACGCGGGGGTATGACTTGAAACCTGAACCCCTTCCTGCAAGTTGTAAAGGTGAACCGATACCCCCCACGCGGGGGTATGACTTGAAACTTCTGTCAGGTTCGCGCCTGACAGACTAATTTCGATACCCCCCACGCGGGGGTATGACTTGAAACAATGATTTCTGGGATTTTTTTCACTAATTCAAGCGATACCCCCCACGCGGGGGTATGACTTGAAACTCAAAAAACATGTTCCTTTCTTTTTACCTTTCCCCGATACCCCCCACGCGGGGGTATGACTTGAAACACGGAAGTGATGAAGAAACTATTCAAATAGAATTGATACCCCCCACGCGGGGGTATGACTTGAAACATATCCATACTCATACCCCTTTCTTCCCAAAAAGATACCCCCCACGCGGGGGTATGACTTGAAACGCGCAATGTATCCCCGTAAGCATAAAGCCCTGAGATACCCCCCACGCGGGGGTATGACTTGAAACGAAAGCGTATTAAAAGGCGAAAATGGATAAAATAGATACCCCCCACGCGGGGGTATGACTTGAAACCGCATATCAAGGGTTGCTGATTTAGGCGTGCGGGATACCCCCCACGCGG
This sequence comes from uncultured Clostridia bacterium, assembly GCA_947627205.1. Classification (GTDB taxonomy): domain Bacteria; phylum Bacillota; class Clostridia; order Oscillospirales; family Ruminococcaceae; genus CAG-115. Next base: position 179,764 of record CANQVE010000002.1, on the reverse strand, counting down.
GGGTATGACTTGAAACATACCAATACCTCTCGCACATAATATTTTCTATGATACCCCCCACGCGGGGGTATGACTTGAAACATCGGTAGCGGTTGGAGTTGCAATAGAGCTTATGATACCCCCCACGCGGGGGTATGACTTGAAACTTCCGAGCTGGCCGCGGAGGCTGAGGAACTGGAGATACCCCCCACGCGGGGGTATGACTTGAAACTTTGGGCGAATGGAGCGGAATTATAACGCCTGGATACCCCCCACGCGGGGGTATGACTTGAAACCGGTATCAATCAGTGCAACTTTGCTCCAATCCTGGATACCCCCCACGCGGGGGTATGACTTGAAACTATATATTGATTACTTGTTGCTCACTGTAAGCTATGATACCCCCCACGCGGGGGTATGACTTGAAACACATATTGAAGTCGGATAAGGGCAAAGTTCGCAGATACCCCCCACGCGGGGGTATGACTTGAAACACGAACCGCTTGCAGAAGAATTTGATTTATCCGGATACCCCCCACGCGGGGGTATGACTTGAAACACAATGCGGACAAAAACGGCGTATGCAATGGAAGATACCCCCCACGCGGGGGTATGACTTGAAACATATAATAAGAGGGTAAAGGGAAGACAGTCGGACGATACCCCCCACGCGGGGGTATGACTTGAAACTATTAGAGGATTATTAGGCATCATAAAATATTGGATACCCCCCACGCGGGGGTATGACTTGAAACCTATTGGTGCGGGAGGATCACACTCTCCCGAAATGATACCCCCCACGCGGGGGTATGACTTGAAACGCGGGATCATTGGGATTTTCTGCCGAAGATACAGGATACCCCCCACGCGGGGGTATGACTTGAAACATTTTCATAGTTTGTCCCTCAAGCTTTCTGACAGGATACCCCCCACGCGGGGGTATGACTTGAAACTTTGAGCTCCTCAATTTTCTTCTGCAGTTCGCGATACCCCCCACGCGGGGGTATGACTTGAAACAGAACCGCCGTCTTTTGTCGTAAGGCAGATACAGGATACCCCCCACGCGGGGGTATGACTTGAAACATCTTCGTGACGGGTCATTCCCATTCGGGAAAGATACCCCCCACGCGGGGGTATGACTTGAAACAACGCGCTCGGAACGTCGCCTGCAAGGTATGACGGATACCCCCCACGCGGGGGTATGACTTGAAACAAAAAGAACGGCAAAAATGCTGTAAATGCTGTTGAGATACCCCCCACGCGGGGGTATGACTTGAAACGTTAAGGACCTGACAGGCGCGGAAATCGACAAAGATACCCCCACGCGGGGGTATGACTTGAAACACAATAGAAACAACGAACGCTGACGGCTCTATGCGGATACCCCCCACGCGGGGGTATGACTTGAAACTTCTTAAAAAGTGAGCTTGCCAATAGTCGTGAAGATACCCCCCACGCGGGGGTATGACTTGAAACGAGGAACTCCACAAGCGGCGGTAAAATAAGCTGGATACCCCCCACGCGGGGGTATGACTTGAAACAACCAGCGCAAGAGAAATAATAGATACAGTCAGATACCCCCCACGCGGGGGTATGACTTGAAACACGGCAAAGGCCGAGGACAAAGCGGCGAAGAAACGATACCCCCCACGCGGGGGTATGACTTGAAACATCTTGTTGCCCGTGACCTCGTAGGCCACTTTCTGATACCCCCCACGCGGGGGTATGACTTGAAACACCTTCTCGACCTCGCCGCCCTCAGCTGAGACGGATACCCCCCACGCGGGGGTATGACTTGAAACATACAAAGGGTATATTGCTTCATATCGGTATGATACCCCCCACGCGGGGGTATGACTTGAAACGTTTGGGATCGCTTTATGCCGTCCGATGCAATTCGATACCCCCCACGCGGGGGTATGACTTGAAACTGCTCAAACAACTAATTGAAAGTAAAGCCTTGAGATACCCCCCACGCGGGGGTATGACTTGAAACTTGATTTGCACTGACAGTTTTCTTCCCAAGCAAACGATACCCCCCACGCGGGGGTATGACTTGAAACTATACAGCGGTGGAGATCACCCAACCAATTCTTGATACCCCCCACGCGGGGGTATGACTTGAAACATATCTTAAGAAAGAGAGGATTTTAAAGATGAAGATACCCCCCACGCGGGGGTATGACTTGAAACTACAGCGGCAAATTATCTCAATCTCGGTTATGCGATACCCCCCACGCGGGGGTATGACTTGAAACAAAAGCGGGTGAAGAAATCCCGTTTGCAGAACTGATACCCCCCACGCGGGGGTATGACTTGAAACATACCCGCTCGATTACGGGCAGTAAGCAACAAGGATACCCCCCACGCGGGGGTATGACTTGAAACCGGACAGCTTAATTCCGACAGCAAAGCCATAATGATACCCCCACGCGGGGGTATGACTTGAAACAGAAAGGCAATAAGCGACGGTATGAGTACAACGGATACCCCCCACGCGGGGGTATGACTTGAAACTTTGAAAGTGCGATTGATTTATTATCATTCAAGGATACCCCCCACGCGGGGGTATGACTTGAAACGTTAGTTCCGTGATTGCGGTTCAAGATAAAATCGATACCCCCCACGCGGGGGTATGACTTGAAACGCGGTTTGTGCCGTCGTAAAGTACAAACGGCTCCTGATACCCCCCACGCGGGGGTATGACTTGAAACTTTACAAAAATGAACAATGTCGCAGGCGTACAGATACCCCCCACGCGGGGGTATGACTTGAAACAAAAACCCCAATGTTGTAATTCTGCCGGAAGTGTGATACCCCCCACGCGGGGGTATGACTTGAAACGGCGATGAAGTTATCCTTTTAAGGCAACAGGGCGGGATACCCCCCACGCGGGGGTATGACTTGAAACTATGGGACAGACGATACCCGTCGCAAACGGCGCAGATACCCCCCACGCGGGGGTATGACTTGAAACATGTAAGAAGTTCTTTTGCCGCGCAGGCGGCGCGATACCCCCACGCGGGGGTATGACTTGAAACACTATCAATGGAGTTCTCAACGGGTATGCAACAGATACCCCCCACGCGGGGGTATGACTTGAAACATACGCAGAAAAACAGGAGCTTGAAACGGCAAAGGATACCCCCCACGCGGGGGTATGACTTGAAACTTGCCGAGGTTTTGCGTCATTATTAGGGGATCTGGATACCCCCCACGCGGGGGTATGACTTGAAACATTTCCATTAAGAGGTTTTTTGTATACGCACTTTGATACCCCCCACGCGGGGGTATGACTTGAAACTGTACCGATTTTTCCTATTGTCACGCCGTCGCGGATACCCCCCACGCGGGGGTATGACTTGAAACCCGGACGAGGCAGAGCCGCCAGAGCTGCCGAGCGGATACCCCCCACGCGGGGGTATGACTTGAAACCCAAAATCAGCGGCAAATATACGCACATTCTTCACGATACCCCCCACGCGGGGGTATGACTTGAAACAGGAATCAGCACGTTTCCATCAAGAATATAACAAGATACCCCCCACGCGGGGGTATGACTTGAAACCTATAATTTTCAACACCGGGCGCACAAAAGGCGGATACCCCCCACGCGGGGGTATGACTTGAAACACCATACAGCGTAGAGCTGTAAACCCAAGCCGCAGATACCCCCCACGCGGGGGTATGACTTGAAACTAATAAAGACAGAAAGAGGGAAAAACCACAACGGATACCCCCCACGCGGGGGTATGACTTGAAACGTAATCCAGACCGCGCTTTTTGCAGAGGTAGCCTGATACCCCCCACGCGGGGGTATGACTTGAAACTAAAAACGTAAATGTAAACTACAAGTTATCGCTGATACCCCCCACGCGGGGGTATGACTTGAAACGAAAAGGAACTGAGAGAACTTGACGAAGAAACAGATACCCCCACGCGGGGGTATGACTTGAAACTATGATACCGATTTTATATGCCAAAAATGCTGGATACCCCCCACGCGGGGGTATGACTTGAAACCAATGATACGCACTCTTTCGGCGCAAGCTTCCGATACCCCCCACGCGGGGGTATGACTTGAAACATCAAGCCGTGAGCGTTTCGGCATGTTTTCGCGATACCCCCCACGCGGGGGTATGACTTGAAACATTTCGTAGCACTTCTGCTTTCTTACTTCTGCGGATACCCCCCACGCGGGGGTATGACTTGAAACTTAAGGTCGCGCCCGATTGATACAAGCATTTCCGATACCCCCCACGCGGGGGTATGACTTGAAACTTAAGGTCGCGCCCGATTGATACAAGCATTTCCGATACCCCCCACGCGGGGGTATGACTTGAAACGGAAAACGCAAGGCAGGAGATGTACAAGGCACTGGATACCCCCCACGCGGGGGTATGACTTGAAACATGTTCTTTCCCTTTCTCCCCGTCCTGCCGATAGGATACCCCCCACGCGGGGGTATGACTTGAAACTGTTCTGCCATACTCTCAACAGGAACAGTTCCCGATACCCCCCCACGCGGGGGTATGACTTGAAACATGAGTGCAAAGAATAAAGTTATTGCCGGGGATGATACCCCCCACGCGGGGGTATGACTTGAAACCATGTTCAGGAAATAACCTTTTCCGTGGTATTTGATACCCCCCCCGCGGGGGTATGACTTGAAACAGGGAAGGTGAAATATAAGCAAATCAAATCCTATGATACCCCCCCGCGGGGGTATGACTTGAAACGTAGTGTTTAACGGCGTTATCTCCGAGCTTGGGGATACCCCCCATATGCACTAACTTTGTTAGCAAATGGCTATAATACTCACTTTTTCCATTATCATAAAAGATTAAATTAGTAAATATCTAATTATTTTTCAAACATTTTTAAGTTAAAAATTACGGTTAAACATCTAAAAACCGCGATATTTCGCCATTTTTTCTTACATTAGTGCATATGGGGATACCCCCCCCGCGGGGGTATGACTTGAAACTCGGTATTTGATGATTTTATGAACGAGGAATTTGGGATACCCCCCACGCGGGGGTATGACTTGAAACTATGGCGTCGCCGATAGCGGCGGCGGCTATCAATGATACCCCCCACGCGGGGGTATGACTTGAAACGACCAAAGCAACAGTACTATAAGAAAAGGGCAGGATACCCCCCACGCGGGGGTATGACTTGAAACCGCACCACTTACAGTGTAATACTTCACGCCCTTTGGATACCCCCCACGCGGGGGTATGACTTGAAACAGCATTTATATTTTTTCCTTTCAAAAATTATTCTGATACCCCCCACGCGGGGGTATGACTTGAAACAGCATTTATATTTTTTCCTTTCAAAAATTATTCTGATACCCCCCCACGCGGGGGTATGACTTGAAACAAATTCGCTTTCCGATACAGAGATATAATTGTCAAGATACCCCCCACGCGGGGGTATGACTTGAAACACTCACAAAGAAAACACTCGTCATGCGATAAAAGATACCCCCCACGCGGGGGTATGACTTGAAACTTGGGCTATCCCTCAAATAGTGACCTCTCTGGGATACTCCCCACGCGGGGGTATGACTTGAAACGCATTTGCTGTTGATACTGATTAGCCCGTAACTGGATACCCCCACGCGGGGGTATGACTTGAAACAATAACGACAACTTTTTCAATGCCGTGAATGTTGATACCCCCCACGCGGGGGTATGACTTGAAACCTATCACATCAACAATAGCGTCTTCAAATACGATACCCCCCACGCGGGGGTATGACTTGAAACTTCTGCACTTTCTGTATATACGCACCTTTGGGGATACCCCCCACGCGGGGGTATGACTTGAAACTTCTGCACTTTCTGTATATACGCACCTTTGGGGATACCCCCCACGCGGGGGTATGACTTGAAACACGCTCGCTGAAAACAACCAAAACAGAAGAAGTGATACCCCCCACGCGGGGGTATGACTTGAAACATAAAAAGTGGAATGATTTTAATTGTTGGGGCTGATACCCCCCACGCGGGGGTATGACTTGAAACAAGTATGTATTTTTTAATACGGGCTTGGAAATGGATACCCCCCACGCGGGGGTATGACTTGAAACCAGGGGCAAACAACAGGCGGGTTTGAGCTGGGCGGATCCCACGCGGGGGTATGACTTGAAACGCTCATCACCGAACCGCAAAAATAGCTCACGCCGGATACCCCCCACGCGGGGGTATGACTTGAAACAGGCGGGACGTCGATTTTCTTCAACAGCCCGCCTGATACCCCCCCACGCGGGGGTATGACTTGAAACATTAACGTCAAAGTCATTTCTTCTAGGGGAACGAGATACCCCCACGCGGGGGTATGACTTGAAACACCTGCTCCAGAGGATTTAGAGCCGACTGCGGATGATACCCCCCACGCGGGGGTATGACTTGAAACTCTCAAAAACGGATTGAGCGAGCTGTTTTACCTGATACCCCCCACGCGGGGGTATGACTTGAAACGTTTCGGGTATGAATTCCGCATAGCTCTCAACGGATACACCCACGCTGGGGTATGACTTGAAACACTAAAGAAGTAGATGAAGCCAAAAAAGAATTTGCGATACCCCCACGCGGGGTAAAACTTGAAAAGGAGAATTTTATGGAAGACAATATAACAATTCCTTTGTCATATATTTCGCAATATAATTATTGCAAAAGACGAGCAGCTCTTATAATGATCGAACAATTATGGAACGAAAATTCGTATACGGCTATGGGCAGAGGTGAACACGAGCATGTTCACACTCCCGCTGCAGAGCATACATCAAATTGCATTGTCATAACAGATATGCCTGTTTTATCCGAGAAAATGCATTTGTTCGGCAAGTGCGACGCAGTTGAAATGAATGAAGATATAAACGGCTTTGTTATCCCGTTTTTGGATAACAAAAAATATATTCCTTATCCGATTGAATATAAACACGGCGTTTTGCGTAATGAAACAGAATATGAACTTCAATTATGCGCACAGACAATGTGTATAGAAGAAATGTATAATTGTCATATAGATAAAGGAGCTGTATTTTATATTACCTCGCACAGACGGCATGAAGTGATTTTTGACGAGGACAAAAGAAAAGCAGTCTTTGAAACGGCAGTACAACTTTTGAATTTATTAAATTCACAAACCGTTCCACAGGCTGAATGTTCTCCAAAATGCAAAAAATGTTCCCTTAATGATCTATGCATGCCAAACACAGAAAAATCGGCGAAAAAATATATAACGATGATACATAATTCATTTAAGGAGGAATAAAATGAAGAAACTCGGAAATGTGCTTTATATACTTTCGGAGGATAGTTATGTTTATTGTAAAAACGAAAACATTGCTGTGAAAATAAACGGTGAGGACAAGGCTCACATACCTGCTCACACTATCGAATCAATAGTTCTCCTAAAAAATACGACAGTTTCAACGCCGCTAATCGGATTTTGCGGGGAAAGAGGAATTTCAATTTCGTTTCATTCCGACAACGGAAAATTTTACGGTCGAACTTATGGAGCAGTAAGCGGAAATGTACTTCTTCGTAAAAAACAGTTTGATATTATAAACTCTGAACAGTCAGTTGAGATCGTTCGTAATATTCTAAGCGGAAAGTTAGCAAACAGCCGATTTGTTTTACTTAAAAGTGCAAGGGATAATTCTCCTGATCGGGCTGAAAAATTACAACGTTCAGCGGAAATGTTAGCAGAATATCATGAAAAACTTCTTAAAACCGATAATATTGACGGAATGCGCGGAATTGAAGGTTTGGCGGCAAATTACTATTTTAGTGTGTTTGATGAAATGCTGAAAAACAACGATCCCGAAATGCAGTTTGAAAAAAGAAGTCGCCGTCCGCCCGAAAATAAAATAAACGCTCTTTTGTCGTTTGCTTATATGCTGATGAAAAATGACATGCAGTCGGCTTTGGAATCAGTAGGGCTTGACACTGCAGCCGGATATTTGCATACGCTGCGTCCCGGAAGACCTTCTTTGGCTTTGGACATCATGGAGGAATTAAGGGCGCCGCTTTGTGACAGATTTGTAATTTCACTTGTAAACTTAAAACAGATAAACTCTGATGATTTCAGCAATAAAAACGGAGAAATTAAACTCACCGACAAAGCCTACAAAACAGTAATCGACAAATGGCAAGCAAGAAAAAAGGAAGAAATAACTCATCCGTTTTTGAAAGAAAAAGTTCCGATAGGTCTTATTCCATATTGCCAGGCAATGCTCTTAGCCAGGCATTTGCGCGGTGACCTTGACGTTTACCCGCCGTTTTTCTGGAGGTGATATTATGATGATGTTAGTGACGTATGACGTTGATTTTTCAAATGAAAAGGGTGCAAAACGCCTGCGAAAAGTTGCGAGAATATGTGAAAAATTCGGAGTAAGGGTACAAAACTCGGTGTTTGAAATGCTGATAGATCCCGCACAATTGGCAGATGTAAAGAATAGAATTTCTAAAGTAATAGATATAAAAGCTGATTCGGTGAGGTTTTATAATCTTGGTAAAAATTGGGAGCATCGAGTTGAAATTATTGGAACAGACAAAGGATTTGATCAGGAAAGTACACTAATTTTGTAATAGCATATTATCTCAGTGAATGTACATTTATTTTCCATTCCGTTGAAAATATTCAAATGCTGAGGTCCGACACATATTTTAAAAATATCATATTGACAAACCGTATATAAAAGAGTTATAATGTTATAAGGGTTATTGTCCTTGCGGATAAAAAGGACTGTCCGATTTTTTGATTTATGAGAGGTGGAGTGGTTATGAAAACTGCTGTCAGGCAATTCCGTGATAAGGCGATATCCGTATTGACAGCTTTCGCGCTTTTGATCTCTGTGTTCTCGGCGTTCTCGCTGAACTTCAGAGCAAGCGCAGAAGAAGCGGAAGATTTTGTCGAAATGGAAATCGTGGATTATCATCTTTGGTATAAACCAAGTGATAAAAACATTGATTTTGTCGACGTAAGCAAAACAGAAGATACTCTTTATGTTAAAGACGGCGATAATGTAAAATTTTATCTGAAATGGCTTATACCGAACAATCTCGATAATTATAATTTACAGACCGAGATAAATACTCACGGTATAAATTTTACTGTGCCTGCCGAGGGAACTCTCTATTATGAGGGCGACGCTATAGGTACATACAAGGTCTTTTCAGACGATACATCGGGCGTTGACAGAAAGACATATTTCCAAGCTGCCCTCGACAAAGATAAAGTCAAGGACAAGTCCAACATAAGCGGCGGTCTTATTATTGACGGCGTAATTGAGCTTGACAAGGACGGCACTGTCAAAAACGGTTCCAAACAGAAGCTAGGATACGGAGAAAAGAGCGTTGATGTTATCTATGACAACAATGTCTCTAACGGAAGCGTCAGCATCTCTAAGAATAAATCAAACGCTTTAGCCGACGATGGTTTAGGTAACTTTACTGCAATTTATTCTATTTCAGTTACAATTAAAGGCTTTATTGATTCTGTTACTGTTACGGACATTCTTCCCGAATATTTTTCTGTAAAAGAGGGTACCCTCTCTGTCACCAGCGGAGGAAAGCCTGCTTCGTATGAGATGTCTCCCGAGGGAAAAATTGTTCTTTCACAGGTCGCAGGTGCAGGAAAGAATACTTCTACCACTTATAATATACAGTATACTGCTCAGATCTCTGAAGAGGATCTAATGCAAGAGTATGTTAATGCAAACAAGAGTATTGTAAATACTGTTTATGCAGATTATATAGATACAGATGGGAACCCTGCTCAAAAGGAAGCCCGTACTTCGATCAGTACAAATAAACCGTCAGTTACAAAATCTGCAAGTTTATGGTCTTATCCTTATAACGGTTCGTTTATTGATACTGTCCCTGTTACAGATACGAGCAACGGCAAAGTAAAGTATTGCAGAGTTCTTGAATACGATATTGGAATAAATACCGGATTTTATTATTTAGATGATAATGAATTTAAAGCAATACTTAAAACATTTAAAGATCAATTTTTAAACAGGCTTAATCGCGATGAAACATGGTTGCCTTTTTACGATGGTTATTATGGAAAATATTATATTAATGGAAGTCGTATAAACGGATATAATGGCGGTTCATATTTGAGTTATCTCCTTTATCAAAACGATGGAAATCTGGAAAAAGTTACTTGGAATGAATCTGAACTGAATCATGCTTGTTATAATGGATTTTATAAAAATAATGATGGTTCCCGTGGATTTAAGTATAGAATTATTATTCTTGATGATGATATAAATAAGAACGGTATCCAGAACAATGGTCCTATCGTAAACAAAGTGGATGTTAGAGTAAAAGATTATCCCGTTAGTTATACAAATATTTTTTCTGAAATCCCGGGAATAGACGTTTTGGATAAGAATCTCGGTATTAATTCCGGTAATTATGAATCTCATGGCTATGAACCAAAAGGTCCTGATAAAAATTGGTATACTTATAAGTATGGACTTACTTCTAGTGCTTCTAATAATCTTAGCGATATTTTCCCTGATGTAGATCATGATCCGTCTACTCTTGATATTCCTTGGGAAATTACATTAAAAGCCAACGATTTGAAGAAATTATATAATAGCGGCGGAAAAGTTACTCTTTCAGATATTCTTGGCTTTGTTTCTGCTGCAAACGGAAAATATGTAAACGGTCAATATCAATACTATAATAACGAATATTATCCGGGTGTTTCAGGCTTTACAGATCCTGCTACGCATTATTTTGACACGAATGATTTTGCTTTGCAATTATTCTATAAGAACGGAACATCTTTATCTCAATGCGGTTTGATAACATCAGGATCGTTGAATGTAGATAGATATAGATGGTCTGTTGATACAAATTCATGCTCTGATTTTAGTAGCTTCATTTTTAATTCCGCTATTTTGGACGGAAACTTAGACGGCGTTATCAGATACTACTCCAAGATAAAGCTCAAAGACAACGGCGACGGTACATACAGCATTCCCGATATGTTTGTAGAAGCGATGAGGAATATTTATAATACTTCTACACTCCAGGTAAATGACGAGCCGCCGTATAACGACAACTTCACTCTCCAATATAAGGCTCCCGAAAAAGGCGATGACAAGCCCAATCTCAGCAACTTTTCAAAGAACAGCATAACGTCGGTTAGTTTCGGCGGCGAGAAAAAGACTCTTGCTGATGATATGTCTATCGGATGGTGGTTCAGCATTACCGTTGACAATATTTCTTCAAACAGAGACGGCAAAGCAGATGTTCTGACGTTTGAAGATAAGCTCCCCGAGGGCTTGAAGTTCAATAAAGACTCGCTGATCGCTGTTTATTGGGACGGATCCGGCTATTCATCTTCATCAAGCAGTTTATCCACCTCCAAAACTCTTGAAAAATGTGAGCTGGACAGTTCTTGCTATACGGTAGCTTATGATGAAACCGAAAGAAAGATCACAATAAAATTTACCACTCCCGCAGATTTTGAAGCAAAGGCAAAAGAACTGTCGGCAAAAAGAATTGCGTTCTTCTTCAGTTCGGATATTGAAAAAGACTTTATTTCCGAACATGCCGACGTTTCTTCTTATACATTCAAAAACAGCGCGACAGTTACTTATGACGTCACAACTAAAGAATCTAATACGGTTTCTGTCGCTAAAAAATTCCCGCAGTTAGCCAAAAAGTCGGGCGTTATAGTTGATGAAGAATTTGATCCTGAAAACTACGTCACGGACATGAGAATGAAAGCGCGGTATACTCTTGAAATAAACCCGCTTGCTCTTGAACTTATCAAAGATTCAAAAACGCTTACTGTAAAAGATGTGATGAACGAGCATTTAATTCTTCTTCCCGAAACCGTTCAGTTTATTGACGGAAATACTGAAGAAGCTCTGAAAGGAGCGGAATATTCGTTCTCATACGATCCCTCAGATGGGAATACCGTTGTTTTCAATATTCCCGATGAAGCCTATGTAAAGATAGTTTATGATACTGTCATTGATGTAGATCCGGGTGTAAATCCGAATTGGCTCAAAGAAACAAACAACAAATTTACAATAGACGGTCTTAACCAGGATAACGCATCCGCCGAAGTAAAAACCGCTTCTTTTAACGGCAAAGTTCAGGCATACGTCATAAACGAAACAGGCTCTGTCACTATCAGCAAGTATTTTGTTGAAAACGGCGTTGAACACAGCCTTGCGGGCGCGGAATTTATGCTCTACAGCGTTTATAACAACTTCGGAGATGTAACCGAAGATGCTATGCTCGCAGAACCTGTTGTAATTCCCGAGTCGGGCAGTGTAGTAATAAACGATCTTCCTCTTGACAGAATTTATTGGCTCAAAGAAGTTTCCGCTCCCGAGGGATTTGCAGTTGATGATATAGGAACTTATTTCAAGCTCAAAGGCGACAGCAATGTTGAAGATCCGAGAGAAGTTGCAACTCCCGATGCAGATACAAAGGCGCTTGCAGAAAAAATAACTGCGGTTCTCGGAAACGCTGAAATTCCCGAATACGAGGGAAATGTAGCTTCTAATGTTCTGAAATTCCTCAATATAAAAGCGGTAAGTATTTCGGGCACAAAGACCTGGGCAGGCGATAGCGGTTATGATGTCAGACCTGATGACATAACGCTTGTGCTTTTTGCAAACGGAACACCCTATAAAGGCACTTATAAAACCGAATGGACAAAAGACGGCGACAAGTGGACATTTACCGTAAGCGGGCTTCCCGAAAGTGATAAGGCAGGAAATGAAATAACCTATACTCTCGAAGAAGTTAAAGTTCCTTTCTATAAATCGGAAACAACTGTTGCTCCCGACGGCAAGATAAACATAACCAACACTTTCGCTCCCGAGAAAGTTACTGTTCAGGGAACAAAGTTCTGGGTTAACGACAGCGAGGATATCAGACCTGATGACATAACGATTATACTTAAAGCGAACGGCGCGGAAGTAAAGGGCGCTGTTCCCGTATGGACAAAATCGGGTGATAAGTGGACATATAAATTTGATGATCTTGATAAGTACACTTATACAAAGGCAGACGGAGTTGTAAAGCCTGTTGCTGTCAAGTATGACGTTAAGGAAATTGTTCCCGACGGATATACGTCAGAATATGTACGTTCCGAAGACGCTGAAAGCAATACAATTACAGTTAATATTACAAACACTGCAACTGTAACCGAGATAACCAAAGTTGACGAAAACGGCGATCCTCTTTTGGGCGCTGAACTTGTTGTAACAGACAAGAACGGAAAGCCCGTTGACGCATGGACAACGGCAACAGGCGCTCATACCATTACAGGTCTTATTGCGGGAGAAACATATTATCTCTCCGAAAAAACTGCTCCTGACGGCTATAACACGGCAGAAACCATTGAGTTTACCGTAAAAGGCGACGGCACTGTCCTTGAACTTAAAATGACAGATACCGTTACTGTTACCGAGATAAGCAAGACAGATAAGGACGGAAATTTCGTTCCGAACGCTCACCTTATTCTGAAAGACGAAAACGGCGATACCGTAGCTGATTGGGTTACAGGAAACGAAGTAAAGGTCATTGAAAAGCTGACGGCAGGAAAAACCTATACTTTAATTGAGCTTTCTGCTCCCGACGGCTATACCGTAGCAAAGGAAATTCAGTTCACCGTAAAGGCAACGACCATCGTCAGAATGACAGACTCAAAGACCGAAACCGAGATCACAAAGGTCGATGAAAACGGCGATGCACTTGCAGGCGCACATCTCGTTGTAACAGACGAGAAAGGCACTAAGGTTGACGAGTGGGAGTCGAAAACAGAACCTCACCAAATCACAGGTCTTGTAGCGGGCAAAACTTATACGATAACCGAAACGAAAGCTCCCGACGGCTATGCGATTTCCGAACCGAAAACGTTTAAGGTCGAGAGCGACAAGGTTACAGTTGTTACCTTTGGTAATGAACTGACGGTAACGGAAATAACCAAGGTTGACGAAAATAATCAGCCCATTGCAGGCGCTCATCTTATTGTAACAGACAAGAACGGCACTAAGGTTGACGAGTGGGAGTCGAAAACAGAACCTCACCAAATCACAGGTCTTGTCGCGGGCGAAACTTACACGATAACCGAAACGAAAGCTCCCGACGGCTATGCGATTTCCGAACCGCAGAAGTTCACGGTCAACGCAGACGGTTCTCTCACCGAATTTGCTTTTGAAAATGCGCTGACGGTAACGGAAATCACAAAGGTCGACGAAAACGGCAATGCACTTGCAGGCGCTCATCTTATCCTGAAGAACAAAAACGGCGTTATCGTTGAAAGATGGATATCTTCGGACAGCTCTTACAGAATAACAGGGCTTACGGCAGGCGAGAAGTATACGCTTATCGAGTTGAATGCTCCCGACGGCTATGAAACAGCGCTTCCTATCACCTTTGAAGTAAAAGGAAACGGAGAAGTTACGGTAGTTGTAATGGAGGATTCCCTCAAAACCGATTCTTCTCCCGAAACAGGCGTTACGGGCGGCGCAGCTGTCCTGGCGGTACTTTCGGGCGCGGCGATAGTTATATTCAGCAAGAAAAAGAGGAAATAATCGGTTAATTACTTAGCCTCTTAGTTATTAAAGCATTTCCCCTTACGGAAGTTTTATCTTCCGTGAGGGGATATTTTTTCTTAGCTGATGAATAATATTGCTGAAATTATTTTATAAATCCGCTTGACAAAATAAATGAGCTGATGTATAATAATATCGGTTAGTTTAGACTAACTATATTGTAAATAACAATTTTAAATTTTATTGTTAATTGTCGAAAAGGTGAAAAAATGTCCGAAGAAAAACTTGTTAAATATTGCTCTCCCACGCTTGCGGGGATAAAAACAGGGAGCTTGTTTTCCTGCAAATATGAAAACGGCAATATAATGCGTGAAGATTTCCGCAGTTATAACCGCCGATTAAGAAGCAAAGGCATAAGACTTCTGCCTCTGCAATACCGCGGCGGACGCGCGCTCGTATATGTATACCGCCCCTCAATGCTTTCGTCAGACCTGAACAACTCGGAAGCCTGTGAGATACTGCGTTCTTTGGGATATTCGACCGAAATGCCCGAACGCTGTATAACACATCTTATGAAAAGACTTTCGGAATGTAAGGAATTTCCGCATGAGATAGGGCTTTTTCTCGGATATCCTCCCGAAGATGTCCGCGGATTTATTTTAAATAAAGCAGGCGGTTATAAATGCGCCGGCTGTTGGAAAGTATACGGAAATGCCGAAAAAGCAAAGATACTTTTTGAAAAATACAGAAAATGTACAGATATTTATACCGAACAGCTTGCTTTGGGAAAAAGTATCGAAAGGCTTGCATCTTCAGAGAGTTCAGATATAAATTAGACATAACTATTGACAAATCAATATAAAAAGAGTATAATATTGTATATAATGTATAAAAATGGAGATGTTGTATCTTGGCAAAAAGATTATGCTCTTTTTTCCTGTCAATTTTCCTTGTCACGGCGCTTATGCTTTGCGTGCCGGCCGAAGAACAGACGCAGAAAGTTCCCGAATTTACTCCCGAAGAACAGGAATATATATCCGCTCATAAGTCTCTTAAAGTAGGATTTGTACCCGACAGAATACCCGTCAGCTTTTCAGATAACGGCGAATTTTCAGGAATTTCACGGTATATCCTCGACCGTATAAGCGGGATATGCGGGATAAAGTTTGAGTATAAACAGCTTCCGACAAAAGACGTTACATACGATTATCTAACGGGCGAGGGCTTAGACCTTGTTACAAGCGTTGAGTTCAACGAAGAAAACAAACACGCCCGCGGAATACTTATAAGCTCTCCTTATTTGTCGAGCCGAAAAGTTGTCGTTGCGCATGACGGATTTGAATTCCGCTCGGACGGAGAGTTTACCGTTGCAGTTGCGACAGGCTCGCAGACGCTCAAAACGGTTTTATCGAAATCTTTCCCGAATTTTAAGATACAGGATTACGACTCTATCTCCGAATGCCTTGACGCAGTAAACAGCAGACAGGCAGACCTTATGATACAAAACCAGTATGTAGTAGAATATTGGCTCTCAAAGCCGAAATATGAAAATCTTAAAGTTATACCCGTTGTGGGGCTTGATGATGAGCTTTGTTTTTCCGCGGTCGTACAGTTCGGCGAAAATTCCGAACAGTCGCAAAAAGACGGGGGAATACTTATAGATATCCTCGATAAATCCATTGCCTGCCTGTCAGAGGACGAAGTTTTAAATTACGTTATAGAGGGCGTAATGGAAAATCAGTACAGCTATAATTTTGAGGATTTTTTCAGCCGTTATAAATATACGACGTTTATTGTGTGCATAGCTTCCGTGGCAATAATCGTTCTTGCAGTTATCCTTATACGTCAGAGGATACGAATAGCCGAAAACCATGCAAATGCAAAGGCAAGGGGAGAGTTCCTCTCGACAATGAGCCATGAGATAAGAACGCCGTTAAACGGTATGGTCGGCTTAAATCGGCTTATGTCGCAAAATCTTGACAATAAAAATAAGCTCGAAGAATATTTAAGTCAGTCTACCGTTACTGCTAAATACCTCCTTACGCTCGTAAACGACCTGCTCGATTCGTCAAAGCTCCAGGCAAATGTGTTCAAGCTGGACAAGAAAACCGTTGATCTTTCGCTTCTTGCCGATTCAGTCATAACAACAGCCAAAAGCTCAATGAGGGACAGGAACATTGATTTTCAGACTTCGCTCGATATAAAAGAGCCTTATATTGTCGGCGACAGCGTAAGAATACAGCAGATATTGTTCAACCTTTTGGACAATGCGGGTAAATTCACCCGTTCGGGCGGGACCGTAAAGTTCACGCTCAAACAGGAAAAAAGCGGAAATGATATCGTCAATATTTTCACCGTTTCCGACAACGGCAGGGGAATGAGCGAAGAATTTATATCACACGTTTTCGACGCATTCGCACAGGAGCTTGATACAGTCTCAAAAGGCAATCAGGGAACAGGCTTGGGGCTTTCAATAAGCCGAAGACTTGCCCGCCTTATGGACGGAGATCTTACCTGCGAAAGCGAAAAGGGAAAGGGAAGTACGTTTACCTTTAAATTCAGCGCAGAGCCTGCCGCCGCTCCCGAAACCGTGCAGAACGTCGCTGTGAATGTAAATCAGCGTGTTCTTGTCGCAGACGACAACGAGCTTAACGCCGAGATAATTTCCGATCTTCTTGACAGCGTGGGGTATAAAACCGATATTGCACAAAACGGAAAAGAGGCAGTCGAACTGTTTGAAAAGTCCGAGGTAAATACCTACGGGATAATCATAATGGATCTTCTTATGCCCGAACTCGACGGATATGAGGCGACAAAAGCCATACGCGCTTTTAATCGTTCAGACGCTAAAACCGTAAAGATAATAGCCTGCACTGCAAATTCGTTTAACGAAGAACACGAACGTGCGCTTGACGCAGGAATGAACGATTTTGTCACAAAGCCCGTTGATCTGGACGATCTGCTTGAAAAAATGGACAAATAAACAAAATTCACTAATCGGCATTGCAGCAAGTTTGTGCTGTAATGCCGTTTTTGTTTATTCAGAGTTGAACGCAAAAAATTGTTTACTACTTGACAATATTGTCATAAAATGATATAATTAAAATAGGTAATTTTAACGTTTGGTTTGGTAGATTTCCTTTTATGAAAGAAGATGCGATATGTTTAAGAAGATAGTTGAAAAAGGAAAAATGCTCAATAAAAGTCTTTTTCCGACGGGGCTCATTATCGTTGTTATAATAGTCAGTCTTTTGATAGCCTATTTTATGATAGTAGATGTTCTGCGCGAAAGGTCTATAGGCAGAATGGAAGAGGGCGTTAATACTGTTATAAGCGAAGTTACTGCGAAATTTAAGCGAGACAGCAGTATGCTCAACGCAACGGCAGATATGCTCTCAAATCTGGACACTTTCGATACGAAATCTGCTCTGGCTGTTATGTCCGCAAACTCTTCTCTTTTTGAGCTTATGCAGATAAAGATACTTATGCCGAACGAGACTATTCTTTCCTCGGACGGCACTATAACAGACGCAAACATAAGCGAGGATATTTCGTTTGCCGAAGAATCTAAACTCGTAGAACACGTTTCAAACCGTGTGTCAATGATAGGCTCGGAAAAGCCTGTTCTGCGCCATTTTGTGCCTATAAAGAGAAACGGAAAAGTGGTTGCGGTTCTATATGGACTTACAGACCTTGAAAATCTTGAGCCGACGCTTAATATTGATAACATTTATAACGCCTCGGCTGAAGTATATATATTTGAATCAAAGACGGGAAATTTCATTCTTGATACATATCATGATGAGCTTGGAAATATAGACAATTTTTCGGGTGCAGGCTACGCACTCGAAACAAAAGACGATCCTGCCTGGGAAGAGTATACCGACAGCATGAAAAGGCTCGAAAAGGGCTATGTCGTTTTCCGAACTCCGAAAACAGACGGCTGGCAGTATATGTATTATGCCCCCGCGGGAATGAATGAGTGGGTAATAGCCGTTCAAGTCCCCGAAAGCGAAGTTTTCGCAAGCGTATTCGCCGTTCAGAAAATCTGGTTTATAGTTGGTATAATTCTCCTCGTGGCAATGATAATCTATTATATCTGGGTTACGAGCAATTACCGCAAGTATACTAAACAAGCTGTACAGCAGGCGGTGCTTACCGAAAAGCTGAAAAAAGCCGAAGCCGCCGACAAGGCGAAAAGTATGTTCTTGTCAAATATGTCGCACGACATAAGAACCCCCATGAACGCCATAATCGGCTATACAACGCTTGTTCAGGCTAATCTTGACAACCGCGAAAAGACCGAGGAGTATTTAAAGAAAATACTTTCTTCGAGCAATCACATGCTAAGCCTTATAAACGATATCCTAGACATGAGCCGTATCGAATCGGGAAAGCTGAATATCGAGGAAAAGGAATGTTCTATCTCGGATATATTCCGCGATATGAGAAATATTATCCAGACGCAGATGAAGTCAAAACAGCTCAATTTCTATATGGACACCGTTGACGTCATCGACGAGGATATCTACTGCGATAAACTGCACACAAACCAGGTCATTTTAAACTTGCTGTCAAATGCAATTAAATTCACCCCTGCGGGCGGAAGCGTCGGTCTTACCATTCGCCAGAAACCGAACGCGCCGAGCGGTTTCGGAGCTTATGAAATACGCGTTAAAGACAACGGCATAGGAATGAGCGAGGAATTTACAAAGCACATTTTCGAGCCGTTTGAGCGCGAACATACCTCGACGATAAGCGGTATTCAGGGCACAGGTCTCGGTATGGCGATTACTAAAAACATTGTTGACGCAATGGGCGGTACAATTGAAGTCCATTCCGAAAAGGACAAGGGAACGGAGTTTATTATAAACCTCGAGTTCAGACTTCAGTCCGAGCCGAAAAAGCCAACGGCGATATATGAACTTAGCGGTCTGCGCGCGCTTATCGCTGACGATAATTTCTCGACCTGCGACAGCGTTGCAAAAATGCTCCACCATATAGGAATGCGCCCCGATTGGGTGCTCCGCGGAAAAGAAGCCGTTCTTCACGCAAAGCAGGCATACGAGCTGGGCGATGAATACAAGGCTTACATAATCGACTGGCTTTTGCCCGACCTTAACGGAATTGAGGTAGTAAGACAGATACGCGCCTTTATAGGCGATACAACGCCTATCATAATAATCACGGCTTATGACTGGACAGATATTGAAGAAGAAGCCCGCGCGGCAGGCGTTACGGCATTCTGCAGCAAGCCTATCTTCCTTTCGGATCTTCGCGATATACTTGCCGAGGCGGCAGGCGGCGAGGTTGTAAGCAAAGAAGAAAAGCCCGCTTTCGACAATTCGCTTATAAAAGGAACGAGATTGCTTCTGGTCGAGGACAACGAGCTTAACCGCGAGATAGCAGAGGAACTTCTTATAGAGCGCGGGTTTGTTGTCGAAAAAGCGGAGAACGGAAAAGAAGCCGTTGATATGGTCAAGAGTTCATCTGACGGATATTATAAACTTATCCTTATGGATATCCAGATGCCCGTTATGGACGGCTATGCCGCGACAAAAGAGATACGCGCTTTAGAAAATCCCGCACAGGCAGGGATACCGATAGTAGCAATGACGGCAAACGCCTTTGAGGAGGACAAGAAACGCGCTATTGACTGCGGAATGAACGCGCATATTGCAAAGCCGATAGACGTTGAAAAACTTATCGAGGCAGTCACCGATATACTACTGAAAAACAAGTAAATAAGAAAAGCCCCTCCGTGAACAACATGGAGGGGCAAAAAGTTTTTGGTTTGAAAACAATCTAAATATTATCCGCGAAGCGGATACATTTACTGAATACTGTACACTGTACACTGTATACTGAAAATCCCTTGCTATGCAAAGCATAGCAAGGGATTTTCACTGGTTGCGGGAGCAGGATTTGAACCTACGACCTTCGGGTTATGAGCCCGACGAGCTACCGAGCTGCTCCATCCCGCGATATAATACGTCAAGCAGTCGCTCAACAAAAAATATTATACCATAACCAAACTCGTTTGTCAATAGGTTTTATAAAAATTTTTATATCTTTTTCAAATATTTCAGGGCGTAAATTTCAGGAAGAAAATATCGGGGAAGAGGAGCGCCGCCGAAATGAACGCCGCGAGCAGGATAATACACATAACTAAGCGCTTTTTGCTTATCGGTAAACATACGCGGACAAGCGAAGCAAAGCAGACCGCCGCAGTAAAAAACGTGCAAATTGTCGAAATGAAATCGGCGGAAAAGCCGAAATTTCCGAAAATTATTTCAAGCAGGACAACACCGACCGAAGCAATTATCCCGAACGGCACGGCGCGTTTAAGCGCGTTTTTTGCAAAACTTCCGCGAACAATGCTGAAATTCGGCTCAAAGGTCAGCAGAAAGGACGGCGCGCCTATCATAAGCGCACTTATGAGCGTGAGCTGTATGGGCTTGAAAGGATAGTTGTACGGCAAAAACAGGAAAAATGCCGAAAGTATAAAAGAAAAAATTGTCTTTACAAGAAACAGCGCCGACGAGCGTTCGATGTTGTTAATACAACGCCGTCCCTCGTTTACGCAGTCCGAGAGTGAAGCAAAATCCGAGTTTAAAAGCACAAGCTCGCATACACACTTTGCCGCGTCGCTCCCCGATTTAAGCGCCGCAGAGCAGTCCGCCGCGATCATAGCGGGAACGTCGTTTACTCCGTCGCCTATCATTGCTACGGTATGCCCCGAAGCCTGAAGCGCTTTTATTATTTCAACTTTCTGGTCGGGCTTAGCTCTGCCGAATATCGAATTTTGCTCGGCAATTTCCGAGAGCTTTTCTTTTTCGGCTTTCGACATATCCGTACATTTTCCCTCAAATCCGCACTTTTTCGCGATCTCCGCAACTGTTTCGGGCGCGTCTCCGCTTATTATTTTAAGCTGTACGCCTTGTTCTCTGAAAAATTTAAGAGCTTTTTCGGCGGACGGTCTTATAGTATCGGAAAGTGTTATTATAGCTTTCGCGGTTATATTATGCGGAAGTTTTCCGTCGGTAATTCGTTCATTGCTTTGTGCAAGAACAAGCACCCTAAGCCCCGAACCCGAAAACTTCCCGCAAAGTTTATTATTTCCGAAAATAAATTCTTCCGCTCCGAGAATAAGCGTTCCGTAAGTTTCAAACGCCGCGGCGCTCCATTTTCTTTCCGATGAAAATTCTACTACATTAAGAGGCTTTTCTGCGTCACATTCTGAAATTCCCTCGGAAATTGCCTTTGCCGTGGCGTTTGGAGCGTCAAATGCATTTATGAACGAATATAACGCCGAGTTAATGTCAAACGTTTCGTCAACGGGAATTATTTCTTCAAGTTTAAGTTTTCCCTCTGTCAGAGTTCCTGTTTTGTCAATGCAAAGAACGTCTGCTCTCGACAGCCTTTCGGCGCAGTAAAGGTTCTGGCAGAGCGTTTTCTTGTGCGCGAGCCTTATAGAGCTTACCGCAAGGGCGGTGCTTGTCAGAAGCAGAAGCCCCTCGGGTATCATTCCTATAAGCGCCGCGGAAGTCTGTTCAACGCTTTGTACAAGCGGAGTTTCCGAAAAGAAATATGCTTTTACGAATAAGACCGCTCCAAACGGAAAAATACAAGCCGAAACTATTTTCAGTATCTTGTTTATGTCGTTCATCATAGCCGAACGGCGCTTTATCGGCTTTTTAGCAGTTGCAGTTATCTTTCCCGAAAGGCTCTCGTCTCCGACTTTTGTTGCCTGAGCCTTGCAGTGACCGCTCGTTATAAAACTTCCCGAGTAGAGCATATCGCCCTTGCGCTTTAAAACAGGATCGCTTTCTCCCGTAAGCAGGCTTTCGTTTACTTCAGCATTTCCCTCAAGCACAATGCAGTCCGCGCAGACGGAGTTTCCGTTTCTCAAAACGATAAGATCGTTTTCGACGACTCTTTCAAACGGTATCTCAATTTCTTTTCCGTCGCGTATAACGTTTGCTTTCGGCGCATTTAATATTTTCAGCTTATCTATCTTTATCTTTGCGCGTATCTCCTCGAAAATACCTATCGCGGCATTTCCTATGACAACGCCCATAAACAGCATATTTCTCCAGCTCCCGACAAGAGCCAAAGCAACGGCGATAATTACGTTTATAAGGTTAAAGAGCGTGAAAATATTAGAGCTGATTATTCTTCCTATGCTTTTGGTCTTGACTCCGCCGCTGTTTTCGGGCATACCCTTTGCTTCTTCGGAGCTTAAGCCTTTGTTTAAGTCAATTTCTTTCAAGTTTATTCACCGCTTTCCATTGTTAATTATAACCGAAATTCCGATATGTGTCAATTATGTATTTGATAATTTTGTGAAATTTTTTCGTTTGACTTGATTTATTTTCTTTTTTATGTTATAATCAATTTAATATACATATTTAGAAAACTGTTTGCAGACAGTTTTCCATAAACGTTTATATTTATTTATGAGGAGGGATAATATGACTGATGAGATCAGAGAATATGCAGCGGAAAAACAGGAAATTTGCAGAAAGAATGACGAGATATCCGATGAGCTTTTTAAAAAGTACGGTGTAAACCGCGGACTTCGCGACATAAACGGAAAAGGCGTTCTTACGGGACTTACGACCATTTCAAAAATGGTTTCCTTTACAAAGGATGAAAACGGAAACGAAGTGCCGTGCGAGGGAGAGCTTTGGTATCGCGGATATAATGTAAAGGACCTTGTTTCCATGTGCGGAGACAGCTGTTACGGTTTTGAAAAAGCGGCTTATCTTCTTATTTTCGGAGAAATGCCGAATGAAAAAGAAACAGAGCGCTTTAAGGAAATTCTCGGAAAATGCCGTTCTCTTCCGACAAACTTTACCCGCGACGTTATAATGAAAGCGCCGAGCAAGGATATTATGAACTCTATGACGAGGAGCATTTTAACGCTTGCTTCATACGATCCTACCACAAATTCGGGAAAGTTTGAGGACAGCCTTTATCAGTGCATAATGCTCATAGCCGAGTTTCCTATGCTCGCGGTATATGCCTATCATGCTTACAATCATTATGAAAATGATGAAAGCATGTATATACACCGCCCCGACAGCTCGCTTTCAACGGCTGAAAATCTGCTTATGATGCTTCGCCCGGACAAGCAGTATTCTCCGCTGGAGGCAAAAGTTCTTGACGTTGCGCTTATGCTCCACATGGAACACGGCGGCGGAAACAACTCCACATTTACTACCCGCGTTGTAACTTCTTCGGGCTCGGATACTTATTCGACGATCGCCGCGGCAATGTCGTCGCTCAAAGGACCTAAACATGGCGGCGCAAACATAAAGGTCATGGAAATGATGGACAATATCCGTCAGAATGTCAAAGACACCAAGGATTATGAAGAGGTCTATGATTATCTCGGAAAGATACTTGCGGGAGAAGCCTTTGACCGCAAGGGGCTTATCTACGGCATGGGACACGCGGTATATTCGCTTTCCGATCCGAGAGAGAGGATATTCAGAGGGTTTGTCGAAAAACTTGCGGCGGCAAAAGAGCGCGAGGACGATATGCTTCTTTATAAGTACGTTGAGGATGCCGCGCCGAAACTTATTGCCGAAAAGCGCAAGATAATGAAAGGCGTAAGCCCGAACGTCGATTTCTACAGCGGTTTTGTTTATGATATGCTCGGAATTCCGACAGAACTCTTTACCGCGATATTTGCCATAGCAAGAATTGCGGGCTGGAGCGCTCACAGGCTCGAAGAGCTTATAAGCGCGGGCAAAATTATTCGTCCTGCATATATGAGCGTTATGAAGCGTGCTGAAGCTGAAAACAGCAATTGATCTAATTATCAGAGCCGAATTTTTTCGGCTCTGAATTTTTTTGTATTTTCCTATTGAAATGAGAGAGAAAATGTATTATAATGTAAATGAGTAAGCCTGTATAATGAGCAGTGTTACTAACAACGCATATAAGGCTTTATATACAGTCTGAAAATAATCTTTTTTTGAAAGGAAAGGAATAAGGAAATGTTAAACGAAAAGATCACTGTCACAATAGGCGGAAGAAATTACAAGCTCGTTACGGACAATTCAAAGCTCCTTATGTCTGCTGCCGAAAAGATCGACAAGAAAATGGAAGAATATTGTTCGGCAAATATCGACCTGCGCCGCGAAGATGCCGCCGTATATTCCGCGCTTGAAATTTCAAACGAGCTTTGCGAGCTTGAAGAAATGCTTTCTTCAGCAAGCGCAGAGATAACACGTCTTAAAGCTGTTGAAGAAAAGGCAGCAGACGCAATCGAAGAAAACAAAAAGCTGAAAGCTGACAGTGACGAGCTTAAAAGGCTGAAAACCGAGTTTGACAAACTTTCAAAGCGTTTTTCGGAGCTTGAGGGTAAAAACGAACAGCTTGCCGAAACGCTTAAAACGGCAAATGAAAAAGCCTCGGAGAGCGATAAGCTGAAATCTAAGCTCGACGAAGCAGAACGCACCGTTTCCGATCTTAAAAAGAAAAACACCGACCTTTCAAAAGAAGCAAGCGCAAACGCCGCAGAAACGGAAAAGCAGAAAAAAGCCGTTTCTGAAAAGGAAAAGCGTATCACGGAGCTTACCGCGGAAAATAAAAAAGCGGTAAAAGTTTCCGAGGAAAATAAAAGACTGCTTGAAAAGCTCGACAAAGCTATGAATTTTGAAGAAGCATTTAACCGCGAAAAGTCGCGCGCCGATAAAGCAGAAGCCGACGCGGCAAAGCAGAAAGAGCAATATGAAAAACTTTCAAAGGAAAATGCTGAAAAGGCTTTAAAAGTGAGCGACCTTGAAAAGAAGCTCAAGAGCAAGACCGCGAGCGCAGATGATTATAAAGCGCTCGAGGCAATGTATGACGAGCTTGAAAAGTCGGAGAAAGACCTTAGGAAACAATTGGACGTTCTTTCAAAGGACAAGAACGTAAAAGCAAATGCGGAGCTTAAAGAGCTTAAAGCAAAGTATTCGCAGTTAGAAAGCGAAAATGCCTCTTTAAAGGCGTCGGATAACAACGGCGGAGAGCTTGAAGCCGTGAAAGAACAGCTTTCGGCAATTAAGGAGAGAAATGAAAAACTTACAAAACAGGTAAAGACGCTTAAAAAGGAAAACACTGCCCTTGAAAAGCAATTAAAGGACGCGCTTGAGGACGGTCAGCTTACTCTATGAGCGAGATACTTGCGCCTTGCGGGAGCTTTGAAAGCCTTTTCGCGGCATTAAGATCTGGCGCGGACGCAGTTTATGCGGGAATGAAAAACTTTTCCGCGAGAAAAAATGCCGAGAATTTTTCGGACTCCGATCTTGAAAAAGCGGTAGCCGAATGTCATAAACGCGGTGTAAAGCTCTATGTGGCGCTGAATACGCTTGTCTATGACAAAGAACTGCCGGAACTTGCGGAATGCGTAAAAACAGCGGTAAAATGCGGCGCTGACGGAATTATTGTTCAGGACTTGGGAGCGGCGGAGCTTATACGCCTGATTTGTCCCGAAATGCCTCGCCATGCTTCTACGCAGATGACGCTGAACAGCGTTTCGGGAGTAAAAGCGGCGGAAGAACTCGGCTTTTCGAGAGTGGTTTTAGGGCGCGAGCTTTCCAAAGACGAGATTTTAAACATAAGCAGAAATACCGATATTGAACTTGAAATTTTTGTTCACGGCGCGCTTTGTACATCGGTAAGCGGTCAGTGCTATATGAGCGCGTTTTTCGGCGGAAGAAGCGGAAACCGCGGACTGTGCGCCCAGCCCTGCAGACTAGATTTCAGCGTAGACGGACGGCATAACGTTATTTCTTTAAAGGACGGATCTGTTGTAAAATATCTTCCCGAGCTTTCGGAAATTGCTTCGTTTAAAATAGAGGGAAGAATGAAGCGTCCCGAATATGTAGCATGTTCTGTTGACGCGTGCGTTAAAAGCGTCGGAGAAAAGGAATTTGACGGAGAGCGCCTTAAAAACGTCTTTTCGCGAAGCGGACTTACAGACGGATATTTTACGGGCAGTATGAAGAACATGAACGGTATCCGAAAAAAGGACGATGTTGAAATTACTTCCAAAACGCTCGGTTCTATCCGCGAGCTTTATAAGAACGAGTTTCCTAGAATAAAGGCCGATGTTTTTGTAAAGATATCCGCGGGAGAGCCTGTTTATTTAAAAGCAAGCTGTAAATACGGAGAGGTTGTTTGCAAAAGCTCGGATATTCCCGAAACAGCCACAGGAAAACCTCTCGACGAAAAGACCGTTTGTGAAAGAATAGCAAAGTTTGGGGGGACGCAGTTTTATGCGGGAGAAATTTCCGCTGTTGTAGAAGAAAGGCTGTTTGTGCCTGCTTCCGTGCTGAATGCATTAAGGCGGGATGCATGCGAAAAGCTGGAGGCTCTTGTTCTTGAAAAGAATACACATACTTATAATATATACGAGCCGAAGATAAAAACGACCGAGCGTAATTTGCCGAAAAAGACATCTTACCGCGCCGAAGTCAGTAATGTAAAACAGCTTATTCAGGCGCTAAGTCTTTCGTTTGAAATGATATATGCGCCCATGGAGCTGCTTTCAGAGGATATTCCCGAAAAGCAGAGAATAGCAGTTTCTCCGCCTTTGATAATTGACGAAGCGGCAGACAGAGCGCGCCTTTGCAAGCTGCGAAAAATGGGCTTTGAAAACGGATATGCCCAGACACTTGCGCATACGAGAATTTTAAAAGAGTGCGGATTTAAAATACATGGCGGTTTCAGAATGAATATCCTCAATTCCGTATCGGCGGGAGTATGCGAAAAGCTCGGTTTTTCGGATATAACTCTTTCGGTCGAGGGAAGTGCTTCTGTGCTTTCAGCGGTAAAAAGCGGTATTCCTGCGGGCATAGTAGCTTACGGAAAACTTCCGCTTACGCTCATGCGCAGGTGTCCGATTGCTGACGGAAATACCTGCGGGATATACGGGGGCAGGCAAGAGTGCAAAAAAATGATATACGACCGCTTCGGGCGGGAGATACCTGTTTCATGCAAGGGAAGATGCGTTGAGCTATTAAATCCCGATCCGCTTGTTTTGAGCGACAAGCCCGAAATGCTCGGAAGATTTGATTTCATTGTATTTTGTTTCACTGACGAAACGGATATTGAAAGCATAGTAAAAATGTATGACGAGCATATAAAGCCGAGCGGGAGATTTACGCGCGGATTGACTTCCGAGGGCGTAGTTTAAATAAATTGAATTATAAAAAGTTTATGTGAAAGGACTGTAGTTATATGAAATTAAAAGCTCCGAATAATTTTAATGTCGCAGGCGGGGACGGAGCTTGTTTTGCGAGGTGGGACGCGGTAGAGGGCGCGGACGGCTACAAGCTGTACTTCTTCAGGGCTTCCGAAATGGAAAGCTGTATAAAGATACGCTATTCTCAGACCTGCGAAAAGAGCGTTCTGGGATTTGAAAATAATGAGGAGTATCTTGTAAGGATCCGTGCTTTTACGCTTAAAAACGGAAAGGAAAATGTCGGAACTGCGAGCGAGAAAGTTGCGTTTACTCCGATAAGCACAAAATTAAAAGCGCAGAAAACTATCTGCATGAAAGCGGGAGAAACTGCGCAGATAAAATGCGAGCGCGAAAATTCCGTTCCGCGCATAAGGTCGTTTATTTCATCAAACGAAAAAATAGCGGCAGTCGATATGTCGGGCGTCGTAACCGCGAGAAGAGCAGGTTCCTGCACCGTAAAGATAACCGCTTCCGACGGCGAAATGTTTGAAACAAAGATAGAGGTCGAGCGTTCGTATTCATCGTCGGAAAATTATGCGACAATCATGCTTGCGGGAGATATCATGTGTACCCTTGCGCAGAAAAGCTCAACGAGGGCGTTCGCATACGATTTTTCCGAGGCGTTTGCGGGAATAAAGGAAACGCTCGGCGAGGCTGATTATGCCGTCGGCGTTCTCGAAGCGGTATGCTATGACGGCGCGCCGTTTGAGAACGAAACCTTAAGACTTGAAAACGGAGCTTCTAACTCAAACTCTCCGTCTACTTTTCTTTCGGCAATTTCCCGCGCGGGCTTCAAAGGTCTTGTTACAGCGACAAACCACAACTGCGACGCGGGCGCTGACGGATTGTCCGAAACGGTGGAAAATATCGAAGATCTCGGAATGGACAATATAGGAACTCTCGGCAGAAATCCCGTTATTGTTACAATAAACGGCATTAAAGTCGGGTTTATTGCCGTAAGCTCTGTTTCAAACGGTCTTGACGATACCGTTTCGGACAGACATCATCTGACGACGACGCTCGGAAGATTTGGCAGGAACAATTTTGAAAGACTAATCTCGCGCGCTAAAGCAAGAGGCGCGGAATATATAATAGCTGTCCAGCATTGGGGAAGCATGAACACGCCGACGGTCGTTGAACAGCAAGTTGAAACTGCGGAGTTTATGGCTGAAGCAGGAGCGGATCTTATTGTCGGTTCTCATCCGCATGTTATACAAAAACTTTCTTATATCAATACTGCGGACGGAAGAACGGTGCCTTGTCTTTATTCTCTCGGAAATTTCCTTTCGACAATGCATGATGTGAGCGAAAACCGCGACGGTATCATTCTTTGCGTAAAACTTAAAAAGAAGAACGGAAGAATATCCGCCGCTCTGTCGTATGTGCCCGTATGCAGTGAAAACAGGGAATTCGGCGCCGCGGTAGTGCGCGCATATCCTCCTCACAGCGAATTTACCGAGGAGAGCTTTGAAAGGACTTCAAAGTTTTTTGGAAATAAACTCGGCTATTACGGCAAAAAACCGAAGATAATGCTTTCGGGTTCAATGCTTTTAAAAAAGATATTCACTTCGGGAAACGGCTTCAGAACAGACGATACGGCAATGTTTGTTTCCCAGCTTTCTCTCGGCTCAAAGCCCGTATTCTTGGAGAAAAACGGAGACGGACGTCTTGCGCTTGAATTTTCAAAAGACCTGTCGGAATATGTTTATTCTTCAAAGCCCGATTATATCGCCGTGGATTTTTTTGGCGCGGGTTCATATTCCTGTCTTAGAATTGACAACGGTGAAGATCAGAGCTATTTTACAAATTCAAAGAGCTTTATAAAAAGCGAATTTTATGCACGTCATAAAGATGAAATGATAAAGATACGTCCTCCTTTCGGAGAGGCTATATATAAGCCTCTTATAAAGAGCTATGCGGAAAAACTGCTTGCAGTCGTTTCGGGAAAGCAGATAGTTCTTTTCCGCACCAAGATTACAAACGCCCGTGTAAAGAAAACCGAGCTTCGCACCGTTCCCGCGCCCGACCGTACAAACAAGTTTATCCGCGCAATGGAAGATTATTTCATTGAGCTTGTAAAACCGCGCGTTATAGACCTTTCGGGAAAGTTCTTTTCAAACGTAGACGGCAATGATTTCGAGGACGAATATTATGAAGAAGCATACAGAGCGTTTGTGGAAATAACTTCCGAAAAGGGAAGAACTTGTGTCAATAAGCCCGATTTGGACTCATGGTTTGAAAGAGTGCTTAAATATTATGACAGCATGACCGCGCGTTCTTATAATAAGCGCCTTTTGGATATGAGCTGTGCGGCGGACAATATCATAGCAAAAACCAACAAGGAGTTTGCCGCGAACAACCGTACAAGGCTTTTAAAGCTCAAGGCTTCGGGTACCTGCGAGTTGTCATCTGTCCGCAAGTTCTTTGAAAACGATCCTTATGCTGAAGAAGTCTGCCGTGCGGCGGAGATAATCGAGGCAGTACAAAGAGGCGGACTTGAACGCACATACGAATTCTTCAAGCCTGCGTTTCTGGGAAATTACAATATCGTAAAATCCATGGCAAAATTATTGTCGGCTCAGACGGGTATACCCGTAAACGAATACAACGCCGAGCTTGTTTTCCTGCTTCGCGGAAAACCGCAGTTCAGGCGTTATGCCACCGACCTTAACATGATGACGGTCGATATATGGGGAAGCGCAGTTTCTAGAGAATCGCTCAATTGCTGCCGAGACGCCCAGATAGGAACGTTCATTCAGAAACAAGCGCCTATACTGAACTATGAAGATCCCGTCAAAGTCGATTTCCCCGAAAGCGCCGATACTTTCAAGGGTAGCGCATACAGGAGAAAAACTGCCCTTGACGCATTTAACAGAAACGGTTTCAAAGTGCTTGAAGAAAGCAATTCGAGCTGGATATTGCTTGATTTTTACGATGTTATCTGCCGAATGGCTGAATATGAGGGAAGCCTTTTCGAGCTTGACGACTTCTTTGTAAGCACCGAATTTTACACGAATATAAGAAAATACTGCGTCGAATGTTATTTGTTTGAAAAGCGGACAATGGATCATTGCTGTGATATGATAACAAAGTTTGCAGAAGAAGTAGCTGAACTTTACGGCGACAATATTATTCTTATTAAAACCGAACCCAAGAGCAGTTATATAACTCTCGACTATAAGCTCGAACAGTTCGGCTCCGACAGGCTCAACAATATAAAGAGAAAGTTTATCGCGCTTTGCGAAGAACGCTTCGCGAGCGTTACAAAATGCTATGTCATAGATATTTCAAAGAAATTCTACTCGTCCGATAAATATATATACGGCGGGGCGAATATCGTTCACTATGAAGATGAGTTTTACCGTCTTGCGGGAGATTATATTTCACAGATACTTAACGGAAATCCGAATAAACTGTATAATGAAGTAGATGAAAACTATATTCTTCTCCGCGACCTTAAACTCAGCAAGTAACACACTATGAAAGGGGAGTAATATGAGCGTCAAAAAAGGCGGTGAAAAACCGCTGAATTACAGGATAACTGCGCTTGTAGTCCTCCTTGGTCTGTCTTTGTGCGGGTGTTCGTTCGAGAAAAGCAATTCCTCGGACAGCATATCGTCCGAACAGTCGTCGGAAATTGTTTCTTCGTCTGCAGAGAGCGAAAGTTCGTCTGCTTTTTCGAGCAGTTCTCTTCCGAGTTCGTCTGTTTATTCATCAGGCATTTCAGAAAGCTCGTCCGAATATTCCGTGTCATCATCTGTTTTTTCGTCGGCATATTCATCGGGTTCTTCTTCAGCGGTCGCTTCTTCATCACGCGTCCCTAGCAGTTCGTCAAGCTCTGCTCCTCCGCCGAATGTCGTTATTCCCGACTTTGAAACACCGACTTCGCCCGGCACGGCAATAATCACCGACAAGACCAAAAACGCTGTAGTCATAGATTATTCAAACGCCGTAAAGGGATATATTTCGGTCAAATATACGGGAAACAGCAAGCGCGTTAAGTTCAGATATGTCTGCAAAGATAAGACATATAACTTCGACGTTCCCGTAAACGGAATGGCCGTATATTTCCCTCTGTCGTGCGGGAGCGGTCAGTACAGCTTCTATGTGTTTGAAAACATATCGGGAAACACCTATTCGACTTTACTCACTGAAAGCGTAAGTGTTCAAGTAAAGGACAATATAACGCCCTATACTTATCCAAATCAGTTCGTGAGCTACAAAAAAAGCTCCGAATGTGTAAAGAAAGCCGCCGAACTGTGCGCGGGAAAAACAGGAACTATTGATAAAATTTCCGCGGTATTTCTCTATATATCGGACAATATCACCTACGACCATTATCTTGCCTCAACGGTAAAGAGCGGATATATACCCGATCCCGATAAAACTCTTAAAAGCAAAAAGGGGATATGTTTCGACTATGCGTCGCTTATGTCGGCTATGCTTCGCTCTCAGGGAATACCCACAAGGCTCGTTATAGGATATGCAAGTCCCGATATCTACCACGCATGGAACGAGGTATATACCGAGCAGACGGGGTGGATAACTCCCGAACTGCTTATGAGCAGCAGGGGATATAACCTTGCGGACGCAACGTTTTATGCGAGTGCGTCCGACAAGAAAACAATTGCGGACTATATTATGAACGGCTCGAACTATAATGCTGTTTATTATTATTAAAATAAGGAGATAAAAAATGAAGAACCTATCTTCGGATGAAACGGCGTATTTTTTTGAACAGCTTGCTTTGATGCTCAATGCAGGTATGCAGCTTTCGGACGGATTGGAAATTTTGCATGACGACTTGGAAGATAAGCGCATAAAAGAGATCTGCGGCGAGCTTTCAAAAAGCATAAACGGCGGAAAAACGCTCGGCGAAGCAATGGAAGAATGCGGAAAATTTCCCGAATACGCTGTAAATATGGTAAAGATCGGAGGCGTAACGGGGCGCCTCGAGGGCGTTTCAAGAGATCTTTCGGAATATTATGAGAACAGGGCAGAGCTTAGCAGAACAGTAAGGTCCGCGGTGATACACCCGCTTATGCTGTTGTTTATGATGACCGCGGTAATAATTGTGCTTATCGTTCTGGTACTTCCGATGTTCAGCGAGATATTCTCGCAGTTTGACGCGTCCGTTAGCGAAACAGTAAGCTCCGCCGTGAATACCGCATATACTATAGGCTGGGTAATTTTAGCGGCGCTTCTTATAATAATAGCGGCGGCGGTAATGATCGCTCTTTTGTCGCTGATACCCTCGGTAAAGCGCGGGCTTTCGGGATTTCTGACGGTATTTCCGCTTACAAAAAGAATTTCTAGAAAGTTTTCTCTTGCAAAAATATCGAGCGCAATGAGCCTTATGGCTTCTGCGGGAATAGCTCCCGAAGAAATGCCTCTCTACGCTTCGTCGCTGATAAATGACAAAGCCTTAATAAAAAAGCTCGATAAATGCAGAGAGCGTGTTCTTGGCGGGGAATACTTCGCCGACGTTATCTCTACATCAGATATTTTCCCGTCTATGTTCGCTCATTCTCTCAAATTTTCTTATACCTCGGGCTCGTTTGAACAGTCGTGGAAAAAACTCTCGGAGCGCTGTGACTATGAGGCACAGGAAGCCGCTTCGGGGATAGTTTCCGTAATAGAGCCTCTTATAGTAATTGTCCTGACGACGATAATAGGAGCGGTCTTGCTATCGGTAATGATCCCTCTTATGAATATAATGTCAGTTATAGGGTGAAAAAATGAAACGATTTTCATTCAGAAGAGTCTTTTCGGCGGCGTTGCCTATTGCCGCATTTATGATAATGATAGTCTGGATAATCTGCGGAATTGCAAATGCGAATAATGCTGTTGAGAAAAAAGAGCTTGATAATGTAAAAGCGACAGTCGAAAACGGCGTGACCGTTTGCTATGCGATAGAGGGGGTATATCCCGAAAGCATGGATTATCTTATAGACAATTACGGCGTTGTCGTAGACAATAAAAAATACATAGTGCATTATGAATGCATTGCTTCAAATATCAGACCGACAATAACAATAATCGAAAGGCGGTAAGACGGTGAGAAACTACAAGAATACAGCCGACACAATAAGCACTGTCGGAAGTATGCTGCTGTTTTTGCTTTTCGCGGTGTGCATGATGATGATAATTGCTTCGGCGGCGGGTTCTTACAGCAGGATAAACGACAACTACACAACGGATTTTACTGCTTCAGCTTCGATAAGATATCTTTCAAACAAGATAAAAAGCTCCGAAAAAGTTGAGCTGTCGGAAAACGGAATGATACTGCAGAACGGCGGTATTGCAAACATTATCTACTATTCCGACGGCGGACTGTATGAAAAAACAGTCGCGGCAGGCTCCGAATATGAGCTTTCGGGCGGCGAAAGGATATTTGAACTGAACGGCGTCGAAATAAAAGAAACCGAAGAGCTCTATAAGATAACCGTAAACGTAGGCAAAAAAACAAGCTCCGCAATTGTGCGGAAAGGAACGGAACAATGAAAAGATCTACAAAACGTCCGCTGAATTTGTTTTTTATCGAGATGATAATATCTCTGCTGTTTTTCAGCATTTCGGGCGCTGTCATATTGTCCGTTTTTGCGGGCGCCGATAAAAAATCCCGCGCGGGAGAAACTCTTGAAAGCGTTATAGTTTTCTCGCAGTCTGTCGCGGAGGTGTATTCTTTAAACGGCGATTATGACGAAACAATGAAGATAGTTTCAGCCGAATGCGGAAAGCTCGACGATAAAATAACAGTCGCAAAGGACGAGGAAAAAACCGAAAACGCGGCAGGGACGTTTTCAAAACTAACTCTTATTTTTACCGAAAACGGCAGAAAGATCTATTATTTCACCTGCGCCGCTTATGTAAAGAACGGAGGCAGCGATGAACGGACGTAAACAGCAAAAAAACGCGGGGATAGGCGTCGGATATATCACTGTTATGATAATCTTCGCTATTTTGTGCCTGACCGTTTTCGCTGTGCTTAGTTTTCGCGCGGCAGGCTCTAACGACGCTCTGAACGACAGGGCAGGGAACTATCTGAAGAATTATTACGCGGCGGATATGTCGGCAAAAGAAATTCTGTCGAGGCTTGATGAAATAGCTTTTGAACTCAAAGGTTCGGCGTTCTTTGCGGAAAGTTTTGAAGAAGAAGCGAAAACTATAGAGGGCGTTTCCGTAAAAAGCCTGCCAAACGGCTGTACCGCAGAATATTCCGTCGGCATAAACGACAGGCAAAGCATATTTGCGAGCGTTGCTTTCTTTGAGAACGGCGAGTTTAAAATAAACGAATGGAAGAGTATCACAAACGATACGTTTGAGGACGATCCCGGACTGAATGTCTGGGACGGAACATTTTGACGATTTGAGGAAGATATGGAATTACTTGAAATTTTAAAAATTGCCGCGGACAATTCCGCCTCGGATATATTCATAATTTCGGGCGCGGCTCTTAGCTATAAGGCAAACGGAGATCTTGTAAAAATAAACGAATGCCCGCTAACTCCTGCTGTGACAAAAGAGTATGTTTATGAAATTTACAAGCTCGGAGGCTATAAGTTTGACATTGAAGATCTCCCCGAAAAGGAAATGGATTTTTCTATATCGGTCGTCGGAATGGGAAGATTTCGTGCAAATATCTACAAACAGCGCGGCTCGTTTGCGGCGGTCTTGAGATATGTTCCGTTTACGCTTCCCGAACCCGAACAGCTCGGTATCCCCGAAAGCGTAATGAAACTTTCAAAACTGAAAAGCGGGATCGTTCTTGTCACGGGACCTGCGGGAAGCGGAAAATCCACGACATTGTCCTGCATTATCGAAAAGATAAATGAAGAACGTTCGGGGCATATCATCACGATAGAAGATCCCATAGAGTTCCTGCACAAGCATAAAAAGAGCATAATCAGCCAGCGCGAAATAAATATCGACACCGAGAGCTATTTAAGCGCGCTCCGCTCCGCTTTGAGACAGTCACCCGACGTAATTCTGCTCGGAGAAATGCGCGATTATGAAACAATAAGCGTCGCAATGACTGCCGCCGAAACAGGTCAGCTCGTGCTTTCAACGCTCCATACTCTCGGCGCGGCAAACACCATTGACAGGATAATTGACGTATTTCCTACAAACCAGCAGCACCAGATAAGAATTCAGCTTTCCATGGTGCTGAACGCCGTTATTTCCCA
The DNA here is from genome assembly GCA_947627205.1 of uncultured Clostridia bacterium. GTDB lineage: Bacteria > Bacillota > Clostridia > Oscillospirales > Ruminococcaceae > CAG-115. Next base: position 143,805 of record CANQVE010000002.1, on the reverse strand, counting down.
GCAGCTCGTTATGTCTACAGAGGGGAAGTATACCCCCGCTTTCGAGATAATGACAATGAACAGCGCGATAAGAACTCTTATCCGTGATGAAAAGACACATCAGATTGATTCCGTCATACAGTCTGCTCCCGGAATGACCACAATGGACAACAGTCTGCTGAATATGTACAAGTCGGGTATTATCACCGCAGATACCGCCGTAAAGTGCGCGTACAATTCCGACATCATGGCGAAAAGAGTTGTCTGACATTATCTTTCACAAATCAGCCGTTTTCGGTTAATAACATTTTTGAGGACTGCTGAATTTTTGTTAAAATCAGCTAAAAAAGTTTGTAGGATTTGTGGAAATTTTGTAAATGTTTTTTATCAAAACTATTGACATTTAATATTTAAAATGCTATAATGATAATAACCACAATAGGTGGAGAATTGTATCTATTTGTTATTGTTTTTAGGAGATGACAGCCATGTCGAATGAAGAAAAAAGGAAAAAGACCAACAAGGGAAAAGTCGCTTTTATGTTCGCGTTTGCTGTTACTGTTCTGGGTTCGCGCGCGGGTGCGCTTTCTGCGTCCGCGGCCGTTAATCCGGGCGATGACGCAAACAATGACGACAATAACAATGTGACCGAAAGCGCGCGGAACGATATCGGTTCTAACGAAGCGTATCTCAAGTGCGGCTCGAATGTTTACATTGCGTCAGAAGATGCGAGTGCTGTTGCAGATTTCAATAACGAGCTTTCCGGGTACAAGGGTTTCGCGGCGTATACCAAAGACCTGAATATGTACGGAATACACGTTGAGGGCAATATCTGCGCGGAAAAAGTTAATAAATTTGATGTTTATAACACCAACGTTGCCGCTAACTTTGAGAGAAACGGCGCTGAAGCTCCGAGCGTTTATACATGCTATATCGCAGAGCTTCCTCAGGACGGCGATTCGACAATAAAGCTCGGCATTTACGAGGGTACTTCATACGAGCTTGTTTTCGGCTTTGACTTCGAGATAGTTGAGGGCGGAGACGCAAGCAAGATCACATTCAATGCGGGCGGAAGAGATTACATAATTGACTGCCAGGGACACCCCGAAAAGGTTTCCATTCGCCGCGCTGACGCGAATGATACGTTCGCGAATATCGGCGGAAAACTTGACTCTATGGCTACAGCAGGTCAGAACCTCATAGATGAAGTCGGATTCTCCGCTGAGGATTCGGGAAGCTCTCTTAGAGATGCGGTCTATGCTATTGAGACGGGTGCAGTTCAGCCCGGACAGACGCTTGTTGCGAGCGTCAGCAGTGATGACCTCAGTGCAAACGGCGAGTATCTGCAGAAGCTCCTGTCCAGAAACGGCGGAGTTAAGGTTATAATCAACGTTATCACCGATGACAGCACGACTTATGTTGACATGGGCTGTGTAAACGATAACGGTGATGACAAGATCAACTGGAACCTTTCTAACGCTAATGTTACGTTTAACTTCGGCAATTATGCCGGCGATATAAAGACTTCGCAGATGGGCGGTATCGTAGTTGCTCCGAACGCGCACTTCTTCAATGACGGTGTTCTCAGCGGAAGCGTATTCGCAAGCGATGTCAGAATGAACAACGAGATCCACCAGGTTACTGCTGATGACGGTTCTGCTCCCTCTGTTGACGATGAGCAGGATGCAACAACTCCCGACGAGGAAGATCAGGACGACGAGGATAAGGATATCGACAAAGACGTTGTTCAGGATAACGGCGACACTGACGACGGCGACGAAGAAGACGAGATCGGCGGCGGTGATGACGGTGATGATGATACCGATGACACCACGCCCGATGATGACGATTCTGACGATACGACGCCTGATGATGACAAGGAAGATAAGGTAGAAGAGGAAGATAAGTCCATTGAGACTGATGACGGCGACACGCCCGATGAGCCCACGGATGACACTCCCGATGAACCTGATGATGAGGACGACGGTCCTGATGATACAGTCGTAGATGATGGCGACGACGGTGATGATGTAGTTGACGATACACCTGATGAGCCTACAGATGACACGCCTGACGAGCCGACAGATGACACTCCTGATGAGCCGACGGACGATACTCCCGATGAGCCTACAGATGATACGCCTGATGAGCCCACGGACGACACACCCGATGAGCCTACGGACGATACTCCTGATGAGCCCACGGACGACACACCCGATGAGCCTACGGACGATACTCCTGATGAGCCTACAGATGATACACCTGATGAGCCTACGGATGACACACCTGATGAGCCTACGGACGACACACCTGATGAGCCCACGGACGATACACCCGACGAGCCTACAGATGATACACCTGATGAGCCCACGGACGATACTCCCGACGAGCCTACAGACGACACACCTGACGAGCCTACGGACGATACACCCGACGAGCCTACAGATGATACGCCTGATGAGCCCACGGACGACACACCCGATGAGCCTACAGATGATACACCTGATGAGCCCACAGATGATACTCCCGATGAACCCACAGATGATACTCCTGACGAGCCCACGGACGACACACCCGATGAGCCTACGGACGATACTCCTGATGAGCCTACAGATGATGCACCTGATGAGCCCGCAGATGATACTCCTGACGAGCCCACAGACGATACACCTGACGAGCCCACAGACGATACTCCTGATGAGCCTGTAGACGATACTCCTGATGAGCCCACAGACGATACTCCCGAGGATCAGGTAACAGATGATGTTACTGACGTTGAAGATGAACCTGATGTAGGTGATGACTACACAGAGGATAATACAGTTGACGCTGATGAGGAAGATCTTCCCGAGGACGATATTCCCGACGAGCCTGTAGACGATACGCCTGACGAGCCTGTTGATGAAACACCCGACGAGCCCGCAGACGAAACGCCGGAAGAGCCTGCAATAGATGTAACTCCCGACGAACCCGTAGATGATACACCTGATGAGCCTACAGAAGAACCGAATGAGCCCGTAATCGATGACGTTGACGACGAAGTTGTTGACGCTCCCGAGGATACAGATACTCCGAGCGACGATACGATAGTTGTTGATGATATCGAGATGGATGATTTCGATGATGATACGGATACTGCTATCGACAGCGATTCTGACGACAATCACTTTGACGATATCGTTATAATCGACGATGATGATGTTCCGCTTGGCGATAATCCTTATACGGGTGTAGAAGATACATCTGCAGGATTGGGCGTAGGCGCGGCGGTTGCTTTTGGAGCTACTGTTGCGGCGGCAGCTATGAAGCGCAAGAAAAAAGATCAGTAATATTTGATTAGATTTGTCCCGTTCTGTTTTTGCAGGACGGGACATTTTTATTTGTTATTATAATGCGCGGTATTTTTTTACATAAAAGATATTGACTATAAATTAAAAAAGTGGTACAATATAATGTGTAATGCAAATATGGGATTTGCAAAATTAAATGAAAGGTATCAGAGGTGTATAAAATGACAAAGATAGATGTTTTTTCCGGCTTTTTGGGAGCAGGTAAAACAACGCTCATAAAAAAGCTGCTTAAAGAGGGCTATAACGGTGAAAAACTTGTCCTTATCGAAAATGAGTTCGGCGAGATAGGAATTGACGGCGGATTTATGAAAGACGCGGGCATTCAGGTCACCGAAATGAACCAGGGCTGTATCTGCTGTTCATTGGTAGGAGATTTCGGAAAGGCTCTCCAAAAAGTGCTTGAAGAATTTGCCCCCGACAGAATATTGATAGAGCCGTCGGGTGTCGGAAAGCTCTCGGACGTTATAAAAGCTGTCATGGATATCAAAAGCGAAGATATCGTTCTGAACAGTTATACGACCGTTGTTGACGCGACAAAGATCAGAATGTATATGAAGAACTTCGGAGAGTTCTATAAAAATCAGGTCGAAACAGCAAAGACCATTGTTTTGAGCCGTTCTCAGAAGCTCAGTGAAGAAAAACTCGCGGCGGCGATCGCTCAGATAAAGGAGCTTAATCCTAACGCTGCAATTGTCACTACAAATTGGGACGAAATAAGCGGTGCGCAGATCTTGCAGGCAATGGAAAATGAAAATAAATTCGCCGATGACCTGCTTAAAGAAACTCTTGCTCATCATCATGATGACGAAGATGAAGATGAGCATGAACACCACCACCATGACGAAGATGATGAAGATGAGCATGAACATTATCACCATGACGAAGATGAGCATGAACACCATCACCACCATGACGAAGATGACGAAGATGAACACGAACATCATCATCACGACGGCGAGGAATGTCACTGCCATGACGAACATCATCACCATCATCACCACCATGCAGACGAAGTGTTTACTTCCATGGGAATTGAAACGGCAAAGAAGTTTACAAAGGAAGAACTTGAAAATGCGCTCTCAAAGCTCTCAAACGAGGAATACGGCGTTGTTTTGAGAGCAAAAGGCATTGTAGAGGGCAAGGACGGCTGGATCGAGTTTGACTTTGTTCCCGAAGAATACGAGATAAGAAACGGTTCTGCGGACGTTACGGGAAAAATGTGCGTTATCGGTTCAAAACTTGACGAAGAAAAGATAAAGGCACTTTTCGGTGTCTGATTGGAGTTTAAAATGGAAATACCCGTTTATTTAATGACAGGTTTTCTCGAAAGCGGAAAAACGTCGTTTATTCTTGAAACACTGAATGACAGAGAGTTCAGCAGAGGCGAGAGAACGCTTGTTATTGCCTGCGAGGACGGCGAAATAGAATATGATGAGAAAATTCTGAAAGCGTCCAAGTCCGTTGTTGAATTTATTGAGGACGAAGATGATTTTAACCCCGAAAACCTCACTGCACTTGTAGAAAAGCACAGACCATCAAGAGTTATGCTCGAATATAACGGAATGTGGAGCCTAAGGGATATGGAGCAGAAAGCTCCGAAAAATTGGGTTTTTTATCAGATATTTATGTTTGTGGATCACACGAGATTTGACGTTTATCTCAACAATATGCGTCAGCTTTTATCGGATAATATCGCGGTCGCTGATATTGTCATATTCAATCGCTGCGAACAGGGAAAAGTCGATAAAAAGCGCCTGCGCAGGATCTTAAAATCGTTAAATCCACGCATTGATATGATGTTCGAGTATATGGACGGCGAGGTCGAGCAGGGATTTCAGGGCGACGACGAAATGCCGTTTGACGTAAACGCCGATCCTATTGAAATCGTTCATGATGATTTCGGGCTTTGGTATGTTGATATAATGAGCAATTCAAAGCGCTATAACAACAGAAATATCAGAGTCCGCGGAATGGTTTTCAGAGCGAAAAATGTCCCGAAAGGCTATTTCGTGATTTCAAGAAGAGCCATGACCTGCTGTGCAAACGATATTCAGGTCGTGGGGATACTTGTAAAATGCCCCGATGAAAGTAAATTTAAAGACGGAGATTGGGTGGAAGTCACAGGCAGAATTGTCGGAGAAAAACAGGAAGTTTACAGAGGAGTAGGACCTGTCATTCTTGCAAGGTCTGTAGCTCCGACCGAAAAAGCCGACAGCGAGCTTGTATATTTCAACTGACAGAACAAATATGGACAAGATTTTTACAGTCAGACTTTCCGAGGATAAAAATGCTGTTGAAATAATCGACCAGACGCTTCTTCCAAACGAGATAAAGTTTTTGCGTCTTGAAACTCCCGAAGCTGTTTTCGAGGCAATAAAAGAGCTTCGGGTGCGCGGTGCTCCCGCAATAGGCATTTCCGCGGGATTTGGAATGTACGTCTGCGCCAAAAAACTTAGTGAAAATAATTTTTATGACGAATTAAAAAAGCTCGGACTTTATCTTGTTTCGTCAAGACCTACAGCGGTAAATCTTTCTCACGCTGTCGAGCGTATGCTTTCGGCGGTAAAGGGCGCTGATAAAAAATCGGCGATCCCTTTGCTTTATGAGGAGTGTACGAAAATTTATGACGAGGACAGGCAGATGTGCAGAGCGATCTCCGAATACGGGCTTACTCTCGTGAAAGACGGTGACGGTATTCTGACTCACTGTAACGCGGGAGCGCTTGCCGCGTCCGAATACGGAACGGGACTTGGAACGCTTCTTCTGGGCAAAGAAAAAGGATATAACTTTCATGTTTTCAGCGATGAAACACGTCCGCTTTTGCAAGGCGCAAGGCTCACGAGTTTTGAGCTTAACCATGCGGGAATTGACGTTACGCTGATATGCGACAATGCTGCGTCACTTCTTATGTCGCAGGGAAAAATAAACGCCTGCTTTGTAGGCTGTGACAGAGTAGCCGCAAACGGCGACACCGCAAATAAGATAGGAACGCGCTCTGTTGCGATAAACGCGAAGTTCCACAATATCCCGTTTTACGTTTTCTGTCCAAGTTCTACAATTGACTTCAATTGCGAAAACGGTGACAAGATAGTTATTGAAGAACGCGACAGCGGCGAAATAAAGACAAAGTTCTTTGAAAAGCCTGTTGCCGAAAATGAAGTAAAATGTTTTAATCCTGCGTTTGACGTAACGCCCGCCGAGCTTATAACCGCTATTGTTACGGAAAAGGGAATTTGCCGTTATCCGTATACAAATTCGTTAAAGAAACTGTTCGGCTGATTATCGGAGGTAGATTTTATGAAACTGCGCTTTTATAACGCGAAGATACTCACAATGGAGAATGAAAACATCATAAACGGAGAACTCTGCACCGACGGCGGTCTGATTTCATATATCGGCAGTGAAAAGCAGAACGGAGATTTTGACCGTGAGATCGACCTTTGCGGAAACCTTATTATTCCCGGCTTTAAAGACGCGCATACTCACACCGCTATGACGTTTCTGCGCTCTTTTGCGGACGATCTGCCTCTTAACGACTGGCTGTACGAACAGGTTTTCCCGCATGAGGCTAAACTTACTGAAGAGGCAATTTACGTTTTCACTCAGCTCGGCAATATGGAGTATCTCACAAGTGGTATAACTTCAAGTTTCGATATGTATTTCAAGCTCCCGAGCTACGCTAAAGCTAATACCGATATGGGCTTCAGAACGGTAATTTGCGGTTCAATAAACGATTTCGGCGGAACTGTAGAGGGCATTGAGGAAGAATATAACACCTACAATAACTATGATCCGCTTATTTCATATCAGCTTGGTTTTCATGCAGAGTATACCACTAAGCTCGAAACTCTTGAAGCTCTTGCAAAACTTGCGCAGAAGTATAAATCGCCTATGTTCACGCACAACAGCGAAACGAAAGCGGAGGTTGACGGCTGTATCGAGCGCTATAAAATGACACCTACTCAGCTTTTCGACAAGCTCGGAATGTTTGAATACGGCGGGGGAGGTTTTCACTGCGTTTGGTTTGACGAGCGCGATATGGAGATCTTCCGCGATAAGGGTTTATATATGGTGACAAACCCTGCTTCAAATCTCAAACTTGCAAGCGGAATTGCGCCGATCTGCGAAATGAAACGTCACGGCATGACGAATTTCGCAATAGGAACAGACGGCGCGGCGTCTAACAACTGCCTTGATATGTTCAAGGAAATGTTCCTTGCCGCGGGATTGCAGAAAGTCAAGGAAAACGACGCGGCGGCGTGTCCTGCATTTGGAGTGCTTGAAATGGCAACAAAAGGCGGTGCGAAAGCTATGGGACTTAACGACTGTGATGTTCTTGCCGCAGGTAAGCGCGCTGATCTTGCAGTTATCGACCTTGCACAGCCGAATATGCAGCCTGTTCATAATATTGCGAAAAATCTTGTATACGCAGGCTCTAAGCAGAATGTAAAGATGACCGTTATTGACGGGAAAATTCTGTACGAGGACGGAAAGTTTTTGACTGTTGACGCTGATGAAGTGTACAAAAGAGCGAATAAAATAGCAAGAGAGATCTGCGGGGACTGAATTGACTGCCTGAAATTATAGAAAGTGAATTGAGAGGATAATTTATGCCGTTTTTGCCTGTATGCAAAGAGGATATGAAAGAACGCGGGATATCACAGCTTGACTTTATCTGCGTGACGGGCGACGCTTATATTGACCACCCGACGTTTGGTATAGCCATAATCTCGCGTATGGCAGAAGCGGCGGGATTTTCGGTCGGCATTATCGCCCAGCCGATAAGCGACGATGATTTCAGAAAGCTCGGAAAGCCGAAGCATTGCTTTATGGTGACGGGCGGGAATATTGACAGCATGGTGTCGAATTATACCGTTGCGCTGAAAAAGCGTAACGACGACGCTTATTCTCCCGGAGGAAAGGGCGGAAAACGCCCCGACAGAGCGGTGATAACCTACTGCAAGGCGTTAAAGCGCCTGTTTCCCGATACGGAGATAGAAATAGGCGGACTTGAAGCGTCACTGCGCAGATTTGCGCACTACGATTATTGGAGCGACAGCGTAATGCCGTCAATTCTGGTTGACAGCGGAGCGGAGCTTCTTATGTACGGGATGGGAGAAGTCACGCTCTCGGAAATGCTCAACCGCTTTAAACAGGGACAAAAGCTCTCGGATATGCACGATTTGAGAGGCACTTGTTATCTGACAAAGCCCGAAAATACGCCTCTCGGCGCTGTTCAGTGCGACAGCTATGAAATAGTAAGCACCAACAAAAAAGCCTATGCCAAGGCTTGCAGAAAGCAGTATGACGAGCAGGACGAGGTCTACGGAAGAACAATTATCCAGCGCCACGGAAATATGATGCTCGTGCAAAATCCGCCTCAGCGTTCCGTAACTCAAAAGGAGTTTGACTATGCATACGAACTGCCGTATATGCGGACTTACCACCCGATGTACGAAAAAGACGGCGGAGTTCCTGCAATACAGGAGATAGAGTTTTCGATAACCCATAACCGAGGCTGTTTCGGTTTCTGCAATTTCTGTTCAATAGCACTTCACCAAGGCAGAAAAGTTCAGACAAGAAGCGAAGAGTCGGTTTTAAACGAAGCGGTTATGCTGACGCAAAAGCCGAATTTTAAGGGATATATACACGACGTCGGCGGACCTACCGCAAATTTCCGTCACCCGTCCTGCGAAAATCAGAAAGAACACGGACTTTGCAAAGGCAGAAAATGTTTAGCTCCGACGCCTTGTAAAAACATAAACGCCGACCACAGCGATTATATCGCGCTTTTGCGTAAACTGCGGTCAATTAAAAAAGTAAAGAAAGTTTTTATCCGTTCGGGAATTAGGTTTGATTATCTGCTTCTGGATAAAAACACAAATTTCCTCGACGAGCTTGTAGAATACCATGTCAGCGGTCAGCTCAAAGTTGCGCCCGAACACGCCTCTAACAGAGTTCTCGATCTGATGGGAAAACCGCATATCGAGGTATACGAGGAGTTTGAAAAAAAGTTTTATAAGGCAACTAAAAAATGCGGAAAAGAGCAGTATCTTGTGCCTTATCTTATGTCGTCGCACCCGGGCTGTACATTGAGTGACGCGATAGAGCTTGCGCTTTTTGAGAAAAAGCACAATATCCGCCCCGAACAGGTTCAGGACTTTTATCCCACTCCGGGGACTATTTCCACGGCAATGTTCTACACGGGCTTAGATCCTTATACAATGGAGCCCGTATTTGTTCCCAGAACTGCTGAAGAAAAAGCAATGCAGCGCGCTTTGCTGCAGTATTTTATGCCGAAGAACCGCGCGCTTGTGGAAAAAGCGCTTACAATTGCAAAGCGCCGTGACCTTATCGGCTTTGGCGGAGAATGTCTGATTGCTCCCGATAAAACACTTCCCGAAAGGAAAAACAATGCCCCAAAAAAAGAAACAAATATCCGTAAAAAGAAAACCAAGCGTTAAACGGATATACAGAAAAGTCGTATCGACAGTGCTGATAATTATTTCGGTTGCAGCACTGTTTTTCTTTGTAAACGACAAGTTCCTTAAAATCGAATGGATACCGTCTTCAAACGACGTTGTCATCTTTTTCGGAGGCGGTATAAAACCGCTCGTAAAACCTAAAGAAAATGAAGCTGTCGTTCATTTTATAGATGTCGGACAGGCTGACAGTGAACTTATTGTCACAAATAATTATACCGTTCTTATTGACGGGGGATTAGAAGATACTTCGGGAAATATTTTCGGCTATTTGAATTTTCAGGAGATAGAGAAAATAGATCTTCTGATATGCACCCACCCTCACGGCGACCATATCGGCTCAATATACAAGGTACTTATGGAATATAATGTTGACAAGATAGTAATGCCGAGAATTCCCGTAGACCTTGTTCCCGACACTGTAAGCTATTTAAAAATGATGGCGGAAATAGACATGAAAAACATTGACGCGGAATATGCCGAAGTCGGCGAGAAATATTTTATTGATGACGACAGTTATATTGAGATACTTGCGCCGACGGTAGACTATTATGACGACCTGAATGATTTTTCGGTAGTTACTAAATTTGTAGACGGAGAAAATTCATTTTTGTTTACGGGAGATCTCACAAGTATAGGCGAAAAGGATCTTATTGAAAGCGGAGCGGATATTGACGCTGACGTTTTAAAAGTCGGTCACCACGGAAGCGCAGGTTCTAGCTCGGAGGAATTCCTGCTGAAAGTAACGCCTGATATAGCCGTGTTTGAAGTTGCGGAGATAAATTACTACGGACACCCTCGGAGCGAGGTTTTCGACCGCCTTGAAAACGCAGGCTGTTATGAATTTTATGCTACTTCCCGCGACGGAAATATTGTTATGGTAAGCGACGGCTCGGAACTTAGAGTTGAAACCGAAAAGAATTTTTTGGGAAATGTTGCTTGATTGTTGTTAAAATGCATAAAAACAGGGGTTAATGTTTGATTAAAATAATTAAAAACACGTTTTTTAAATTATCATCTTGTAGAAATAAGGAAAATGTTGTATAATAATCGCAGAGCGATTATTATACATTTATGTCCACGCACATCCGCAAAATTTTTTACAAAATTTTGCTCCGTGCGGTAATGGACAATTATACAATAAATTCTTGCGAATTTATTGTATAATACTTTTGATGTAAATCTATATATCAAGAAAAAGGAAAGTGAGCAAATTTGGTTAGAGAAGATCTTAGGAATATTGCGATAATAGCGCACGTCGACCACGGAAAGACAACGCTTGTAGATGAAATGTTAAAGCAGGGGGGAGCGTTCCGCGAAAATCAGGCTGTCCAGGATCGCGTTATGGACAACAACGATATCGAGCGCGAGCGCGGAATTACTATTCTCGCAAAAAACACGTCTTGTATGTACAACGGCGTAAAGATAAACATAGTAGATACTCCCGGACACGCCGACTTTTCGGGAGAGGTAGAGCGCATACTTAAAATGGTAAACGGCGTTTTGCTTTTGGTAGACAGCTTTGAGGGAACAATGCCTCAGACGCGTTTTGTCCTGCAAAAGGCTCTTGAACTTGGTCACAAGATAATTGTAGTAGTAAACAAAACAGACCGTCCCGACGCAAGAAATCATGAGGTCGTAGATGAGGTGCTTGAACTTCTGCTCGATCTTGACGCAACAGAAGAACAGCTCGACAGCCCCGTGGTTTTCTGTTCGGGAAGACTCGGCTGTTCGTCATACAATCCCGACGAAATGGGAACGGATTTCAAGCCTCTTTTTGAGAAGATAATCGAACACATTCCCGCGCCCGAGGGAGATGAAAACGGCGATCTGCAGGTGCTTGTTTCGTCAATTGATTATAACGATTATGTGGGAAGAATTGCGATAGGCAGGGTAGAGCGCGGAGTTATAAAGCAAAATCAGGAAGTAATGGTCTGCGATTATCACAACAGAACAGCTCCCTTTAAGGCTAAGATAGTTTCGCTCAATCAGTTTGAGGGATTGAACAAAGTGCCTGTTGAGAGCGCATCTGTAGGCGATATAATTGCTTTTTCGGGAATTGAGGGCGTTACTATCGGACAAACTATCTGCTCGGTAAATAACCCCGAACCGCTTTCTTTTGTAAAGATAAGCGATCCTACGGTAGAAATGACTTTTTCCGTAAACACCTCTCCTTTTGCAGGCAGAGAGGGAAAATACGTTACATCCCGCCAGATACGCGAAAGACTTATCCGCGAAACATTAAAGGACGTTTCTCTGCGTGTTTCTGACAGCAATACGACCGATTCCATGAATGTTGCGGGACGCGGCGAAATGCACCTTTCGATACTTATTGAAACTATGCGCAGAGAGGGCTATGAGCTTTCCGTAAGCACGCCGCGCGTTTTGTACAAGGAAATTGACGGAGTAAAATGCGAGCCTGTAGAGCGAGTTATAATAGATGTTCCCGAATATGCCGTCGGCTCTGTTATGGAGAAAATGGGACAGCGTAAGGGCGAAATGGTTGAAATGCACCCCATAGGAACTCGCACAAGGCTGGAATACCTCGTACCGTCAAGAGGTCTTTTCGGCTATAGAAGCGAATTCCTTACAGATACAAAAGGCGAGGGCGTTATGAACACGATCTTCGACAGCTATAAGCCTTATTACGGAGACATAGCCAGAAGAACGGCAGGCTCTCTTGTTGCATGGGAAACAGGAACAGCCGTAACCTACGGACTGTTCAACGCCCAGGAGCGCGGAACATTGTTCATTGACGCGGGCGTTGAGGTATACGAGGGAATGATAGTCGGCGTATCACCGAAAGCGGGAGATATTGTCGTAAATGTATGCAAGAAAAAGCACCTTACAAACACCCGCGCTTCGGGTTCTGACGACGCTCTTCATCTTATTCCGTGCAAGCAGATGAGCCTTGAAGAAAGCCTTGAATTTATCCAGGACGACGAGCTTGTAGAAGTAACGCCCAAGAACATTAGACTCAGAAAAGTAATTCTTGAACGCGATCTTCGCTTAAAGGCAGAAGCAAAATTGAAAAAGTAAATGACTGAGATAACTGTTAAAAAGAATGACGCCGGTCAGCGTGCCGACAGGTTTTTATCAAAAGCATATCCAAATCTTAAAACAACTCTTGTCTGCAAGCTGATGAGGAAAAAACGGATAAAGCTGAACGGCGCCAAAGCCGAGCCTAACACTATACTAAAAGAGGGCGATGTTTTCAGATTTTATCTGAGTGAAGAATTGCTTTCAAAAAAGGCTGTTGAAAAAAAGGATATTTCCTCCGATATAAGCGTTATCTATGAGGACGAAAATATTCTTCTCTGTGACAAGCCGTGCGGACTTGTTGTGCACGAGGACAACGAAAACTCTCAGGACACGCTTATAAACCGCATACTTTGCTATCTTGAGGAAAAGGGCGAATATAAGCCCGAAAACGAACAGAGCTTTGTTCCTGCGCTTGTAAACCGAATTGACCGAAACACGAGCGGAATAGTCATCGCGGCAAAAAATGCCGAGGCATTGCGGATATTAAATCAAAAGCTCCGCGACAGGGAAATAGAAAAGCTCTATTTATGCGCGGTATTCGGAAATCCTGCCCAAAAAGAAACGGTGCTTACGGCGTATCTGAAAAAACTCTCGGACGAAAACCGCGTTGTTATTTCCGACATTCCTAAACAGGACTTTCTCACAATAAAGACGAAATACCGAGTTTTAGGAAGCAGGGAAGACCTTTCGCTTTTAGAGGTCGACTTGCTTACGGGAAGAACTCACCAGATTCGCGCGCATTTTGCTCATATAGGCTGTCCTCTGCTCGGCGACGGCAAATACGGGAGCAATGAGAAGAACAAGCCGTTTAAAGCAAAATTTCAGGCATTATGTTCTTATAAGATAAGGTTTAAATTCACAACAGACGCGGGTATTCTTGAATATCTGAACGGAAAAGAATTTAAAGTGAATGATATTCGCGGGTTGTGGTTTATGAAGTATTTTGAATAGAAAATATATATAGGAAAGTGTTTTCGTTTAAAACATCTTTGCAACAAATCGGTTAAAAAAAGTGAAATAAAAGAACGCATTTGTGCAAAATATACAAAATATTGTGAAAAAAGTTTACTTATATCGTTAGAGAAATTTTTCTAAGTCACTTGATAATTTTCGGAAAATTTTGTATAATATTAGTTGATAGGAATTATCAAATTTTAATTTTCAGGAGGAATATTCCAATGGCAGTTAAAGTTGCAATCAATGGTTTCGGTCGTATCGGACGTCTTGCTTTCAGACAGATGTTCGGCGCAGAGGGTTATGATGTTGTCGCTATAAACGACCTCACAAAGCCCTCAATGCTCGCAAATCTTTTAAAGTATGATACCGCGCAGAAAGGCTACTGCGGCGTTATCGGTGAAAATCTTCACACGGTTTCCGCTGATGATGAGAATAACACTATCACCGTTGACGGAAAGACTCTTAAGATCTACGCTGAAAAAGAAGCAAAGGATCTTCCTTGGGGCGAGATAGGCGTTGATGTTGTTCTTGAATGTACAGGTTTCTACTGCTCAAAAGAAAAGTCAATGGCTCATATCAATGCAGGCGCTAAGAAAGTTGTTATTTCCGCTCCCGCAGGAAACGACCTCAAGACTATCGTTTATTCCGTAAACGAAAAGACACTTTCAAAGGAAGATCAGATCATCTCTGCTGCTTCCTGCACGACAAACTGTCTTGCTCCTATGGCTAAGGCTCTTAATGATTATGCTCCTATCCAGAGCGGTATCATGAGCACTATCCACGCTTATACAGGCGACCAGATGATCCTTGACGGTCCTCACAGAAAGGGCGACCTCAGAAGAGCCAGAGCGGGCGCCGCTAACATCGTTCCTAACTCTACGGGTGCTGCAAAGGCGATAGGACTTGTTATCCCCGAGCTTAACGGAAAACTTATCGGTTCTGCACAGCGTGTTCCTGTTCCTACAGGTTCTACCACTATCCTTACGGCTGTTGTTAAGAAAGCTGACGTTACTAAGGAAGCTATCAACGCTGCTATGAAAGCTGCTGCTTCCGAGTCTTTCGGCTACAATGAAGACCAGATCGTTTCTTCCGACGTTATCGGAATGAGATACGGTTCATTGTTCGACGCTACTCAGACAATGGTTTCAAAGGTTGGCGACGATCTCTATCAGGTACAGGTAGTTTCTTGGTATGATAACGAGAACTCCTATACTTCCCAGATGGTAAGAACCATAAAGTATTTTGCAGAGCTTTAATAATAGGCTTTGAACAAAAACATAAAGCGGTATTCCAAAAGGATACCGCTTTTTTCCTGTTTAAAAAATTAGAGGATTTGAGGCTTAGAGGCTTTGAGGCTAGAATATGAGCGGAAAAGTAATTTCCGTTTAAAACAAATTCTAGCCTCTAACTTCTTTCTTTGAAAGCCAGATAACTTTATCTCCAAAACAACCTTTGATTTCTTACCTCTTACACCTTGTCTCTAACCTCTAAAAGGATACCGCTTTTTCTTATGTTATTGCCTTTATTGCCAAAAAATAAGCATTAAAGACAATATTCGTCATTGACAAGTGGTTGAAATTTTGTTATAATCTAAAGTGCAGGAATTACTTAGAGGGGAGGACAAGCAGTGACAGAAAATCAGGAAAATCAAGGCGGAATAGCGGTAGATAATGCGGTTGAAACCGAAACGCCAACAGAAACTACAAACGAAACAGCGCACGAGCTAGATGAAAAACAAAAACAGCTTCTCGGCGCGTTTGATGAAATGCTCAAACGCCATTCGACCGAAATTGCCGAAAATCAAAAACACACTTTTGCTGCTTCAGAGCGTTTTACACGGGAGATTTTAAAAAAGGGCGTAGGAGTTATCTCTCTCGGGCTTATACTTATAACGTTCGGAATAATTATGATCTGCTGTTTGTTTTCACAGTCGCCCGATTATCTTATTCCCTTAAAACTTTCGCCTATAGCGGCTATTTTATTCGGAATAGAAATTCTCGTTACTTTGCTTATAACTCACGGAAGATTGAAAATAAACATAATAAGCGTTATTGTTTCGGCGGCGCTTGTTGTCGGCTGTTGTACAATGGGCGTTGTTTTAAATCATTCCTATAACAAGGATAAAATTGAATATAACAACCGAACGATAGCGGCGGAAATTTATGACAGAAGCTATAAAGAACTGCGCTACATAACGGATATTGAATCAATGGAAGTAGAAGTTGACCTAAATCCCGACGGAACGGGAGTTACGAAAGGCATTGAGGCGCTTTCCGCGGCGGACAAGGTAACGGTAAATGTTGAATTTGGCGGAATATATTCGGCGCCGAGCGCTTTTGCGTCTGATTGTAAAAAAATAATCGACGGCTTCAGAATAATGGATATAAACATTACGGATTTCCATTTTACAAATCAAAGCACTTTCCATAGCTACAAACTAGATGTTGAGGGAAGATATCTTCAGGACTATTCGGAAACGCGCCTGACAGAGCTTGTAGACCATATTTATATAGAAGACGCGAATTATCTTGACGATATAGGGGATCTCGTAAATTCGGATAATTCGGAAAATTCATCAGATTAAAACAGGAGAATAATTTTGAAAGACGAAGAAAAATTACAGTTGTATAGTTGTATAAAAAGACAGTTTGCAGACGCGGGTTTGTATAAAATATCGAGGGTTTATGATTGGCTTTATACAAACGGATTTTCGCCCGAAAAAATGGGATACGGCTCTTTTGAAGAACTATGCGAAGATTTCCCCGAAGTGTTTATGTTTCAGGACGACAGAAACAGCGGGTTTATTTTAATTAAAGATTGGCTTAATGGTGACAAAAATAATTCGGAAGAATATAAACACCCCGCCGATAATTTTTTTGGAACAAAAAATATCATCTTAAATGATGATATCATTGAAATGACACAGCAGTCGCTTTATGCGCTTTCAAAGATACTTGGAAATGATCTGACCGTACAGCAGATGAAACAGTTGGTTTTCAGCAGGTTTGAAGAAGCAGGGAAGTCTGACGAACTTGTTTTCCTCGGAGATAAATATATTTTTCCGATAGAGCGTTGTCATGACGGGCAGATGATAAACGGAATAATCACAAAAAATCTTAATTCATACGGAAAAAGCCTTTATTTTTCATTTGAAAAAGCTAGGACTTATTATACTTCTTCAATCATTCCCGAAAGAAAGCCGTCGGAAATTCCCGATGAAGAAAAACAGCGTATCTATAATTTGCTTTGTGATAATTTCCCGCTCAATAAACCGCATCACATGGCGGCGATCAGCAAACTTCTGACCGACCGCGGAGTTGACAGGCTAAAGTATGGATACGGGAAAATGAAAGATTTTCTCGCTAAACTGCCTTTTCTGGAGTTAAAAGAGATGATACTAGGCGGTGTGCCTCAATATCTCGTTACTATCAGAGATGCGGGAAGATCAAAACCTGAGAAAACCGCCGAAGCTGTCGACGCTTATAATGCGGGATATATGAAAAGCAGTAAAATTCCTTTGGGCAGGCTGAGCGATTTTTGCAATTTACCCGTAAAGCCGATGTCTATTCTCAAAAATTTTATTGAAGAAAACGGGATATCTGTCGATTACTTTCAACTTAACGATAACATCACAGAGGATTTTGAAACGGCAAGAAAGAACGGGACTGTACGTTTTTACGGCGGTAAAATGATTTTCCCCACCAGATACAAAAAGAGCGACGGCAGTTGTGTGGAGCTTACATTGAAGCCGAGCGCATACGAGGGAAAAGAGTGGTTCTTATATTATGTCGATACATTTGTCCGTGACAGCAAGACGTCTGTTGTTGCAAAATATCCCGAAAATTATGCTTTTACAGACATAACAATGTTGTGTAAGCTAAAGGCACTTGCATTAGATGAAGAATGGGATATCCAAATGCTCGGCGAGTATTTAAGATATACGCTGAAAAAAATAATATCCGAGAAAAAGTTTTGCGTTTCGAGAAATTATGCCTCATTTAACACAGGGCTTGCAGATAAAAATTACGACGATATTTACGCTGTTTTTGAGTATAACGAATATGGCGATCATGAACTTGCGGGATTTTGTACGGCGTTTTCAAGTGTCAAGGGCAAAAATATCCGAGAGATGTTTGACAGACTGCCTCGGCAGGCGGTTTATTTTGAAAACAGCGAAGATCTGATCTTCAATACCGCAAAATATATGTATGTTGACTATGAACGGCTGTTTTTGGATAATATAGAACGTTTCCCGCCCGAATATCTTTCCGAGCAGTTTTTTGACGTTCGTGAAGCAATGGATATTATTCCGAAAATAAAAACCGAAACGCAAAAAGAAGAACGGATAAAGCTCTGTGAAATGTTAAAAGAACTGTATTCAAAAAGCGGAAAGTTGTCTTTCAGGATACAAAATTCTTTGCGGAACGCTGTTGAAACTGCAGGAAAGCGCGTTAAACGAAACTTTAAAACCGCTGTTCCCGCTTATCTTCCCGACGTCTATTCAGAAGCGTTTATGATACCGCTTGCGCTTATTGACGGAAAAAATCCCGATGCTGCTCTTGCTGTTGAGATAACTCGCTCGGGAAGCTATCAGGCTCGGGCAGTTCTCAGTCTGCGCCGCGCTTATATTTTCTCCAGGATTGTATGCGGACCGCAGGACGATTGGCTTTCTCCGAATAATGTCAGTCTTTCGGGCAATAATGAAACCGAGATGTTTAACAATTAAAAAAATAAACGGCTTGAATTATATCAAGCCGTTTTACTGTACAATTATTCATTAAAAAAATCATCAAGATATTTAATAAAATCCTTTGGAGAGGTTTTTATCTTATTTTTGATATGATCCGCTTTTGCTGAATTTTCAGCGGTAATTTCAAGAAAATATTTCTGTTTTGCAGTTTCCTCGTCCATTACCCTGATGCCGATAGTACACGTTTTGTCGGAGTTTTCAATATATCTAACGGCTATCATAGAGCCTTTTTTCTTCATAGCGTCACGCGTGTAGACTCTTACAGCTTCTTTAAACATTTTATCACGAACCGAGAGCGGAACATTTGAACCAAGCTCACGAGCAGCCTTTATCCCGAACTCTGTATTTGAATATACAGTTTCATTGTCTGTTACGATCTCTTTCAGCAGATGTCCTTTTGCTTTATCAAGAGCTTTCAAAAGTCCGAAATAGTTTACCGCATCTTCAAGAGATGTTATTTCTATAAGTTGATTTTTAGACAGCGGACAGCCGAGAGAATAGATAAGGTGACATATCAGAACGCATATATCGTCAATATTTTCAACTCGTATTCTTGGAACTTCCAAAACCAAATCCTCCTTTTTAAATATTCGGATCGTTTAACATTGCAGACAAAAGCGCGATATTGAGCGCCGCTTCTGCGCAAGGCACTGCGCGCGGAACTATGCACGGATCGTGTCTTCCTTTTATTTCAAGCTCTGTTTCGGTCATCTCCTTGAAATCAATGCTCTTCTGCAAACGGGAAATAGACGGCGTAGGTTTAAATGCCGCTCGGAAAATTATAGGCATTCCCGAGCTTATCCCGCCCAGAATTCCTCCGTGGTTGTTTGTTTTAGTAAGGACTTTTCCGTTTTCGATATAAAATTCATCATTGTTCTCACTGCCGAAAATATCAGCGCAAGAAAAACCGTTTCCGAATTCAATTCCTTTTACCGCAGGAATTGAAAAAACCAAACGTGAAATTATATTTTCCAGCCCGTCCATCATCGGCGAGCCTATTCCCGCAGGAAATCCTACCGCGGCACATTCAACTATCCCGCCGACGCTGTCCATATTCATTCTTGCGCTGTTTATAACTTCGCGCATTTTTTCTTCAACTTCTGCCGAAATAACAGGAAAACCGCTCTTTAGAGCATTAAGCTGATTTGCAGAAACATTTACAGAGTCAAACCTTTCGTCGCATACATCTTTTATTCGCTCAATATGCGCGCCTGTTGTTATTCCTCTGTGTTCGAGTATCTGTCCGCAGACAGCTCCCGCAAAGCAAAGCGGAGCAGTGAGCCTGCCCGAAAAATGCCCTCCGCCGCGCGGATCGTTCGCGCCGTTATAACGCAGAAATCCCGTAAAATCAGCGTGAGCGGGGCGCGCGATATGCGATATATTTCCATAATCCGAAGAATGCTGATCGGAATTATAAATTACAGCACACAGAGGAGTTCCCGTTGTTTTGCCCTCATATAGCCCGGACATTATTTCGGGGATATCTTTTTCATTTCGAGCTGTAGAAGTTCCGTCTTTTTTAGGCGCTCTTCTCCGCATAAATTCAGCTATTTTTTCGGTATCTATTTCTTCTCCCGCAGGGATATTATCAATAACCACGCCTATAGCTTTTCCGTGGCTCTCGCCGAAAATCGAAATATCAATACCGCCGTTAAAACAAGATGACATATTTTCCTCCGTATCTATTTTGCCTTTACGGTTTTCTTTGTAGCGTCAAAGCTCATATCCAATATCCATTTTATTTTTTCATCATCAGCCGAGCCGTCGAGAGCCGCGGTTATCCAACAGCTTTTGTTCATGTGATAAGCAGGGAAGAAGCCGTTTTCTCTGATAAGCGAGCCTATAAGTATATTGTCGCACTTTACATTCAGTATATCAATATTCTTGTCGCTTTTTATGCCGAGCTTGGACGCAGGTATATTCATTAAAAGTGCAAACCATTTTTTGTTTTCGGGATGACGGAAAACAGCGTCGGTCGTGTCATTCTCCCACGGGTAATCTTCTGTTACGCCGTAGGTTTCAAATATATGCGCTTTTATTTCTTCTCTTGTCATTTTAAATTTTTAAACCTCTTCTGCGTTTCCTCCAAGTTCTCTGTAAACATCAAAGAAATCGGGATAAGACTTTGCGACGCATTCCGCCTTTCGAATTATCAGAGGCGTTTCACATCTTGTCGCGGCTATCGCCATAGACATTGCTATCCTGTGGTCGTTAAAACAGCCGACCTCGCCGCCTTTAAGCGTCCCGACGCCCTCTATTTCAAGACTGTCTGAAGTTGACTTTACGTTTCCGCCTATTTTATTCAGACATTCTTCCATTGCCGCGAGCCTGTCGCATTCTTTTATCCTTAGCCTGCCAGCGTTTAAAATTCGGCTTGTACCACTGCAAAAACAAGCAAGCACCGACATTACGGGCACAAGATCGGGAATATCCGAGCAGTCAATTTCAAACGGCTTCATGTTTACGGCATTCTTGCAGATATCAACAATAGCCTTGTCGCCTTGAAGCGAGTTTTCATTCAGTCCGTTTATCTCGATCGAAGAACCGAGAGCGTTAGCGACATAAAAGAACGCCGCCTGTGAATAATCTCCCTCAACGCTTCCCGAAAAAGGCTTGAATTTTCCTACGCTTTTTATTGAATAACCCGTGTCTGTTTCGGTTATTTTACATCCGAAATCACGAAGAACGCCCAAAGTTATATCAACATACGGTTTTGATTGCAGGGGAGAGGTGAGCCTAATTTCACTGTCCTCACAAAGAAGCGGTAGCGCAAACAGAAGCCCTGTAATAAACTGAGAAGAAATACCGCCGTCTATCTCGAATTTTCCTCCGTTCAATCTGCCTTTTATATTGCAGGGCAAATTATATTCTCCCGAAAACTCAAACGAAACGTTATGCTTCGGAAACTCGTTTATATACGGAGTTATCGGTCTTTCGGGCAATTTTCCTCTGCCTTTGAACTCGGCGTTTACCCCGAGAGCCGCCGCCACAGGGATAAGAAATCTGAGCGTCGAGCCTGATTCACAGCAATCCAATACCGCTTTTTCGGGAACAGATCTTATTCCGTCAATTACAGCCGTTTTGCCGTCATAGCTTATTTTTGCGCCGAGCGCTTCCATACAGCCGAGAGTTGCTTTTATATCAACAGAGGGGAAGAGGTTTGATATTTCCGACCTGCCGTCGGAAAGAGAAGCTGCGATTATCATTCTGTGTGCGACGCTTTTTGACGGCGGAACCAAAACTTTTCCGCATAGTTTTTTCGGAGTAATTTTTATATCCATATTCAGCTGTTTATAAACTCCTTGTATTCTTCTACAGACATTTTTATAACTTCGCTTTTTCCAATGTCCGAGCAAATAACGATATTCATTCCGTCCGAGAGATGTTTTTTGTCGCGGAGCGAAAGCTCATAAAGTTTATCGAGCGGAGCGCTGTCATTTATAGGCAGACCGCATTTTGTCAGAAGAGCGTCTAACTTGTCGCCTACGCCTTTTCTGCACATGCCTCTGCGCTCGGCGATATGCGTGAAAACGCTCATTCCTACAGCAACGGCGTTTCCGTGAGTAATGCCTGTATAGTTATAATATTTTTCAAGCGCGTGTGCAAGAGTGTGACCGAAATTCAAGAGCATTCTTTCGCCTTTTTCACGCTCGTCGTTTTCTACGACCTGTCCTTTGATAGAAACATTTCTGCGCATTATATCGACAATATTGTCGTTTATATCTCCGCTTGAAAGTATTTCAAACAGCTCGGGGGATTTTATCATTCCGTGCTTTATAACTTCTGCCATACCGTCCGAGAAAAATTCGGGAGTAAGAGTTTTCAGCGTGTCGGTGTCACAGATAACAAGTTTCGGCTGATGAAAAGCGCCGACAAGGTTTTTTCCCGAATTTATGTTCACCGCCGTTTTACCGCCGACAGAGCTGTCAGCCTGTGAAACTACAGTTGTCGGTATCTGTACGAACTCTATCCCGCGCATATAAGTTGCCGCCGCATAACCCGCCGTATCTCCGACAACACCGCCTCCGAGAGCTACAATAAAATCGGAGCGCGTATATCCGTTTTCCGCCAAAAAATCGTAAATATCCAGCAGGGTAGAGTGGTTTTTAGAAGCCTCGCCGTGAGGGAAAACAAATTTTTTAGCTTTTATGCCCGCTTTGTCAAGCGAACTCATCAAACGTTCGCCGTAGTATTTATCTACATTATCGTCAGTAACTACACAAGCCTTTGCAGTAGGTTTCATAACGCGGGAAATAAGCTCTCCCGAAACATCAAGCAAGCCTTTGTCAAGCAGTATTTCATAACTCGTGCTTGCGTTTATAACAACTTTCTCCATAGCTGTCCTCCGAACAAGAATATGCAATTCTCTTTATTGTACAATTACAAATAATATTATACTATATCTTGGTAAAAAAGTCAAGTCTATAGCTCGATATAATGAGGGATAATGTCCTCATATTGTCCGTTCTTCAGTAAAAAGCCGTTGGGAATAATACCGAGCTGTTTAAAACCGAGCTTTTTATAAAGCTCAAGCGCAGGTGTGTTTGACCTAACGACAGCATTGAACTGCAATATCTTAAAACCTAGCTCGCGGGCTTTTTTGATACAATCCTTTACCATTGCTTCGCCTATGTGCTTTCCGCGCTTGTCTTTTTTTACCGCATAGCTGGCGTTGCAGATATGACCGCATCTGCCGACGTTGTTCGGGTGTAAGATATAAACTCCGACAACCTCGTGATTTTCAGTAAGTATTGCAGTGCCCGTATATGACTGACTTTCAAAAAACTTTCCCGCAGAATTAAGATCAAGAGTTTCGGTTTGAGGAAAACTGTTTCCGTCCAGAACTACGCTGTTCCATATATCCGTACACTGCGAAAGCTCGTTTTCCGTCATTTTAATTATCTCTGTCATTTTACAGCTCCGTTAAATTGCCCCCGATATAAGTCGGGGGCAAGATGATATTTAAAAATCAGAAAATTGACGCAACCATAACAGCCGCAGGAATATTTCCGTTTGCATTTAAAGAACCGTCGGCAATTGCATCTTTTATCGTGAGCTTTCCGTCGAGGAACTTCATCATATTATCATAGCTGATATATGCTTCGAGACTGCAATCGTTGTATTCATAAGGCTGTACGTTTACAGCGCCGTCTTTTATCTCGATATACAAATGGCAATTGCTGTCATTTTCAAGTCCCCAGACTTCGATATCAACAGCTACATTCGTCTTGACAGCTGTAGCTTTTTCGCTGTTTATCAGCTTTTTGAGCTTTGCGCACATTTCGTCAGCCGTAGCAAACTTAGGCTTTTTAACAGCTCTTTTTCTTGTGACAGTAGTCTTTGAGGAAACTTTCTTAGCCTCAGCTTTTGTAGTTTTTGCCGGTTTTTCAGATTTGGTCATAACAAAAAATCCTTTCAACTTTACCGTGACATCACGGCAATTCATTTACGATATTATAATAACATATTTTTCTAAAAAAATCAATAGTTTTTATTAAGCATTTACAAAAATAAAAACGTTCGGGAAAATTTTTTGATCTTTTTAAATTGCAAATGTTATTTTATAATTGTTTTTTTGCAATTGGATATGATTTTGTTATTAGTCTGAATTTGCAAGTTTATTAATGCTATTGACTAATTTCGCCCAAAATGATATAATTAGAGAAGTAGGGGAAATATATATGCTATTGCGTATAATCCTTATTTTACGCAATCAGAGGGAGGTATAAAGCATGTCAGACAAAAAATATTATGATAATGCGCCGCAGTCCATTAAAGACTTTGTTTATTATGAGCAAGTCGTCAAAGCTCGTTCGGAGCTTACGGTTAAAAATTATTACAACGATCTTAAAAGCTTTTTCAGATATTATAAAATAAGCAGAAATCTTGCAAAAGAAAAAGATTTTTCAGAAATTGATATTTCCGATATAACCGATGATGATATCAAGTCTGTGGATTTACAGGACGCACAGGAATTCCTTATATTCATGCAGACAAAGAAAAACAACAATCAGAAAGCACGTTATCGCAAAGCTGTTACTCTGCGTCAGTTTTATAAATTCCTTACAAACAACAAGCATTTGTTTGAAGTCAGTCCTATGATAAATCTTGAACTTCCGACGCCAAAACCTGCTTTGCCGAAGTTTCTGACGCTGGAACAGTCGCTTGAACTTCTTGTAAACGTTGACACGCCCGATCCGAAACGCGATTATTGCATAATAGTTTTCTTCTTAAACTGTGGTATGCGTTTATCGGAGCTTGTCGGAATAAATATGAGTGATATCCGAAAAACCCGTAACAGCGCGGGTGAAGAAATTTACTCTATGAAAGTTCTTGGAAAAGGCAGTAAAGAACGTATAATTTACCTTAATGAAGCGTGCATAAATGCGTATAACGAATATATTTCGCCCGATATTACAGATGTTGAAGTTCGCCGTGAAAAAGGTATGCGGGATATGTCCGCGCCGACTGACGCCTTGTTTTTAAGCCGCAGGCGCACAAGGATATCAAACCGCCGTGTCCAGCAGGTCGTTGAGGAATGTCTTAAAAAAAGCGGGCTTGGCAATTTGGGGCTTTCTGTTCATAAACTTCGTCATACTGCCGCAACGCTTATGTATCAAAACGGCGTAGACGTCAGAGTACTTAAAGACGTTTTAGGGCATGAAAACCTTAATACTACGCAGATTTACACTCACGTTTCAAACGCTCAAATGGAAAACGCAATGAATAAAAATCCTTTGGCAAAAGTTGAGCCAAAGGACAAAAAATAAAAATTTCCGCCTTTGGTTTTTATAATCAAAGGCGGTGTTTATTATTTATTTACAACTTTTCCTACTATAAAAAATCCCGCAAATGCCGTTATATTTACGCACACAATGCTTGCTCCGCAGGGTGCGTCAAAAGCGTATGATATCATCATTCCCGCAATAAATGTTATTACGGAGACAACGGCGGAGCTTATCGTAACTGAAAGAAAGCTCTTGAATACTCGCATTGAGCAGAGCGCGGGGAAAATTATAAGGCTTGAAATAAGCATACTTCCCATAAGACGCATACCTATAACAATTGTTATCGCAGTAAGCAGAGCTATCATCATATTATACGCGCTCACAGCACCGCCTGTTGCTTTTGCAAAACTTTCGTCAAAAGTTATGGCGAAGATCTTTGTGTAAAAGAATACAAACATAAACAAAACTATAAGTGCAAGTATAATGCTGATAACAACATCGCTTTTGCTGACGGAGATTATGCTTCCGAAAAGATAGCTGTTTATATCGACGTTTACGCCGTCAGAAAGCGAAACAGCCATAACGCCTATTCCGAGAGCGCCCGTTGAAATAAGCGCAATTGCCGCGTCGCCCTTTATTTTTCCGTTTGACGACAATCTCAAAAGCAGAAACGCAGCCGCTATTACTACGGGAATAGCTACAGCCATGGGTGCTAAATTCATCACTGTTGCAACGGCAAGTGCTCCGAAACCGACATGTGATAATCCGTCGCCTATCATCGAAAAGCGTTTTAAGACCAGACTTACTCCCAGAAGCGCCGCGCAAAGGGATACAAGAATGCCTACAATTAGCGCTCTTACAAGGACGGGCGTGCTGAAAATATCCGTTAATATTTCAGTCACCGTTTTCACCGCCTTTCGCAAATTTTCTTCCCGCAAGATCTGCGAAATCGCTGTTTTTAAATTCCTCGTTCGTTCCGAAAAAATAGCTGTCCTCGCGCATACACAGTATGCGGTCTGCGTATTCTGTCGCCGCGGAAATATCATGAGTTACCATAATTACGGTAATACCCTCGGAATTTATTTTTGCAATTAACTCGTAAAATTCCGCGGTAATTATCGGATCAAGTCCCGTAACAGGTTCATCAAGCAATAAAAGTTTTTTCGTTGCACAAAGCGCTCTTGCAAGCAGAACGCGCTGCTGCTGTCCGCCCGAAAGCTCTCTGTAACTGCGGTTTTTAAGCTCCGATATTCCGAGCTTATCCATATTGTCCAAAGCGGTTTTGCGCTCTTTTGCAGAATAGAACGGGCGTATCCCGCGCGAATTAAGGCAGCCCGAAATAACCACCTCATAAACGCTTGCAGGGAAACTTTTCTGTGCGCTCGTCTGCTGCGGAAGATAACCTATTTCGTTTTTCTTCAGCCCGTCACCGAAGTCAATAGTTCCCTTTTCGGGCTTTTTTAGCGACAAAAGAGCTTTTATCAGCGTACTTTTTCCCGAACCGTTTTCTCCGACGATACAAAGGTAATTTCCGCTTTCTACCGTAAAATTCAGTTTTTCTGTAACCGTAATATTTTCATACGATAACGTAAGATCATTAACTTTAATAAGCGCCATAATTGTGTTTTATCTTTCTAAAATGTTTATCTATTTTCCGAGAGCCTTTTTCAGCATCTCATAATTCCTCTCCATAAGAGAAATATAGCTCTCCCCTGCCGAAAAATCATCTGCCGAAATGTTATGGCAGGAATGAAATTCCGCTATATCAAATCCATGTTCGCCGGCAAGCGTCTGGGCGAGCTTATGACTTGAAAGCTCAATGCAGAACACGGTTTTTATCGTATCTTCTTCTTTTAGTTTTTCGTCAAGAAACGCTATTATCTGCGCTGAGGGTTCCGTTTCGGAATTACAGCCGGGAAACGCCGCGTAATAATTCAGACCGTATTCCTTAAAAAAATATAACAGCGGAAATCTGTCGCCGAAAACAAAATATCTGTCCTCTCCCGAAAGCAGTTCTTCAAAGCGTTTATCTAAATCATTTATTTTCTCGATACAGCTTTTTGCATTTTCTTCAAATTCAGCGCTGTAGTCGGGAAATAATTCCGATGCTTTTTCGCAAATGCCTGAAACTATTTTTTCGGCATTTTTTGGAGAAGTCCATATATGCTCGTCGTATTCGGCTTCTTTTTTGTCCTCTTCCCTGCCGAAAACATCCTCTTCTTCAAGAGCATTTACCGCGTCCATCATTCTGAAAGTGTTTATTTCGTCAATGTCATTCAGAATATTCTCTATCCATTCATCGGACTCTCCGCCGTTGTAAATAAACAGATCGCAGTTGTTTATCTTAACAATATCCTTTGCCGAGGGATCATAGCTGTGACTTTCCGTTCCGGGTTTAAGGAGAAGCGTAATGTCAGCCTTATCGCCGAATACCTCCCGAGCAAGATCATAAGCGGGAAAAATCGCTGTAACTATTTTCAGTTTACCGTTGTCGGGCGAATTATCCTTACATCCGCAGAATGAAAACACCGCGATTGCCGCGCAAACGATCAGCGAGAAAAATTTCTTAGACATTTTCTTCACCGTTTGCGCAGTCTCTGCACAATCCGTAGAACACCGTTTTTCCGATGTCTACCAGAAAATCGTGCTTTAACTTTATATGCTCCTGTATTTGAGCAATAAAATCGCAGTCAAGATGAATTAGTTTTCCGCATTTTTCACACTTCAAATGAAAATGCGAAGAACACTCGTCAGAGTCCGCAAGCTGATAACAAGAAGAATTTCCGTCTGTAAAGCGCTTTAAAACTCCGCTTTCCGTGAGTTTTGAAAGCGTTCTGTATACCGTAGCTTCCCCCGAAGTTATCTCACCGCTTTTAATTATTTCTTTCGCTGAATAACATTTTCCCCTGCGTTTTGAAAAAAACTCGACTATTTCATCACGCTGTTTTGTATTGTAATTGTTTCTATCCATTTATTCTTAACACCCGACTCTTGAAATTGAAAATGATTTTCACTCTCAATTTCAAATTATAACATATTTTTTTATAAATTTCAATAGATTTACTTGATTTTTTCAGAAAAAAGTAGTATAATTAAAGAGTAAATTTTGGGCATATCGCCCTAAAAATATTTTGGAGGGAATTAAAATGGCAGAAATACTCGTTGAAACATCGGCAAGACACGTTCACGTTACAAAGGAGACGCTTGAAGTCCTTTTCGGAAAAGGCGCAGAGCTTACAAAGAAAAAGGATCTTTCACAGCCCGGACAGTTTGCGAGCGAGCAGAGAGTTACGGTCGTAGGTCCTAAGAGAGAGCTTGCAAACGTTTCTATACTCGGTCCGTGCCGTCCTGCAGATCAGGTTGAGCTTTCGGCAACAGACGCTCGTTCTATCGGAGTTGATATTGCTATCCGTGAGAGCGGAGATATTGCGGGAACTCCCGGCTGTACGCTCA
This sequence comes from uncultured Clostridia bacterium, assembly GCA_947627205.1. Taxonomy (GTDB): domain Bacteria; phylum Bacillota; class Clostridia; order Oscillospirales; family Ruminococcaceae; genus CAG-115. The sequence continues at coordinate 115,064 of CANQVE010000002.1, read as the reverse complement.
GAGGTCCTGCGGGCGAAGTTACAATAAAAGAGGGCGTTATAGTTGCAAAGCGCCACATTCACCTTACTCCCGAAACCGCTGAAAAACTCGGTCTTAAGAGCAAAGACGTTGTTTGGGTAAAGTGCAAGACAAACGGCAGAGAAGCTATTCTCGGTGATGTTGTTGTAAGAGTAAGCGAAAAGTTCGCAGACGCTATGCACATTGACACAGACGAGAGCAACGCTATTTCGGCTACTCCCAATCTCATGGGCGAGATAATAAAGAGCCTTTGATTAGTTTACTTAAATAATAAAAAACGCCTTTACGATTTTTCGTCAAGGCGTTTTCTTTTATAACAGAATTATTTTCCCGTGTTTATCATTTTCTCCGCAAGGTCAGCCGCATATTTGCAGAGCATAGGACACGGACGCTTTTTGTAATACTCGGCGGTTCGAGGTTCGGGAACAGCCGATTCTTCCATTTTTTCAAGCCCTAAAAGCTCGCGGCAGATTATGCTCCCGTTGTCTTTGCGGAATTGTTCCGCGGCGGCGCGTATTTTTTCATACAGCGCTTTTTTCGCTTCGAGGTCTTTCGGCTCGGAATATCCGTAAACTTCGCTCAGTATCATAACAACGCCCGAAAACGTTCCGCAGACTTCTCTCATTCTGCCCATTCCCCCGCCGAAGCCTCCCGATATTTTCGCGAGCTTATCTTCCGAAAGTCCGAAAATGTCCGAGAAAGCGACCGTAACGGCTTGCGTGCAGTTATAGCCTTTCAGAAAATTTTCGTAGGCAATGTCTCCCCTGCTCATTTGCAAAATTCCTCTACAGCGTCTGCAATAGGATCCGCGGCGGTTGTTTCCATAAGCTCCAGCAGACCGCTGTCAACGAGCTTTGCAAGCTCTGCGTCTATAGGAAGTTTTGCTATGACTTTCAGACCGAATTTGGTCGCAGTTTCATCAATATGGCTTTCGCCGAATACACTTATTTTCTTTTTGCAGTCAGGACACTCGACATAGCTCATATTCTCCACAAGACCTATTATGGGAATATTCATCATTTCCGCCATTTTTACCGCTTTTCCCACTATCATTGATACAAGCTCCTGGGGAGATGTAACGACTATAATTCCGTCGAGCGGTATTGACTGAAACACAGTAAGCGGAACATCACCCGTTCCCGGAGGCATATCTACAAACATAAAGTCCACATCGTCCCAGACAACGTCCGTCCAGAACTGTTTTGCCGTCCCTGCGATTATCGGACCTCTCCATACAACGGGATCGGTATCGTCAGGCAAAAGCAGATTTACGCTCATAACCCGTATTCCCTTTTTGGTTTTTACGGGGAAAATAGCAGTTTCATTTCCCTGCGCTTTTTCCTTTATACCAAACGCTTTCGGAACGGACGGTCCTGTTATGTCTGCGTCAAGAATAGCGGTACTAAAACCTCTTCTGTTCATCAAGACCGCGCTCATACAAGTAACGAGAGATTTTCCGACGCCTCCTTTTCCGCTTACAACGCCTATAACTTTCTTTATATTGGAAAGCTCGTGGGGCTTTTCAAGAAAGCTCTTCGGATCGCGTTCCGAGCAATTTTCGGAACACCCCGAACAATTGTGATTACATTCGCTCATTTTAATCGGTTCCTTTCTTTATTTAACATAAAAGATCACAGATTTCTTCTGTAAACGTTTGAGTTCTCGTCTTTTATGTATCTTAACTTTTCCAGCAGACTCTTTTTACTGTCATCATCAGTGCTGAATACAAGCTCTCGGCATACCGCCTGACGTGACCACTGCTCTATTGCCATTAGCAAATATAAGTCTGCGCCGTTTTTTCTGTAGTATTCGATCGTATAAAAATCAACGATTTCGGCATAATGACCGCGTTTCATTGAAAAGACTTCGACTGCATAAGCATATCCTGCCATTCTGTTTCCATGATAAACCGCAAGAAATATGCCCTTTTTGTCATTTAATATTTCGTCAAAAACGAAACCGCTGTCGATCTCTGATAAACATTTATCGCCAAACAGCCTTTTGTTTATCAAAAGAAAATATTTCATATCGTCCGCAGCAGGTATTTTAATACTAAAATTAAACATCTTTTTCTTTGATTATTTCATCGGCAAAGCCTTTTCCGTCAACTTTTCCCTTTGCTCCAAGCATATCCAGAACAGTACCCGCTATCTCGCAGAAGCCTGCTCTTGTTCCGAGATTTGCTGACTTTATTTTATCGCCGTATATCAATACGGGAATATACTCGCGGGTATGGTCAGTACCGCTGTGGCACGGATCGCACCCATGATCCGCAGTTAATATAAGAACATCATCAGAACGCATTTTTTCGATAAATCCGCCGAGCCACCTGTCAAACTCATTCAAAGCGTTTGTATATCCCAGCGGATCGCGGCGATGACCGTACTGCATATCAAAATCAACAAGATTTGTAAAACACAGCCCGCTCCATTCCTTTTTCTGATATTCGGAAGTTATTTTCATATCAACAGAGTTGCCGATTTCACGCTCCGCTGTTTTTATTCCTTTTCCCGCGAAGATATCGCTTATTTTTCCTATGCCTATTGTTTCAAAGCCGTCGGCGCTCAAAATATCGAGCATTGTATCTCTTGGCGGAACAAGCGAAAAATCGTGCCTGCGCGAAGTTCTTGTAAACGGAAATTCTCCCTCAAACGGACGTGCGATAACTCTGCCTACGGCATATTCTCCCGTGAGTATCTCGCGCGCGATCTTGCAATATTCGTACAACGTTTCGACAGGAACTATATCCTCATGCGCAGCAATCTGAAAAACGCTGTCAGCCGAAGTGTAAACTATGAGCGCTCCCGTTTTTATATGCTCTTCACCGTAATCCGCAATAACTTTTGTTCCCGAATACGGTTTGTTGCAGAGCGTTTTCCTGCCTGTTCTTTTTTCAAACTCGTCGATTATTTTTTTCGGGAATCCGTCGGGAAAAGTAGGAAAAGCCTTTTCGCTTATTGTACCTGCGATTTCCCAGTGACCGGTCGTTGTGTCCTTGCCCTTTGAAAGCTCAGAAAGCCGTAAAAAAGCTCCGCTCGGATCTTTTTCTTTTTCCGAGAAAGAAACGCTGTCAATGTTGAATAAACCGAGCTTTGCCATATTCGGAACAACAAGCATTCCCGTGTTATAACAAGAGCGCAGTGTATTAGCGCCCTTGTCGCCGAACATCTCGGCATCGGGCAGTTCTCCTATGCCGAAACTGTCCAAAACGATCAGAAAAACACGTTTTATCATTTCATTCACCTTTAGTAAGGAGTTTAACGGCACGGCTCGTTCCTATTCTGTCACAGCCCTCGTTCAAGAATAATTCGAGTTGTTCTTTTGAACTTATTCCGCCTGCCGCCTTTATTTTAACGTTTTCGCCTATATATTTTCTGAAAAGCCGAATATCCTCAATATCGGCGCCCGCTCTTCCGAAGCCTGTTGATGTCTTTATATAATCCGCTCCTGCACTTGTCACTATTCTGCACAACTCTATCTTTTCCTGCTCGGAAAGGTTGCAGGTCTCTATTATTACTTTAAGTATCTTATCGCCGCAGGCGTCTTTTATCAGACCGATTTCCTTTTCAACAAAAGTATATCTTTTGTTTTTCACTTCATTCTGATTTATGACCATATCTATTTCGTCCGCGCCGTTTTCTATCGCGTCCTTTGTTTCAAACCACTTTACATTTGCAGTAGAATAACCGAGCGGAAATCCTATGACTGTGCATATATTAAGGTCGGGAAAGTTATTCCGCGCGCGTTTTACAAAACACGGAGGAATGCAAACAGACGCCGTATGATATTTTATTGCTTCACGGCAAAGCGAGGCTATCTGTACGGACGCCGCCGCAGGATCCAACAACGTATGGTCAATATGAGGAAAGATTTCTGAATTATCCATAAACTACCTCTTTTCGGCAATCTTTTTTCTAAGAAGAGAACGCTCGGGAACATCAATGTCCGTTATTATAGTTATCTGCTCCATTGCGTGATTTGCTACAGACGTTTCTTCTCCGCTGCTGTAATACATTTTTTGAGGAACGAACTTTATCGGTGCTTTTTTCGGAACAACAAGCTCAAGTTCATCGGAGATCTCAAAATAATTTCTGACCGTAAGTTTCATCACGCCATTACCGCAGCCGTCTACAGCGCCCACGAAATCATAACCCCTGATATATCCGCTGTCCGCAAAATACTGACCGCCGTTTGTTATAATGTTCGCGTCCTGTGAACCGCTCCCGGCAGAGGGACTGCCGTAGAAAAATCCTGTGCAATACGGTCTGTGGCTGATTTTATTCATTTCGTCGAATACCCATTCGGGTATCTTTTCATTTTTCAGCGTACAGTCAAGAGCCGTTCTGTATGCATTTGTCGTAAGAGCGGTATAATATGCGGACTTTGCCCTGCCCTCTATCTTAAAGCTGTCTATACCCGCTTCAAGCAGATCGTCTATATGCTCTATCATGCACATATCACGGGCGTTCAGTATATAGCTCCCGCGTTCGTCCTCAAAGACTTTATAGAATTCTCCGGGACGTTTTTGCTCCATAAGGTAATATTCCCACCTGCATGGCTGGGCACATTCTCCTCGGTTTGCGTTTCTCCCTGTGAGATATTCGGAAATAAGGCATCTCCCCGAAAACGAAACGCACATTGCTCCGTGAACAAACGCTTCTATTTCCAGATCGTCGGGAATGTTCTTCCTTATCTTTTTTATCTCTTCAAGATCGACTTCCCTTGCTAGTACAACACGTTTTACCCCCATTTTATACAGTTCGAGTGCTGTCCTGTAATTTACTATACCCGTTTGCGTAGAAGCGTGAATTTCAAGATCAGGCTGAAGCTCGCGGATAAAGGAAATAATGCCTATATCCGCAGCGATCACAGCGTCAACTCCCGCATTTACTGCCGAAGAAATAAATTCGGGAAAGCGTTCAATCTCATCATTGCTCGGAACAATGTTGCAGGTAATGTAGACTTTTACGCCTCTTTTATGCGCTGTCTGCACAGCTGAACAAAGTTCTTCTTCCGTAAAGTTTTTTGCTCCCGCTCTCATTCCGAAACTTTTTCCGCCCAGATAAACGGCGTCCGCTCCGTAATCGAGAGCATATAACAGGCTTTCAAAGTCTCCTGCGGGAGAAAGAAGTTCTGTTTTTCTAAACAATATCTGCCACCTCAGCTTCCGCTGTTTTCTTCTCTCAGAGCGGCGTCTTTGATATTCTGTTCGTGTTCTTCAACTGTTTTTGCCCAATAGAATGTTCCGTCCTTGCTTGCGAGGAAGTAATAATAACTTGTGTTCGCAGGGTTGATCGCCGCTTCTATCGCATCAAGACCGGGATTGCATATTGCTCCTGCGGGAAGTCCCTCACACTTATATGTGTCATAAGCGTCCCTTATAGCCTGCATTTTTTCCTTATTTGCCGAGGTTGTCGCAGGATCAATTACTTCTTCTATATAAGTGTCAGTCGTATCAGATTGGAGCATGGGGAACTTTTCGGGATCGTTCAGACGGTTATGGAATACAGACGAAATACCCTCCATATTTGTTTTATTAGTACCCTCCCAGCATATCAGAGAAGCAAGGCGTATAACTTCGTCAAGCGACATTCCAAGTTCTTCCATTTGCTGTTTCATGGATTTGGTTATCTTCTCCTCAAAGGTATCATACATCTTGTCCGCGGCCATTTCCGCATAATATGTCGTATCAACCTTTAAACCTTTCTTTAGATCGTCTACCACATAGAAGAAATAAGTGTCCGGGAACAGATAGCCCTCAAGCATATTCAGGCGGTTGGGATTGTCCTCTATGCCCTCTTCAAAATCATATTTATTCAGCTTCTGCTTATAGCACTTTTCAAAATCAGATGCTTTGCAGACATAATTCTTTTCGAGAAGCTCGCCTACTTCCTTTGCCGTCAATCCCTCGGGAATGGTTACCTTTACTTGTTCGGTATATTCTTTTGGAGATTTAAGCGTGGTTATAAGGCTTCCGTAGGACATGTTTGAATACAGCTTATAGCTTCCCGTCAGAAAAGGCTTTTCGCCGTTATCGGTAAATTTAATATATGTTTTCATCAGAAACGGCATATTTATGATACCGTTGCTGTACAGCTCGTCAACTATCTTGTCGGGCGACATACTGCTGTCGATAGTCACTTCCGCCTCGCGTATAGTCTTAGACATTCCCGTAAAATCACGCAGACCGTTTATAGTATATACCGCAAGTATAACTCCCGCAGCAAGCGAAACCACTGCGATCATTACTCCGAGAAATACCTGTCCCATAGTTCTCGTGTGATCTATGTTTGAGTTTTTCCTGCGTTTTTTTCTACGCTTTACAGTGTTTTCGACGGGGACACTCTGTACGGGGGTGTCCTTTATAGTTCCCATAAGACGTGTCTTTTCCAACTCGTCGGAGCTTTCGTTTTCTGTCATATCCTCCGACAATGAAAACAGTTTTTTCTCGCCCGTAAAGTCGGAAATACTTGCGATCTCCTGTGTTTCTTCAAGTTTTTCCTCAATAGGATCTTCGTTTTCGGGCTTCTCTTCGTCGTTTTCGTCAGAATTAAAAATCAATTTATTGTCGTCCATTTACGACCTCCGTCAAGCAGATCATTCATCAAAAACAGTGAACGTTGTCTGCATATCGTGAGATTCTTTCGGTATCTCACATAAAAAATCCTTATAGCAAATTATAACGCTCTTTCCTTTAAAGCTCTTTAAAAACCTGTCATAATATCCTTTGCCGTAACCGAGCCTATATCCGTTTTTGTCGGCACAAAGCGCGGGAACGATACAAAGCGTCTTTTCCCCGTCATAAGCAGGTCTGCTTATCGGCGGTTCGTCGATATTATACCGTCCTTTTTTCAGCTCATTTATATTGTCGATATAGTAGAATGACAATTCGCTTTCGCCGCTGACAGGCAATGCAACGGGAATATTATTCGACAAGCAGTATTCTATAATTCGTCTTGTGTCAACTTCTATTTCTGTAGAAGCATAACAAAAAACATTGCCCGCGGAATTTACAAGGGGGACAAGCTGTCTGAAAATACTTTCATCGGCGGCGGCTTTTTTCGCCGCGTCCATTGCTTTTCTCCGTGCAATAAGCTCTTTTCTTAGAGCTGATTTTATTTCTCGCATTGTATCGTGTTGCGTATCGTGTCGCTTAGTTCTTTTCCTTTAAGAACTTTTACAAGTTCAAGTCCGAAATCTATCGAAACTCCCGCTCCCGCAGCAGTTGTGAAAAGTCCGTCGGTTACAACATTATGTTCCGATATTTGTGCGCCGTCAAGGTATTTTCTGTAGTTGGGAAAAGCAGTAGCCTTATGTCCTTTCAAAAATCCTCTTTTTCCGTAGATAGAGGGCGCCGCGCAAATTGCTCCCATAGGGATATGATTTTCAGCGCAATAGTCTATCGCCGACTGAACAACACTTGAAGCCTCAAGATTTTCAGTTCCCAGAGAACCTCCGGGTAAAACTATCATTTCGAGCTTGTCCGAAAGTTCAATATCTCTATCTTCAATATCTGCTTTCATAGGGATCTTATGAGAACTTATAACTTTCTTTCCGCCAATGCCGACGGTTATTACATCAAGTTTTGCCCTGCGCAGCATATCTATCGGCGCAATAGCCTCGGTTTCTTCAAATCCGTTTGCAAGAAATACATAAACCATTTTATTGTTCTCCTTTGGTCATATAATATGAAGCTGTCCGCATATTTTTTTGAAAATATCTTCTACAGAAAGCGGACTGCCGTCTTTTGCACATTCGACTATATCCCAGCCGCAGCGCTCTGCCGCGTACAATGCGCTTTTACGGCACTGTTCCAGAAAACTTACGTTTCTTTCGTGGATATCCTTTTTATTTTCATCACCGTTATAACGCTTTTTCAGAAGCTCCTGCGAAACTTCAACGGGCATATCCAGAAAAACGACCTGGTCGGGTTCGGGAATACCGAGTTTTTTATACTCAAAATCAAAAAGCCATTCCAGAAATAAGTCATATTCTTCTTCGGGCATTTTTGCTAATTGATATATTGCATTTGAAGTCGTATATCTTCCCGTGATAACAAAACCGCCGTTCAGGTAAAATTCTTTCCAGTCTGTAACGTAGCTTACATATCTGTCAACAGCATAGATAGCAGAAGCCGAAAAAGCTCCGTTTTTTCCCTCGCATTTAATTGTACCGTCAAGATATTGCCGGACCAGCTTTCCGCTAAGCGTTTCATAGTTCGGAAAACTTACAGCGCGAAAATCCTTTCCGAGCTTTTTTAAATGCTCTGTCAGAAGTCCGAGCTGCGTTGATTTTCCGCAGCCGTCAAGCCCCTCTATTACAACAAGTTTTCCATTCGGCATAAAAAACCACTTCCGTAAATTAACATATAATATATTTTATCACAATTTTATAAATAAGTCAATATATATGAACAATATTTCAGATTTTATTCAGAAAGTTCGCACTTGAACCCGGATTGAATGAAACCCAGCTTCCTATAAAACGACAAATTCTTGTCCTCGCAAAGCAAAAAAATCTTGCTTTTACAAAGCATTTTGCAAACGGACAAAATAAGCTCCGAAGCCTTTCCCTGTCCGCGCTTTTCTGGAATTGTCGCTATCTGCGACAAAAGAGCCTCTCCGCAAAGATCGTGCTGAACAGCAAGAACAGAGCTGTCATTGCCGTAAAGTTTTGAAATACCGTGCCTTATTCTGTGCGACATATCGAGATACCAAGACTCAAAATTTATTTCAAACGAAGTTTTTAGAATATCATACGCTTCTGTCAAAGAAAGCTCTGTATAATTCCCGCACACTTCGGGAGCTTTTCCGCAGAACTTCATTAAATTCAGTTTTTTGCAATTGAGCGAAAGATCACCTTTTAGAACTACTGCGACATTTTCAGAACAAAATATCTTTGAAAAACCGCTGAAAGTCAGAAATTCGCACAATTCGTCTAATTTGATATTATCCGCCTTGCCGTATTCGCATATAACAAACTCATCATAAAAGCGTGCTAAAATAAACTCGTCCGATTTATAGAAACTGCAAAAATCATAATTCGTTCCGTATGCTTTTAACAGCGCTCTTATTTTTTGAGCTTCTATCCCGCTTTTCGGGAGCATTAAAAGATCGTCCTCTGAAATTATTCGCTTTATCATATTTCAGCCGCCGCAGACAGCATTTTCTCCGAAAGCATTTTGACAGCGTCAAGATCGCTTAGTTTAATAACGCAGGACGGCGAATGAAGATATCTGCAAGGAACGGAAATAGCACAAGTCCTTACTCCGGAACGGCTCACGCTTATTGCGCGGCTGTCATTCCCGCCCGCAATAACGGTTTTTGTCTGGACGGGAATTTTATGTTCATTTGCGGTATTCATTGCAAGAGAGTACAAATCTCTGTCATAGAGCGTGCCGTTGTCCATATAAGAAACAACCGCGCCTTTTCCCAGCTCGCAAACTTTTTTTGCACCCGAAACTCCCGCAATATCGCAGGCAGTTGTCGTTTCAATTACAAAAGCAATATCGGGAGCAACGCCAAATGCCGCCGCGGCGGCTCCGCGCGTTCCTATCTCCTCGCGGACGGTAAAAGCATACCATGCATCATATTCGGGCGTTTTGTTTATCATGTCCATAAGGACAAGACAGCCCGCTCGGTCGTCAATTGACTTTCCTTTTAAATAACCGTCTCCGAATTCAAAATACTCCGCGTCAAAATATGCATAGCTCCCAAGAGGCGCAATGCTTTCGGCTTCTTCGCGGGAGCTTGCTCCGATATCAAGATAAAGTTCGCTTATTTCGGGCATTATTTTGCGCTCGTCCTTGGTTTGCTGGTGGACAGCTTTTGTCGAACAAACAGCATACTTTCCGTTTTCAAGCCTGAACCCTCTGCCGATAATAACAGACGGATCTATGCCGCCCACTGCCCCGAAGCGCAGAAAACCCTCTTCGTCCGCATACGTTATCATAAGTCCCACTTCGTCTATATGAGCGGCGAACATTATCTTGTTTTTGGGAGTTTTCCTGCCTTTTTTGAATACGATGAGATTACCGACATTGTCGGTATAGACTTCATCTGCGCTTATATTATCCTTTATAAATTCGCGCACTCTGCTTTCATCGCCCGAAGCTCCGTTTATTTCACATAATTTTCTGAGCATACCGTTATTCCTCCGAATATTTGCAGATAAGCGACGCCGTGTTCTCTATATCGCTCAGGTCTATTGTTTCAACGGGCGTATGCATATATCTTATGGGTATCGAAAGCGTACAGCATCTTATTCCGCTTTTGCATATTCCGAGAGCGTCCGCGTTTGTTCCCGTTGTACTTGGCATTATCTCGCGGGTGTAAGGAATATTGAAGCTCTGCGAAAGACTGCACAGTTTATTTGACATTTCCTTGTCGAGAGAAGCTGAAAACCCTATCATAACACCGCTTCCGAGCTTTGCGGTATCTTTTGGAGAGCTGTCGGGAGTGTTTCCGAAAGAAACATCGACAACTATCGCTTCGTCGGGGCTAAGTTTATAGCCGTTCATCTTTGCTCCGCTCTCCCCTGTTTCTTCACGGCAGGAAAAGCATACCGCAATATTATATTTCAGCTTTTTGCCTTTCAATTTTTCAAGAGCTGAAAGTACAGCGCAAACACCGCTTCTGTCGTCAATTGCGGGAGCTGATACTATTTTATCCGACAATTCGCGGAACTTTGAATTTACGGTTATCCTGTCGCCGAGCGAAATATATTCTTTGGCTTTATTTTTGGACATGCCGACGTCTATATAAATATCGCCTGTTTCGGGAACAGATGTTTCTTTTTTAACATGAGGAGGGAGAGTTGAAATAACTCCGAGAACATCTTTTTTCCCGTGAATAGTGACCGACTGAGCAAGAAGCGTTTTAAGATCGGGAGAACCGCAAGTTCCCGCGCCTATAAAGCCGTTTTCGTCAATATAGGTCACAATAAGCCCTACTTGGTCTATATGAGCGTCAAGCAGGAGCGTTTTCGCCTGAGGCTTTCCCGACGGTATAAACCCCGTAACGCTCCCGAATTTATCGACGCTTACCTTTTCGGCATATTCACGCAGATATTCCGCGGCCTTTTCGGAAGCAGAAAATTCGTCGCCCGAAACTCCCGCGCAGTCAGTGAGGTCTTTTAAAACCGATTTTATGTCCATTTTATTTATCCCTTTAAGAAATCATTTTTGATATCGGATATATTGAAATCATTGCCCTCGCTGTTAAGGGCAATGAGCTTATACGAAATTATCTCGGTCGGATAACCGAGCTTTTGGGAAAGCGCTTCGAGAGAATTTTCGCTTTCAAGTTCAGTCAGTATCTCGCTGTCGGAAATAAGCAAAGACGCCGCAAACAAGTTTGCTTCACGCTCGGTCCTGCTGTTTTCGAGAAATAATGTGGTCTCGCGAATTCTTCCCTCGGAAAGCTCTCTGTGGAGCATATCGTGACCAAGCTCGTGGGCACAGACGACCTCTTTCATCTTATCATCAAGGTCTTCGTTTATCACTATATATCTTGTACCGTTTTCGGACAAATAAAACCCTTTCAGAGAACCGAGTTTTCTGAACCAGACTTTTACACCGAGATCTTCTGCCGTTTCTAATGCGTTTGCGCCGTATTCGTTTCTAATTCTGTTTGCAAGTTCAATGATCCGTTTCATCTATAGCTCCTGTCTTTCGGAAGAGCGCGGTCACAAAACGCAAATATCACGGCTTTTCTTTGCGGCTGTCAAGATAGATCTCATTCAGACACTCTATCAGCAACTCTTTATCCTTGTCGGAAATAGAGTTTCCCGCAAACAAACCTTTTGTTTCTTCAACAAATCTTATAGCGCCCGTACTTCTTCTGCCGTTGTCCATAAGAGTTTTTAACAGTTTGTCCTCTGCAGAAAGTTCGATATCAATATTGTTGTCTGAAAGAAATTCCGGCGTTACTCCGAGCTGTTCTGCCATTCTGTTCAATATTTCTTTTCTTGGTTTTCTGTCGCCGTTCAGATAGTAATACAGCGCTCTGTAGGTTATCCCCACTGATTTTGCAAAGTCGCTCCTGCTTATTCTTTTCCTTGTAAGCAGACAATCAAGTTTTTCAGATATTTTCATAATATCCCCTCCGTTTCATATTTTAATTATAACAATATGAAACGTTTTTGTCAAGCGTATTAAAATAACAAATAATGAATGTTATTCAATTATATTCACTATTTATCGGAATAATTTTAAAATTTTTGTTAAATATTTAAATAATATTCATTAGAATGAATATTTATGCTTGACAAATAAAATGAATAAATGTAAAATCAAATATGTAAATAATTTTTTCTGTAAAGGAGTTTTTTAATTATGGCAGATCAGATAAAAAAAGTAGTTCTTGCATATTCCGGAGGACTTGATACGTCGATCATCATTCCTTGGCTCAAGGAAACTTATCCGGGCTGTGAGGTAATTTGCGTTGCGGGAAACGTCGGACAGGATGCAGAGATAGAGGGCCTTGAAGAGCGCGCGAAGAAAACAGGCGCTTCAAAGCTCTACATCGAGGACATTCAGGACGAATTTGTAAACGACTTTGTATTCCCTACTCTCAAAGCGGGCGCAAAGTATGAGGGTTATCTCCTCGGAACATCTTTTGCTCGTCCGCCCATTGCAAAGAGAATTGTTGAGATAGCAAAGAAAGAGGGCGCGGACGCTATCTGCCACGGCTGTACGGGAAAAGGCAACGACCAAGTTCGTTTTGAGCTTACGATAAAGGCGCTTGCTCCCGAAATGAAGATAATTGCTCCCTGGAGAATTTGGGATATCAAGTCGCGCGATCAGGAAATTGACTATGCAGAGGCGCATAATGTTCCCATAAAGATAACGCGCGAAACAAACTATTCTAAGGATATGAACCTGTGGCATCTTTCTCATGAGGGACTTGACCTTGAAGATCCTGCAAATGAACCGCAGTATAATAAAGAGGGATTTCTTGAACTCGGTGTTTCTCCCGAGCAGGCTCCCGACAAGCCCACTTATATAACCATTCATTTTGAAAAGGGCGTTCCTACCGCGCTTAACGGCGAAGAAATGGACGGCGTAAAGCTCATCAAGGCATTGAACAAGGTTGGCGGAGAAAACGGTATAGGTTTGTTTGACGTTGTTGAAAACAGACTTGTCGGAATGAAGTCAAGAGGCGTTTATGAAACTCCCGGCGGAACTATTCTCTATCACGCTCATGAAGTTCTTGAAACTATCTGTCTTGACAAGGAAACACAGCACTATAAATACGGACTTGCGCAGAAATATGCGGAGCTTGTTTATAATGGTCAGTGGTATACTCCCCTGCGCGAAGCTATGGATGCTTTTGTAAATAAGACGCAGGAGACTGTTACGGGCGATGTAAAGCTGAAGCTCTACAAGGGCAATATCATAAATGCGGGCGTTACTTCTCCGTATACTCTCTACAGCGAGGACTTTGCTTCATTCGGCGAAGATGATGTATACAACCAGAAAGACAGCGCAGGATTTATAAACCTGTTCGGTCTGCCTATCAAGGTAAAGGCATTGCTTGACGCTGACAGAAACAAGAAATAATGAGCGGTTTTATGGTCTATTGGTCAAAGGAATATGTGTCAAAGGTCCAAAAGGCCGGCGACACAGGTCCTTTGAAAGTTGTGTACGGCAGTCATCATACGATCATGCCTCACATAAAATCGGTTAAAGTCGGCGATATTATTTACCCCGTGACGCTTATAAACGGAACTTTGGCCGTCATGGCAAGGCTTCCCGTTGAGAAAATAGAGTGTGCGTTTGAGTACACCATACGCGAGCTTGGCAGAGCGTACAGCGCTCTTATTCCAAAGGGCACGGCATATTATTGGAGAGAGCCTCGCGGAGAGTTCGTAGCAGTATACCGTGACAACGGGCTTGTTACGGGGAAAAACACATATATAAGTTTTCGCTACAGCAGAATGGAAAACCCAAAAGAGAACCGTATTCCCGATGATATAACCCGAGAATACCGCGAATGGGAAATTCCCGAACCTCCGCATCTGTTTACACAAGAACCAAAGACTTGTTGTGCGGAACAGGCGGCAAGCGGCGAACACGGCTCGGAAATATTACCGCGAGAGATACCGCTTGAAACGGCGAAAACCCTGCTTTTCGGGAACACGAAATCGTCATTGAAACCGCTGAAATGTGACAAAAACGGCCGTTTCTCCACCATGTCGCTTTCGGGATCTGTACGCAAAATGAGCGATGAAACGTTTGAAGTTTTTGAAAAGCTGTTTTAATATCATGCAAAGTGGTGAAAAACCGCTTTGCTGTTTAATAATATAAATTCAACAGGAGTAACTTTTATTATGGCAATGTGGGCAGGAAGATTTTCAAAAGAGGTTGATGAGGGCGTAAATGCTTTCAACTCTTCTATTTCTTTTGATGCGAGAATGTACAGGCAGGATATTGCGGGCAGTATAGCTCACGCGACGATGCTCGGAGAACAGGGCATTATAAGTATGAGCGACAGCCTTGAGATAATCGGCGGTTTAAAAGAAATTCTCGCGGATATAGACAGCGGAAAACTTGTATTCGATCCGAACGCGGAAGATATTCACATGTTTATCGAAGCAGAGCTTACAAAGCGTCTCGGCGACGTTGGAAAAAGGCTTCATACGTCGCGTTCGAGAAACGACCAGGTAGCTCTTGATATTCGGCTTTATCTGCGCGACAAAATAAAGGAAATTAAACAGCTACTCTCAACGCTTATTGAAATTCTCTGCAAACTTGCCGAAGAAAATGCCGATACTATAATGCCCGGCTATACTCATTTACAGCGCGCCCAGCCTATTACATTCGGGCATCATCTTATGGCGTATGCACAGATGCTGTTAAGAGATATTGACAGGCTTTGCGACACGGAAAAGCGAATGAACGTAAATCCTCTCGGAAGCTGTGCTCTTGCGGGGACGACATACAATATCGACCGCTTCCGCACCACTTCCCTGCTTAATATGAAAGAGCCTATGGAAAACTCGCTTGACGGAGTTTCGGACAGAGATTTCTGTATGGAGCTTGCAAATGCGCTTTCGATCTGTATGGTTCATCTTTCAAGATTTTCCGAGGAAATAATTTTATGGTGCAGTTGGGAGTTTAAGTTTATAGAGCTTGACGACGCTTTTTCAACGGGTTCGAGCATAATGCCTCAAAAGAAAAATCCCGATGTTACAGAGCTTATCAGGGGCAAGACAGCGCGTGTCATTGGCGACAATATGACGCTCCTTACTATGATGAAAGGTCTGCCGCTTGCGTATAATAAGGATATGCAGGAGGACAAAGAAGCGATCTTTGACGCTGTAGACAATATAAAGCTCTGTATTTCAACGTTTACGCCCATGCTGGCGACAATGACCGTTCTTAGGGACAATATGCGAAAAGCCGCCGCAAAGGGCTTTATAAACGCAACGGACTGCGCGGATTATCTAGTAAAGAAAGGTATGCCGTTCAGAACAGCTTATAAAATTACGGGCGGGCTTGTAGCTCTTTGTATAAGCAAAAACACAACGCTCGAAGAACTTCCTCTCGACGAATACAAAAAAGCGAGCGAGCTTTTCGACAATGATGTTTATGAAGCTATAAATCTTGAAACCTGCGTTAAAGAGAGAAAATCTTTCGGCGGTCCGTCGCCTGAAAGCGTGCTGACGCAGATAAATTCTGTAAAGAAAAAACTAGAGGAGCTTAACAATGGTTAAGGTTTATATTGACGGGCAAGAGGGCACTACGGGGCTTAAAATTCTCGAAAGGTTTGAAGCCAGAAATGATATTGAACTGCTGAAAATTGACGAGGACAAGCGCAAGGACTACGACGAGCGCAGAAAGATGATAAACTCTGCCGATTTCACGTTTTTATGTCTGCCCGACGCCGCGGCAAAAGAGGCTGTCGCAATGGCGGGAGATAAAGTGAGGATAATAGACGCTTCTACTGCGCATAGGACAAATCCCGGCTGGGCGTATGGATTTCCCGAGCTTGGAACGGAATTCAGGAATAAAATAAAAAACAGCAACAGAACGGCTGTTCCCGGCTGTTATGCGAGCGGCTTTATTTCAATGGTATATCCGCTTATAAAGCTCGGCATAATGCCCGAAGATTATCCCGTTGTATGCCATGCTGTTTCGGGATACAGCGGCGCGGGAAAGAAAGCTATCGCCGTTTACGAGGGCGAAAACCGCCCTGCGGAATATGACAGTCCTCGTCAGTATGCGCTTACTCAACAGCACAAGCATCTCCCCGAAATGCAGAAGATCTGCGGGCTTTCAGATGCGCCTATATTTAACCCGCTTGTATGCGATTATTTTTCGGGAATGGTAGTGACTGTTCCGATATTTACAAGACTTCTTACAAAAAAATATACAGCGTGCGACATAAGAAATGCGCTTTCGGAATTTTACGATAAGAACGGCTCTTATTTTGTAAAGGTAATGCCCGAGGGTGAGCCCGAGGACGGTTTTATCGGAGCTAATAACATAAGCGGAACAAACAATATGCAGATATTCGTAAACGGAAACGATGAGAGGCTCGTTCTCTGTTCGCGGATCGACAATCTCGGAAAGGGCGCATCGGGAGCGGCGGTACAGTGTCTGAATATAATGATGGGAATTGACGAAAAAGCAGGGTTAGTTTAAATTCGGTTTTCGTAAGTAAAAGTGCTTATCGGGTATAATTGAAGTTGAGGGTTATTTATGTATTATAAGGAAATCAGGGTTTGGGTACCCGACGAAGAAGTTCTGAATATAAAATTTCTTAAACATGAAAAATTTTTTGTTCTTAATTATCTGAACAAGCCGTATATAATTACAGCTGAAGTTTCGGGAACTAAAAATTTTATCGGCTTCGGAGCAGACGGGAATATTTTTCTTCTTGACAGAGAAAGGAACCGCGTTGCTTATGCGTCAAGCTCGCTTGCGGTTTTCGGAAGACAGCTAAAGCATTACCGTGATTTTATTGCCGAGTCGGAAGATAAAGAAGCTGAAATTACAGAAAATGCCGAAAATACGGAAAATTCCGAGACGGACAATTCAACCGACAAGTTAAAAAAATTAGAAGAACAAATTAAAAAGCTAGATAAAAACGCTTTTACAGATGACAATAATTTCTGGTCGGAAGTTATTAGCGAGCTTAAAGCAAACGAAAACTGATATGATACAAGAGGTTTAAAATGGTTAAATTTGAGGGATTTGATTTTATAGACGGCGGTGTGTGTGCCGCAAAGGGATTTACCGCTTCGGGCGTTATTGCGGGAATAAAAGCGGGAAATACTACAAAGCGCGACCTTGCTCTTATAAAATGCTCTGTAAGGTGCAGGACGGCGGCTATGTTTACAAAAAACAAGGTAAAGGGCGCACCTATCCTTGTATGCAAGGAACATCTTAAAGACGGCTATGCACAGGCGATCATTGTAAACAGCGGAAACGCCAACACCTGCAACGACAACGGTATTGAAATAGCCGAAGAAATGTGCAGTCTTGCGGCGGAAACTCTTGAACTTAAAAAAGAAGATATACTTGTAGGTTCAACGGGAGTTATTGGTCAGAAGCTGAGCATTGAACCTATAAGAAATGTAATTACTGAACTTACGGGTTCACTAAGCGAAAAAGGAAGCCCTTTTGCCTGTGAGGCAATAATGACAACGGATACACGCAAGAAAGAATTTGCGGTTGAATTTGAGCTTAGCGGAAAGAAGTGTCATGTCGGAGGAATTTCAAAAGGAAGCGGAATGATAAATCCGAACATGGCGACAATGCTCGCGTTTATTACTACAGATGTAAAAATAAACGGCGAACTGCTTGAAAAGGCATTGAGAAAGGTCTGCGCATTGACTTATAATATGGTCAGCGTTGACGGCGACACTTCCACAAATGATTCGCTAATACTTATGTCGTCAGGTCTTGCGGAAAATGACGAGATAATCTGCGAGGACAAAAACTACGAAAAGTTTGTAAATGCTCTTTATGCAGTTATGATGAACCTTGCAAGAGAAACCGCGCGCGACGGAGAGGGCGCGACAAAGCTCATCGAATGTATAGTAAGCGGCGCTCCGAATGAGGAAGCTGCGAAAATCGTAGCAAAATCCGTTATTTCTTCCAGCCTTGTAAAAGCGGCGCTGTTTGCGGCTGACGCAAATTGGGGACGTATACTTTGCGCGATAGGATATGCCGACGCGGAATTTGACATAAATAAGACCGACGTTGAACTTGCGAGCGTAAAGGGAAAAATTCCCGTATGCAAAAACGGCGCGGGCGTTGATTTCTCGGAAGATACCGCAAAGGAGATACTCTCCGAGGAAGAAATCAAGATAATTGTTTCATTGAACAGCGGCGACGGAAACGCAATAGCATGGGGCTGTGACCTTACGTTCGATTATGTAAAAATAAACGCTGAATACAGGACTTAATTAAGTTTATAAAAAATCGGGCTTTACAGTCCGCGGGATATGAGGGGAAATTTTAAAAATGGAAATTGATTATGATATTCGGGCAAACGTAATGGTAGAGGCTCTCCCCTACCTACAGAAATACAACAACAAGGTAGTTGTCGTTAAATACGGCGGAAACGCCATGACAAACGACAGACTGAAACAGGCCGTAATGCAGGATATTGTTCTGCTTTCGCTCGTCGGGATAAAAGTTGTTCTGGTACACGGCGGCGGTCCCGAAATAAACGATATGCTCAAAAAGATCGGAAAAGAAAGCAAGTTTGTAAACGGTCTGCGCTATACTGACGAGGAAACTATAGACATCGTTCAGATGGTTCTCGCTGGAAAGGTAAACAAAGACCTTGTGTCTATGCTTGAAAGCCACGAGGGAAAAGCGATAGGTCTTTGCGGACTTGACGGAAATATGATCGAAGCAAAAATGCTCGACGAAAATTTAGGGTATGTCGGCGAAATAACAGACGTCCACCCCGAAATAATTCAAAACGCGCTCGACAACGGTTATATTCCCGTTATTTCGACGATAGGGCGCGGAAAGGACGGGACTGTATACAACATAAACGCCGATACTGCCGCGGCGAGAATTGCCGCGGAAATGAAAGCTCCGAGCCTTATACTGCTGACAGATATTAAAGGTCTTTTGGAGGATAAGGACGACGAGAATACGATAATCAGGACTGTCGGAGTAAGCGAAGTTCCTTATCTTAAAAAACAGGGTATCATTTCGGGAGGAATGATACCAAAAATAGAGTGCTGTGTAGAGGCTGTACGCAGAGGAGTTAAGCAGGCGAACATAATCGACGGAAGAATACCGCACTCCATTCTTATTGAGCTTTTGACGGATATTGGCGCGGGAACAATGATAGTTGCATGAGAGGTTAAAAATGAGTACGATTGAACAATTTAACAAATATGTTATGCAGTCATACGGGAGATACGATCTTGTTCTGGATAACGGCGAAAAGGTCGTTTCTTCTGATGAGGACGGGAAAAAGTATATCGACTTTGGTTCGGGGATAGGAGTAAATTCCTTGGGATATTGCAACGACAAATGGGTAGAAGCAATATGCTCCCAGGCAAAAAAACTTCAGCATACCTCAAACTATTACTACACGAAAATTCAGGCTGACTTTGCAAAAGCGCTCTGCGAAACGGCAGGATATACGAATATGTTCTTCGGAAATTCGGGAGCGGAAGCAAATGAATGTGCGATAAAAATTGCAAGAAAGTACAGCTTTGACAAATACGGAAAAGGCCGCCACAATATAATAACTCTTAAAAACTCGTTTCACGGCAGAACTTTAGCGACAATTTCCGCAACGGGACAAGACGTTTTTCACAACTACTTCTTCCCTTTTGTAGAGGGATTTATAAACGTTGAAGCAAACAACATCTCGGATTTGCGCGAGAAACTTGATGACACGGTCTGCGCGGTAATGTTTGAATATGTTCAGGGCGAGGGCGGAGTTATAAAGCTCGAACAGGATTTTGTAGACGAAATATTCAAGCTCTGCAAAGAAAAGGATGTTATAACCATTGCGGACGAGGTACAGACAGGCGTAGGAAGAACGGGAAAATTCCTGTGCGGAGATAATTTCGGGCATAAGGCTGATCTTACAACGCTTGCAAAAGGGCTTGCGGGAGGAGTTCCGATAGGAGTTTGTCTTTCGGGCGATAAATGCGCAAAGGTACTTACCCCGGGAACTCACGCTTCTACTTTCGGCGGAAATCCTATAGTATGCGCAGGAGGACTTGCCGTTTTAGATACCTTAAACTCGGACGGATTTCTTGACGAAGTCAATAAAAAGGGAGAATATTTCCGCGAGAAACTGAAAGCGCTCTCCGAAGTCGTTTCCGTTTCGGGAATAGGTCTTATGATAGGCATTGAACTAAAGTCAAAAGACGCGCACGACGCGGCAAAAGAAGCGCTCGACAACGGGCTTTTGGTTCTTACCGCAAAAGAAAAATTAAGACTTCTACCACCTCTTACAATATCGTATGAGGAAATTGACGAGGGAATGGAAATACTTGCAAATATCTTAAAATGAGAAAGGAGAAAAAATGAAAAGAGCAACTCAGATCATTTCGGTAGTAAGTCTTTTGATAGCAGCAGTGGCTTTGATATTTAATTTTCAGGTGCTTTTCGGAAGAAGCTATTTTATAAGATTTGCAATTTTTTCAACAATACGAAGCGGCGACATGATGGGCTTTTTAGGAAATCTCCTGGGACTTCTTCTTACTTCTTTCGCATTCGCTGCAATGGGATTGTACGGAGTTATGCTGACGATATTTAACAAGGAAAAGGCAAGAAAGCCCGCTCTTATATCGGGAATATGCGTAACGCTTCTTGCGCTTGTATCGCTGTTCTTCAGCTTTAACAATAATTTCAACATCGGCGATATTCTTATAGTTCTCTTCCCTGCTGCGTTTACATTTTGCGTGATAGAAACGGCAAAATAAATAATAAAACTGAAAGGATTTTTTATAATGAAACATTTATTGAAACTGCTCGATCTGAGCACTGAGGAGATAATTGACATACTTAATCTCGCGGATCAGCTCAAATACGAGCAAAAGCACGGTATCCCTCACAACATTTTAAAAGGCATGACGCTCGGAATGATCTTCCAAAAGGCTTCTACAAGAACTCGTGTTTCTTTTGAAACGGGAATGTACCAGCTCGGCGGAAACGCGCTGTTCCTTTCTTCAAAGGAACTTCAGATAGGGCGCGGAGAGCCTGTTCAGGATACTGCTCGCGTTCTTTCGCGCTATCTGAACGGAATTATGATAAGAACGTTTGAACAGTCCGAGGTAGAAAATCTTGCGGAATTTGGTTCTATTCCCATAATAAACGGACTGACGGATTTTTGCCATCCCTGCCAGGTACTTGCAGACTTACAGACGATACGCGAATACAAAAACAAGCTAGAGGGTTTGAACTTCTGCTATATAGGCGACGGAAACAATATGGCAAATTCTCTGACGGTAGGCTGTCTTAAAGTTGGAATGAATGTTACTCTCGCCTGCCCCGAGGGTTACTATCCAGACGAAAAGGTACTTGATTTTACAAGGGATTATGAAAACTTCAAGATCGTAAACAGCCCCGTAGAAGCTGCCGCTGACGCGGACGTACTTTATACGGACGTATGGGCGTCTATGGGAATGGAAGACGAGGTAGAAAAACGCAGGATAGCGTTTAAGGGTTATCAGATAAACGATGATGTTATGGCATCGGCAAAATCCGACGCAATAGTTATGCATTGCCTGCCCGCACACCGCGAAGAAGAAATAACCTCTAAAGTATTTGAACAGCACGCAAAGGAGATCTTTGACGAGGCTGAAAACCGTCTGCACGCACAAAAAGCCGTTATGGTAAGGCTAATGGCAAATGAGGGATAATAGCGGGCGTATTCAGAATTTTAAAGCAGTTGAACTTGTTAAATTAAAATAACGGGCAGACCGTATAAACTAGCCTTTTAAAAACATTTATTTAAATCAATCTTTCGCTTTCTATCGTTAACAATAATCTGATTGATGCAAAAATAAAAACCTCACCTTATCCGTTGGGATTTGGTGAGGTATAATATTATGTAATAGTAAGCTAATCAGAATTTATGAACATATTATAAAAATTAATCGGCTTTTATTTTATCACATAGTCTGTAAACCAGTAAATTACCCAATATAATAACCAGTACACAGTGATGTCGGAAAGCATCAGAACTGCCCGTTCAGAACCGCTTGTGTCCTCGTTCTGAACCTTTAAAACCTGATAAACGATCGATCCCACACCGACCAGTACATACAGCGGGATCATTATAACAGGATAACCTAGCATTCCTATGCAATTGTTGGCTACATATATGATAACAATTACTATGATACGTTTTTTCAGATACTGCTCTGTATGAACTCCGAGCGCAAGCGTAAGAATTGCAGGTAAAATACCGCCAATGAAAAAAGCGACGATGTACATTATATGAAAAGTATCTTTGCCTGTAAGTCCCATTCCTAAAATCAGAATATCGTTTACAAAGCGGAGTGCGCCCCAGAACAATGTTAAAAAAGGACAAAGCAATGAACCGATAAGCTCTCGTCTGCTGAAATTTGACACGAAATATCTACCCCATTTCTATCACCATTATAGCCGATTAAAGTTTAAATTGCAATACTTTTAGCGCAAGTGGTATCTCTCACATCACGAATAGCATATATTTTCCAATTCTAACCAAATTTCAGTAATGAAACATCCGTTTTCTTCCTTAAAATCAACACTGCCGTTGTACTTCTCGGCAATATTTTTTATAGACCGAATACCGTATCCGTGCGCTGACTTGTCCTTTTTGTTTGTTTTCAGTCCGGGATTTTTGTCTAAAACAGATCCCGCGATACTGTTTTTGACCGCAACATATGTCATAGATTTCTTCCTTTTGACAATAAGCTCTATTTGCGGAACGTTGGAGTTCAAACAGCCCTCTATGGCATTATCAAGAAGATTTGAAAGAAGTATGCTCACATCGACATCATTATCAGACACAAATTGGGTATCAATAAGGCATTTCATTTCAATCTTTTTTTCAGCGCATATCTCCAAACGCCGATTGATAACCGCGTCTATAACTGCACTACCCGTATTCACACCAACGACAGCGTGATTTATCTTCTCGTTTATAACGCTTTCAATGTATGACTTTGCTCTTTCGGGTTCTCCGTTCGTAATAAGCTCAGCGGTCGCGGAAAGATAGTGCTTTACATCGTGGCGCAGAGTTTTCATTTCAGTATAACGCTCTTTTGCCTCGACTGCGAATTTCTCCTGCGATGCGAGGCTTGCTTTCAAAAGGCGATATTCCTCTTTTGAAATATTATCACGATGCATTTTGTTCATAAGAACATAAAGGAGAATATTCAAGGCGGCAATCATCAGAAAAATTATTAGGAATATCGGGGAGGTGTCGCTATATATTCGGCAAATGTTCCAGAGCAGGCTTGACATTATGAATGAAATGAAAAAGCAGGAAAGCTGAATTGCCCATTGATAACCCGTTAAATTTGTTGAACGCTTGTTTTTTGTCCTTATAATAACTTCGCACACCAAAAAGAACAGAGCCTTTGTGAAAAACAAAACGGGTATTCGCATTTCTCCGCCAACAAGAGAGGCGGAGCGGTCATTTCCCGATAAAGCTCCGAAAGTGGTTATTACAATCAGATTTATAGGGAGTGCGGTCGTTGTAGGGATAATGGAAACAAGCACTTTTTCAAGTATTTTTCCGTTTAAGAATATCATTGAGTATGTAAACAAAATTAGCAAGTTTAATACTATTGAAACAATCTCAAATCCTTTTACTTGAGATAAAAAAACATCAATTAAGGCAGACAACAAAAACAGGCATAATGATTTAAGCCATTTCAACTTCTCGTTCTTAAATCCTAAGTAACCGTTGCATAATCTGACAAAAATACAACACTCTGCGAGAGATGCGACGATTTCTATTATACCATTCATAATGTACTCCGTAAATACTCTTTAAATTTTTCTTTAATTTCGGAAGCCTTGTATCGGCTGAGAGGTATTTCGGTTTTACTGTCCATAACGACCTTTGTTTGTTCCATAGAGTAAACATATTTTAAATTGACAAGATAGCTTTTATATGTACGCACAAATCCGACAGGAACAAGGATTTTTTCAAATTCGGAAAGACTTCCATAGCATTCAACAGGTTCACTATCAATAACGGCTACCCGCAGCCAATGACCGTAAACTTCGATATACTCTATCTCATCGGAAGAAAGGTATATTTTGCGGTCTTTAGTCTGAAATTCAATTTTTCTTTCAGCAATGCTTTTGGCAACGTACTTGATAACAGCCGACACCGTTTCTGACAGTTCGCTGTTAAGATGTGTTTTTCTTATAAATCTTAACGGCTGAAATTTTAACGAGGAAAAAACAAGCTCATCGTGAGTAGTCACAAATATTATAAGTGTATGTTTGTTGCCGCTTATTTTCTCGGCAATGTCAAACCCGCTTATTTTGGGCATATCTATGTCAAGGAAAACCGTGTCGAACGGCTCTTTTTTGTGTGCGGAAAGAAAATCATTGCCCGACGTGAACTTAGCTATTTGAATGTCCTCGCCCTGTTGCTTGAATTCCTCCGAAATGTGTTCGTAAAGGTAGTCAAGCATAGCGGGTTCATCGTCGCATATTGCGGCTTTTAACACTCTACCGCCTCCTTTTTATAGGTTCAAATCACACTTTTATCATATCACATTTATGCCGAGATGTCAAGGAAAGTTGCCGTATCAACATTGTGCGAGTTTTAGCGCGGTTCTATTATCTGAAAAGAGATGCTCCCGAACCCTTTTGGTTTCGAGAGCATTTTTCTTTTCGGAATTGTCGGAATTTTGTTGCATTTTCAACAACACGAAATATCATCTCCATCATCTTTGTATATATCAGAGGATTATTATATCTCTATAATACCTGCTGTCGTTGGCAAATAAATATATAATAATTGCTCTGCAAATATTATATCACTGTTTGTGCAAAAAGTCAATATATAAATTCTATTAACGTTTTTATATCAGATAACAAAAATCACCGAACGATTTGTTCGGTGATTTTTTTACTTTAATTTTGAAATCAAACTTGATATTATTCTCTTTTTTTCGTCGGAAGTGTATCCGTAAATCGACTTGCGGACAGTGTAAACAAACAGCTTATCGGTTTCGTATATCAGTCTTTTTAAAATATTTTCATCCGAAATATGTACCACTGCGCTAATTTTCTTTAAATTATCCGTCATACTTCACGCCCCCTTGAAAGTATATTATGACAGCAGACTTGTACAAGATTACGAGTTACAGTAAGAAAGAGGGGTAATATGAAAATTGCGGTTTATTCAAGAAAATCAAAGTTTACGGGAAAGGGAGAAAGCATTGAAAATCAAGTTTCTCTCTGCCGTGAATATATCAAAACGCACATCCCCGAAGCGTGCGACAGCGACATAACAGTTTTCGAGGACGAGGGCTTTTCAGCCAAAAACCTTGACAGACCGCGCTTTAAGGAAATGATGAAAATTGAAAACGAAAAGCCGTTTGATTATATCATAGTTTACAGGCTTGACAGAATAAGCAGGAATGTCGGCGATTTCGCAAATCTTATCGAAAAACTGAACGAGCAAAAAACAAGTTTCGTCTGTATTAAAGAACAGTTTGATACTTCAACGCCCATGGGACGCGCTATGATGAACATTTCTGCGGTATTCGCACAACTTGAACGTGAAACTATTGCCGAGCGCATACGCGACAATATTGTTCTTTTAGCAAGAACAGGACGCTGGCTCGGAGGAATAACACCGCTTGGATTTATGGGAGAAAAGCTCGAAATAAAGGACGCTGACGGAAAACGGCGGTTTGCATACAAGCTGTCGCCTGTTAAGGAAGAAATTTTAAGGGTAAAGACGATCTACGAAAAGTTTCTTGAATTTCATTCGCTGACAAAAACAACGTCATGGCTTATTGCAAACGGAATTAAGTCGCGCGGAGGGAATGACTTCCGCACAAGGGCGGTAAGAGATATACTTAAAAATCCCGTTTACTGCACGGCAGATGAAAATTCGCTTTCGTATTTTAAAGAGCTTGGGTGCGATGTTTGCTTTACAAAAGATGAAATAAGCGGAAAGCGAGGAATTATGCCGTTTTGCAGAACAACTCAAAGCGGAAAAAAATCCCGCAGGACTTCTCCCGATGAATGGATAATTGCTCTCGGAAAACACAAGGGAATAATAAACTCGGAGGAATGGATAAAAACTCAGAGTTTGCTGGGGCAAAATGCTTCAAAAACGTTTTACAAGCCGTCAAGAAACACTGTTGCAATTTTTACGGGACTTGTAAAATGCGGAAAATGTGGGCATAATATGCGCCCCCGCATAACCTCAAGAAATGCTGATAATACCGAAAGGTTTTCATATATGTGCGAATACAAAGAGCGCTCACACAAGACTAAATGCGATATGAAAAACGTATGCGGAAACGAACTTGATAAAATCGTGTGCGGGGAAATATTGAAACTTGTGAAAATTGACAGCTCGGTAAAACAGGAACTTAGCCTTTTGATAAAAAATATTCCCGAAACAGACAACTCGGCTGAAATCAAAAGTCAGATAGCTCACAAAGAAAAAGAAATCTCAAAACTTATGCGCGCTTTTGCAGGCTCGGACAATACAACTTTCGGATATGCAGAAAGCGAGATAAAAAATCTGGGGAATGAAATTAAAATGCTGAATGAAGAACTTTCGCGAATTGAAATCAAGAAATCAGATAAATTCAATGTTGAGGCTGTTGCTGAAGAATTGCTGAAATTCAGCGATAGATTTGACGAATTGACGGTGGTTGAAAAGCGGGAGTTTGTAAACAAAGTTGTTGAAAAAATCATTTGGGACGGTGAAAATGTTCACGTTTATCTCAAATAATTGTCAACTCTTTTGTGAGTGTGGTTGACATTATGTTTTTCAGATGCTATAATTGTATACAAAGAATACTAAAGAGGTATACGATCTTGACTATAAAAGAACAAGTTCTTGAACTTCTCGAAGAAAACCGAAACAATTACATTTCGGGCGAATATATCGCAAAGAAGCTGTACTGCACCAGAGGAGCGGTCTGGAAATCAATAAAGTCGCTTAGAAATGACGGATTTGAAATCAATGCCGTTACAAATCGCGGATATCAGCTCGGCGAGAGCGGAGATGTTCTTAGCAAATCGGGAATATGCCGATATTTAAAAAATAACTGTAATGTTATTCTGCTGAAAACAGTCGGTTCAACAAACGCATATCTTCATGAGCTTGCTATAAAAGGCGAAAAAGATGGGACAATGATGATAGCGTCCGAGCAGACAAACGGTTATGGTCGGCGCGGACGAAGTTTCTTCTCCCCTGCTGATACTGGACTTTATTTAAGTATTTTATTGCACCCGAAATTCTCCGCAAAAGAGTCGGTTAAAATAACTGCTGCCGCAGCGGTCGCTGCCTGCGCTTCGATAGAAAATGTAACGGGTATAAAGACCGATATAAAATGGGTGAACGACATTTATTCAGGCGGGAAAAAAGTTGCGGGAATATCTACTGTAGCGGCTGTAAACATTGAAAACGGAATGTTTGACCACGTTGTAATAGGCATAGGAATAAACGTTTATTATCCGAAAGAGGGTTTTCCGACCGAAATTTCGGACACAGCGGGCGCGTTGATTAAAGAAAACATTCCGAATACTAAAAACAAATTAGCCGCCGAATTTTATGACAGATTTACGGAGCTTTATGAACAGCTTCCCGAATACGGCGGGCTTATTGAATACAAAAAACGGCTTATGTGGCAGGGAGAAAAGATCAATATTTATTCGGGCGCTGACAATGAAACGATAACTCCCGCGGTGTTGCTCGGAGTTGATGATAATTTCGCTCTTAAAGTCAGATATGAAAACGGCAAGGAAGATGCAATCTATTCGGGCGAGATAAGTATAAGGAGAAAAAATGACGAAAGCTAAAAGTAAAACAGTCATGATCTGTATGTGCGCGATCTTTGCCGCGCTTATAGCAATAGGAGCGTTTATAAGAATACCTATCCCCTACATAAATGTTACGCTTCAGGTGTTTTTCATAGTTCTTGCGGCTATGCTTCTCGGAGGAAAATTCGGAGCATTGAGCGTTGTTGTTTACGTTATGCTGGGGCTTATAGGCATTCCGATATTTACGGAGGGAGGAGGATTTTTCTATATTCTTAAACCTACATTCGGATATCTGATAGGCTTTATTATAGGCGCTTATGTCATAGGAAAGATAGCGAACGCCGTGCCTAATCCGTCAATAAAACGGCTTCTCATTGCTGATTTTATAGGCGTTTTGATAATGTATGTATTTGGGGTAGTTTATTTTTACATGGCGTCTAATCTTTGGGTTGGAGGAGGCAGCATAAGTATAGGAGATTGTTTGTTATATTGCTTTGTACTTCTTTTCCCTAAAGACCTCGCCATAAGCGTAATAGCCGTATTTATCTCAAAGAGGCTTATACCTTTAGTAAGGAAATATCATCAGGAGGCTGACAAAAATGATCGCTGAGCTGAAAGAAAAGATCCTTAACGGAGAAAATATCACAAGAGAAGAGGCCGTTTCGCTAATACACGCGCCGCTCGGAGAACTTTGCACATCGGCAAATGAAATAAGGCAGAAATTCTGCGGTAATGTTTTCGATATGTGTACTATAATAAACGGGAAAAGCGGGTGCTGTTCGGAAAACTGCAAATACTGTGCGCAGTCTTCTCGAAGCAAAGCCAGACACGAGGAATACCCGCTTCTTGATACAAAGGAGATCGTAGAGCGTGCACTGTACAACTATGAACGAGGGGTTTTAAGATTTTCGATAGTATGTTCGGGTAAAAAACTTTCGGACAGTGAAGTTGACAGCCTTTGCGAAAGCATACGCGAAATAAAAAAGGCTTGTCCTATATCTGTATGCGTTTCGGCAGGTCTGCTTGATGAGAACAATTTCCGAAAGCTGAAAGATGCAGGCGTTACCCGCGTTCACAATAATCTTGAAACATCTCGAAGATTTTTCCCTGAAATATGCACAACTCACACGTTTGATGACAAGCTGAAAACAATAATCGCCGCAAAGAATGCGGGGCTTGAGGTATGCAGCGGCGGCATTATGGGAATAGGAGAAACTATGGATGACAGGATAGATATGGCGCTTACTTTGCGCGAGCTTGGCATCAAATCTGTCCCCGTAAATATATTAAACCCTATAATCGGTACGCCGCTCGAAAGCTATAAAATAATGACCGATATAGAAGCCGCGCGGATAGTTGCCATATTCCGTTTTATAATTCCAAACGCGCAAATTCGGCTTGCGGGAGGCAGAGGACTTTTGAGCGATATGGGAAAAACTCTTTTACTTTCGGGAGCAAACGCCGCAATATCGGGAGATATGCTCACTACAAGCGGAGTTTCCGTTGAAAACGATATGAAAACGACAAAGGAACTTGGGTTTATTGTAAAGTTCAAAGAAAAAGAAATTGTTTCCGCAGGGGTGTGATAGGATTATCAATACATCTGGAAGCATAAGTGGAAAATTTGTTGTTCTTTGCGGGATCAAACGTTTCTGCGGCGCGTATCAGACCGATAGTTCCTATTGAAACGAGGTCGTCTATATCGGAAAAATCGGGATATTTTTTGTTTACGATATACGCCACGAGCCGCAGATTATGAACTATCAGCTTGTCTCGTGCTTCTTTTTTCTCTTCCTCGGTGCATTCGGGAGAAGCCATTGTTTTCAGACAGCGTTGTTCTTCTTTTGCGGAGAGCTGTTTAGGAAAGTTGTTTTTTCCCTCAAAATGCAGTCCGAAAAATAAAATGTTTTCAAGCGCAAGTTTTACTATAAGCCAGATCATAGAATGTTCCTTTCATGTTTTTGATTTATTCTATTATATTGCGCTTGTTTAATATTCGTGAAATAAAGCGGACAGGCTAAAACCTGTCCGCTCAGACTGTATATAAAGCCCCATCTACGTCGTCAGCGGCACTGCGGCAGGCACAAAGCCTAGCCGCAGCACCGCTTCCTAGTATCTGGGGCTTTCTCTACAGTCTGAAATTTGACTTTTTATACAAGCTGAGGTATATTTACTGTTTTTTCTGGTTCTTATCCGACTTATCAAACATACGCTTTTTGGGTAATTCGTGAGAAGTTTCCGAATATTCGGGAGCTTCAAACCAGAACTTACTTCCCTTTCCAAGACTGCTTTCAGCGCCGTATTTAAAACCGTGCTGTTCGAGTATGCTCTTTACTATGGAAAGTCCTATTCCGCTTCCCATTTTAGCGCGTTTATGAGTAGAAGAACGCTCGCTCACCTTATAATATCTGTCCCAGATATACGGCAGATTTTCGGGAGAAATTCCCTCTCCGTGATCTTCAACTTCAAAACGCACGCTTCCGTTTTGTATCCTGAAAAGTCTTACTATTATTATATTGTCCTCTCCGACATAAGTGACAGCGTTGTTTATGAGATTGTATATGACCTGGTCGAGCTTTGTTACATCAGCGTATATCTGAATATTTTCTTCCGCCTGCAGCTCAATGGAAATTCCCTCGTTAATTCTTATAACTTCAAAACGTGATACAACTTCGGAAATATTATCCGACAGATCAAAAGATTCCTTATTAAGCTCGGAAACGCCCGCCTGTAACTTTGAAAGGTCGAGTATATCCGTTACAAGAGAAGAAAGCCTGTCTGTTTCGTCTATAATAACTTTAAGGTGTTTTTCGCGTTTTTCGGGATTATCTCCCGATATATCGCGTATCATTTCTGCATAAGCCTTTATCATAGTCAAAGGAGTACGAAGATCGTGAGAAATGTTCGACATAAGCTCGCGGCGCAGATCGTCAGATTTTGCTATTTCCTTTGAGGCGTCAGAAAGCGTTCCTGCAAGCTGTTTTATTTCTTCATAATCGCGTTTACCTATTTTAACGTCAAATTTTCCCTGCGAAAGGGTTTTGGCAGAGTTGTTTATCCTTATTATCGGTTCCGATACCTTGTTTGAGAAAAATGCCGACATAAAGATCGTAAGGATCATTATCAACAGTCCGACAATATAAAATTGACTCTGGAATATTTGTACCGTTGTACCTATAGGCTGAAGATAATTGAATATAAAGATATAAGAATCGGGGGAATTTTTATCTCCTCCGAGATAACTTCCGAGCATCAGAACTAAATTGTTTTCCTGCTCATCACGGAATGTTTTGTATATAAAACCCGACTCCGATTTTTTTACGCTGTCTATAAAATTATCTTTTGAAATTATTGACAGCGAATGGCTGCCGCCAAGTCTGTTTATGATATAAGTGGTACCGTCCTCATAGATGATCTCAATAAACATTTTCTTATCAGACGCCTGTTTTACGACAATGTTCTGCATGTGATAGCTGATATACGACTCATCATCTTCGCTCCATTCGGAACTTATTTCAGCAAGCGTTTCACTTATTTCATACCGTTTCATCCAGCCGTAATACAGCGGAAACATAGCGATAAGAAAAATATAAGTAAAAGCCAGCATCGCAAGAACGATAATTTCAAATGTTGCCCAGACGCGTACTTTTATGCTACGGAAAAAATTCATTTTAAACCTCGAATTTATACCCCAATCCGCGCAATGTTACTATAAATTTTCTATATGGTCCGAGATTGTTTCTAAGCATTTTTATGTGAGTGTCTATAGTTCTGTCATCACCGAAAAAGTCATAGCCCCACACTTCTTCGAGAAGTTTGTTTCTTGTAAGCGCAATGTTTTTGTTCCTTACAAGATAAAACAGCAGATCGTATTCCTTTGGTGTCAGATTTGCTTTTACTCCGTCAATATAGACGTTTCGCGAAACAAAGTTTATTTCAAGGCCCTCAAACTTTTCTGTATCGGACGCGGACGTTTGTGCAGAAGCAGTCGAATTTCGTTTTACTATTGCATTTATTCTCGCCATAACTTCTTTTGGCGAAAACGGTTTAACGACATAATCGTCTATTCCTATCTCAAAGCCGAACAGCTTGTCATATTCTTCTCCGCGCGCTGACAGCATCATTACAGGCGTTTGTTTATATTTTCTTATTTCCTTGCAGGCTGAATAACCATCGAGCCTCGGCATCATGATATCCATTATAATTATATCATAATCCTTTGCCTTTGCCATTTCAATTGCCTGCATACCGTCGCTTGCCTCGTCTACCTCGTGGCCTTCAAATTCTGCATATTCTTTTATTACTTCGCGGATATGCTCTTCATCATCAACAACAAGTATTTTATACACAAAAGCACCTCTTTCCTTTTTATACCGATTTAGTAAAAGCGGGCGCTCCTTATGTTTCAGATCCTGTCCGCATAGCGCCGTACTTTGCGACGAAACTATGCGGACAGGCTTTAAAAGAACGCCCTAAAATAATAAAGAGAAAATTATGAACATTGCCGCCATGTCATAAGGACAAGTTTCCCTGTCCGAAAATAATGATACAAAAAAATTATGAAAACAGCGTGATAATCAACTGAAATTTATTAAAAATCAAGTATTATCGCTGAATAATTCAATGACCTCTCCGATCTTAAGTTGGAGAAAATCGGGTATGCCTGTTTCAAAATATGTATACTCATCACATTCAAAGAAGAGAGTATTATTTTCATAAGTTTTCAGTTCGGGGATCTTCAGCAGTGTAATGACCTTTCCATCAACATTTTCAAGCGTAAATTCTCCCTCGGTCTCTTCTGCATAGCGCTTGAGTATAGGAACACCGCAGCCGAATTTATTCATTGAAAAATCATCTTCATAAAGAGTTTTATGATTTTCGGCAAAATAGGACATATCGTTTACGATCTTTATAACGACATAATTCTTTTTATTCTCATTTACAGTGTTTAAAGTAATGAGAGGAACGCAATCTTTTGTAGAATACATTAGAGAGTTCTGAATTGCGCTTACCAAAGCCACAATCGTATGCCGTCTGTCCGCTCCTATATAACAAGAATCACACTCATTTATAAAATCAATATATCTTCCGCAATTTACAAGCAGCGTATTAGTGCGATTTATGATAGATGCTAAAAACTGATAGCAATCTATTTTTACAGGCTCAGGCTCTCGCATTACCATATTAAGATATTCGAGAATACTCTGAAAGACGCGGCTTATCTTTGAAAGGCATACTTCCATATCTAAAGAGAGCTTTGTTATATTCTGATTTTTCAGGTTTGCCGCAATTCCCCACAGCCTAGAAGAATTAGCCTGAATGATGTCCACGCTTGACATCATTCTTTCAGCAAAGTCGGTATATCTTGCCATTGAGCCGAGCTGATGGCTGTTAAATAAACCGCAGACATAATATCCGTCCGTTTTGATTATTTTTGAACAATACTGCACGCCTTTAATAACAAAGATCGTAGTGTAAGCGTCAAGGTCCTCAAATCTGTAATCGTCCTTGAAAAAAGATCTTGCTTCTGAATTCAGTTCTATCAAACCGTTTTTACTGTAGACACATTTGCTCTCACTGTCAAAGACAGCCGTAGGAAAATCTAAACATTCGCAGATACTTATTATCTTTCTCAACTCTGCGTTATTACCGTACAAGCTATTATTTTTATTCGGTTTGCTCACACGAGTTTCTCCATTTCATCCAGCAATTCATTTAAAAGTTTCATTGCGTTTTTAGCGGGTACATCCGACGTCATATCAACGCCCGCGTCTTTCAGCAATGATATAGGATCTTTTGAACATCCTCCGCTCAAAAATCCTATATAATCCTTTACGGCGCTTTCTCCCTCGTTCAGTATCCTTTCGGAAAGGGCTATTGCCGCAAGAAATCCCGTAGCATACTGATAAACGTAATAATCATAATAGAAATGCGGTATTCTTGCCCATTCCATATCAAGTCCGCTGTCTATTATAAGGTCTTTTCCGTAATATTCACAGTTTAACTTACGGTACATCTCACAGAGTTTTTCCGCCGTAAGACTGCCGCCGTTTTCAACGGTTTCGTTTATTTTCAGCTCAAATTCCGCAAACATTGCCTGGCGGAAAAAAGTTGTCCTGAATTGCTCTAGAAAATAGTTTACAAGAAACGCTCTTCGCTTTTTATCGGTCGTAGTTTTCAGAAGATACTGCATAAGCAGGCTCTCGTTACAGGTAGAAGCGACTTCCGCCACGAAAATAACATAATCAGAATAGACCGTAGGCTGATTTTTATTTGAAAGATATGAATGGATAGCGTGTCCCATTTCGTGAGCAAGCGTAAACTCCCAATTAAGAGTATTCTTATAATTGAGCAGAACAAACGGATGGACCTTTGCTCCCGCCGAATATGCTCCGCTGCGTTTGCCCTCGTTTTCGAGTACGTCTATCCAGCCGTTCTCCAGACCATTGCGGAAGATCTTCCGATATTCCTCGCCCATCGGAGCAAGAGCCTCGTAAACATCGCGCTTTGCCTGCTCATACGGAACATTGTCGTCTATACCCTCAACTATCGGCGTGTACAGGTCATAAGCGTGAAGCTCATCAAGCCCGAGCGCTTTTTTGCGTATCCTCACATATCTGTGCATAAGCTCTGCATTGTCGTGGACGGAACTGATAAGGCTGTGATAAACTTTTGTATCAACCTCGTTCTGATCGAGCGACATTTCGAGAGTGCTGTTATATTTTCTTGCTCTCGCACGGAAAACAAGCGTT
Organism: uncultured Clostridia bacterium; assembly: GCA_947627205.1. Lineage (GTDB taxonomy): Bacteria > Bacillota > Clostridia > Oscillospirales > Ruminococcaceae > CAG-115. The sequence continues at coordinate 80,336 of CANQVE010000002.1, read as the reverse complement.
TTGACCTGTGCAGAAAGCATTGCCGCAGATGTGTTTTTAAAGCTCTCGTATGTCTGATACAAAGCGTCAAAAGCAGACTTTCTAAGCACCCTGTCAGGACTCTGAACGAGAGGAATATAGCTTTCGTGAGTAAGCTGATGATGATTTCCGTCTTTATCCACTGCGTCTGGGAATTTCAGATCCGCATCATTGAAAAGCGAGAAAATGTCCTCGGGAGTTCCCTGCATTTCTCCCGCAAGAGCCATTATGCGTTCTTCATTTTCAGAGAGGATATGAGCGCGTTTGCGGCGTATCCTGTCTATTGCAATCCTGTATAATTCAAGCTCGGGACAAGTTTTATAGAACCCGTCTATGCTCTCGTCGGGAATGCCTATAATTTCGGGAACGGCAAACGCACAATCGCCCGATATTTTTACCAAAAGCATCTGAAGTCTGCCGCACATATCCTGATATTTTGACACTCTCGTATCTTCATCACTCTTGCGCTGAGCATAATTTATAAGGCTGTCGAACAACAGCGTAAGTTCATCATCAAGTTTCAGATATTCAAGAAGTTTTTCGGGCTCGCCGAGTTTTCCTTTATATCCCGCACTTTTTTCGGCTAATTTGCCCGCTTTTATAAGATCCTTTTCCCAAAGCTCGTCGCTTTTGTAAATGTCTTCAATTGACCACTTGCTTTCAGCAGGAATATCAGCCCTCGCGGGTATCCTTTCAGCCATAAAACTCTCCTTTCAGTGAAGCCTTTTGCTTATCTTTGTTTTTATGATCTTTTCATAGAACGGCTTCAGATAACCGAGGAAAATGTCGTATGAAACAAACGCAAAGATCGCGAGTACGACAATAACGATCATACTGTATTTTCCAAAATCGTCCGAGCTTTCCAGAAGCTCCGTCATGCCGAAAACATAAATGAGAAGCAAATAACAGCCTGTCGTTGATACGGCAAGCACAGCTAGTTTTACCGCTCCTCTAAGCAAAACAAACTTTATCTTCTGGATATATTCCCTGAGTATCGGATAATATCCGAGCAGGAAAATAAACATCATTGCCGCTTCATAATTTGAAGTGATAAGCAAGCACAAAAGCCCGACAGCGACATAGCTCACAAGCCCGTATTTAACGCCGAGATTTTCCTTTATTACATACATAAGAACCCCTGCAAACGCAGGAGTTACATACTCAAACGTCGGTACGAAACCCAAAACGAACATCACAGCGATCGCAAGCCCGCTCATTATTCCGCAAAGGGCTACAACATAACCTATACGAGGCTTTTGTGATGACATCTTATTTGCGCCCCTGTCCGTAAAACTCCATACTCTTTTCTTTTTGTATTCTTCCGTCTTTCAAAAGCTCGCGCAAGGTGTCTATATCATCATTCACCATAGCGTCGCGATATTCCGTGAGCGAATGGATAATATTGTTCACCTCGAATAAAAGCGCCTCTTTATTGCACATAAAAAGTCCCGACCACATTTCCTCATTAAGGTAAGCTACTCTTGTCAAATCAAGAAAGCTGCCCGCCGAAAAACCGTCTGCTTTAAGAAGCGATGGACTTTTTACATACGCATTTGAAACAACGTGCGCAAGCTGTGAAGTATACGCTATATTTCTGTCATGCTGTTCGGGCGTGGCTATAACGACCTGTCCGAAATTCATGCATGCACCGAGCGTTGAAACAAGATCTATAGCTATCTGCGGAGTATTCTCCGTAGGCGTGATTATAAAGCTCGCCTTGCTGAAAAGTTCCGCGCTAGAATAGTCAAAGCCCGAATGCTCCGTTCCCGCCATAGGGTGTGTTCCGATAAAGATAACTCCCTTTTCTTCGAGTATAGGCGTACAGTTATTTACAATATAACCCTTTACGCCGCAGATATCCATAACGATCGAGCCTTTTTTGAATTTATCGGCATTTTCTTTTACAAACTTTACTATAGAAAACGGATAAAGAGCTATAACCGTGAGATTTGCCTCGCAAAGCCTGTCAACGCCTATTTCTTCGTCTATGGCTCCCGCTTTAAGAGCCTTGTTTATCGTTTCTTTGTCGGTATCAATTCCCATGATATGATGGAAAGTGTTGGCTTTCAGGGCTTTGCAAATTGAACCGCCTATAAGTCCAAGACCTACTACCGCAATATTCAAAATTATTCCACCTTTGATATTATTGACATTATAATTATAACATCTTTTTCCTGATTTTTCAATAGCAAATAACTCATTTTGTAAATTTTTTATTACTCAGGCAAAACTAATTTTACCAAGATTTTTATCATTATAAACTAATTTAGGGCGCTGTTTCCAACGCCCTATATTTGTTATGCTTTTCCTACAGAACCGAAGAGTTCCATTTTCTCTCTTACTGTAGCCTTTATAGCTTCTGCGCCGGGAGCTAAGAGTTTTCTCGGATCGAAGCCTTTGCCCTGCTGGTCCTTGCCCTCTTCGATATACTTTCTTGTCGCTTCGGCAAAAGAGAGCTGGCACTCGGTATTAACGTTTATCTTAGCAACGCCGAGAGAAATTGCTTTCTTTATCATATCAGCGGGAATGCCCGTACCGCCGTGGAGAACGAGCGGCATATCGCCGACTTCTTTCTTTACTGCCTCAAGAGTTTCAAAAGAAAGTCCGGGCCAATTTGCGGGATATTTACCGTGAATGTTTCCTATGCCTGCCGCGAGCATCGTAACTCCGAGGTCTGCAATAGCCTTGCACTCCTTGGGATCTGCGCACTCGCCCATTCCGACAACGCCGTCCTCTTCACCGCCTATCGAGCCTACTTCTGCTTCGATGGAAATTCCGAGAACATCACAGGTATTAACGAGAATTTTCGTCTTTTCAATGTTCTCCGCGATAGGATAATGCGAGCCGTCGAACATTATCGAAGAAAAGCCCGCTCTTATGCACTTCTGTGCGCCCTCAAAAGTTCCGTGGTCGAGGTGGAGCGCAACGGGAACGGTTATCTTCATTTCTTCGAGCATACCGTTTACCATGCCTACAACGGTCTTAAATCCCGTCATATACTTTCCTGCGCCCTCGGATACGCCAAGTATAACAGGCGACCTCAGTTCCTCAGCTACAGCGAGGATAGACTTTGTCCATTCAAGGTTATTGATGTTGAACTGTCCGACAGCGTACTTTCCGTCACGCGCCTTGTTCAGCATTTCTTTTGCGGAAACCAACATAGAAAAATTCTCCTTTATAATTAAATTTGGGATAATAAATCCATAAGTTGATTATATCACAATTTCCACAAAATTGCAAGAGCTTTTGAATAATTTTTCCTCAAACTTCACAAATTTTGTAAAAATTCTCACTTTGTATTCATATCAACAAGTGAAATAATGTTAAGGCTAATTTTTCAACACATCAAGTGTTGTGGTCGCTTGTGTGGAACTGCTTTAAATTTCCTATCTTCTTTGCTCTCTCGCGCATTATTTCTTCTACTTCTTCAACCGAAAGCCCGCGCTCAGCCATAAGCACCGCGACATGATAAAACAAATCGTTTATTTCATTTGCAAGCTCGTCATTGTCTTTATTCTTCGCAGCAATGACCATTTCGGTACATTCTTCACCGCACTTTTTGAGAATTTTGTCAAGTCCCTTATCAAAAAGATAACAGGTGTAAGAACCCTCCTGCGGGTTTGTCCTGCGGTCTACAATTACATCGTACATTTCCTTGAATGCTTCGCTCATTGTTTTTCCTCCCGTAAATCTTCGTATTTTATAATCTCTCCTAGCGCGGAAAGATTTTTCGGCGTGGCTTTGAAAGTTATCAGCTTTTCATCCTTGTCTCCCACGTTTGCCATTATTGCTATTTTATTATTTTCAAGTTTTGCAAAAACAGGAACAGAATTTTTCATTCTTACTGTCCTGATACCGTTTTTCGTGATTATTGTCAGATTTCCAAAAGCCAATAAAAGCATCTCTGCTCCCAAAACCAAAAACAAAACCGCTAATTTGGTGTAGATGTCGACATTGGCGTTGAGGTCGTTTGCCATATTCTGATAATATACATCGGGATTTGTAATTTCTATTCCAAACTTTTGCTCGTCCTGCTGTGCCAAATATTCGACATAATCAGTCCCCAAATATCCCTCGAGAATTTTCGCATTTCCAGATAATTCATTTGCGCGGCTAAAAATGTAACCTGCCGCAACAAATATTACAGCGGACGCGGCAAGAACAATTATCACGCCTTTAGTAAACTTCAGCTTTACCGCAAGAATACCCTCTTTATTACACGCCGCAAAAGCCCTTATATATTTGCAGAGCATAATAAGCACCGCCGCGCATAATATACACATGCTTACGGTAAATAAAACGTTTATCACATATATGTCCTTACTTTATCTGGTTAAAAAAGCACGTTCTGTTGCCCGTATGACAAGCCGCGCCCGTCTGCTCGACCTTAACAAGCAAAGTGTCGTCATCGCAGTCGCCGTAAATTTCGATAACGCGCTGAACGTGTCCCGAAGTCGCGCCCTTGTTCCAAAGCTCCTGTCTTGACCTGCTCCAGAACCAGGTATAGCCCGTTTCTAGCGTTTTCTTCATGCTCTCCTCGTTCATATATGCGAGCATAAGCACCTCTCCCGTCTGATAGTCCTGCACTATCGCGGGGATAAGTTCCGATTTTTTAAAATACTTTTTTAAGTCCATATTTACCTCAATCCCACCAGAAATACCATACCGATGACTTCATAAGCGTATCTGCAAGCGTGCCGATCGTTCCAAAGCCCTGGGCAACTATATCGAAGCAAAATTCAAATTGTTCAAGCGCCAGCTCCTTAGCGGCATTTTTATCCTTTACAGGCCGCGCGGCAAATTCCAGAATACCGTGCGTCATTACCGCGGGGATCGCTCCGTATTTTTCGTACCAATACTTCGCAATGTACATAATTTCATCGTTTGTCGGACATTCGTTCCAGCCGCCGAACGGCACCCACGCGAAAACTTCCCACGGATTTTTAACGGGAATTTTCGCTATAACGCACTCCATTGATTTTCTCGTTTCAAATTTAATTATACCGTCAAAAAAGCGGTTTGCTTCGCCGCCCGATACTTCTTTCAATTGCTCGTCTATAAAAGATCCTGATTCCTCCGATATTCTTTCACGAAACCAAGCTGCGGGGTTTATCGGCTTTTCGGACATAATTTCCTTTTGGTATTCCTCGCGCGGTTTCCATTCTTCGAAATCATCTCCGAAACATCCGTCAAAGCCGAATATCATCGGAGTAAATCCGCCCATTTCACGCTTTGCGTACAGGTCGTCATATATATTCATAATTTTAGAAAGTTCACTGCCCTCAGGTATAACTTCGCACGGACAGCCGAGATAATCTATCAGTTTTTTTGCCTGTTCGCTTATCTTCGCCATGATATTCTCCTTTTATCTTGCGGGAATATTGTGTTCTTTCAAATGGCGCTTTACTTCGCCGACTGTAAGTTCTTTAAAATGGAATAACGACGCAGCCAATGCCGCAGAGGAGTTTGTTTTCTCAAACACTTCGGAAAAATGCTCCAATTTTCCGCACCCGCCGCTTGCTATAACAGGAATGGTTACGCGCTCGCAGACAAAGTTCAGCATATCAATGTCAAATCCACCGCGAACGCCGTCAGTATCAATTGAGTTGAGGCAAATTTCGCCCGCGCCGCGCTCGGAAATTTCTTTTACCCAATCGCCCAGGTCAAGCCCCATATCCACTCTTCCGCCGTTTATGTAAACCGAATATCCGCCCATTCCGTTGCGCTTGGCGTCAATTCCCACGACAACGCACTGACTTCCGAATATCTCCGCCGCGTCGCTAATGAGCTTTGGATTTTTAACAGCCTGTGAATTTACGGAAACCTTGTCCGCGCCGGCTCTTAACACCTCGCGGAAATCATCGACAGAGCCTATTCCTCCGCCGACGCAAAGAGGCACGAAAACCTGTCTTGCCGTTCTTCTGACAACGTCGAGCATAACTCCGCGTCCCTCGAAAGATGCGGTTATATCGTAGAAAACTATTTCGTCCGCGCCCTGCTTGTTGTATTCAACAGCAAGCTCCACTGGATCGCCGACATCTTTTATTCCCTCAAAATTTACGCCCTTTACGACCTTTCCGTTTCTTACGTCAAGGCAAGGGATTATTCTTTTCGCAAGCATTTTTTACTCCTTTGCCGCGTTTATTGCTTCTTTAAGATCAAGACTTCCCGAATAAATTGACTTTCCGCAGATAGCACCGTATAATCCGAGCTTTCTGCAGATGTTTATATCTTCAATAGAACGTACTCCCCCGCTTGCTATAATATTAGCAGAACAGCTTGTGTTTATCTGTTCAAGCTGTTCAGCGTTTACTCCCGTAAGCGTTCCGTCCTTTGAAATGTCGGTGAAAATTATATACTCAACGCCTATCCTGCTCATCTGCCGAGCAAGTATCGTAAAATAAACGTCCGAGGTTTCAAGCCAGCCCTCTGTCGCAACATAGCCGTTCTTTGCGTCAATGCCGACGGCGATCCTGCCGCCGAATTCCTTTACTGCGTCTTTTACGAGCTGCGGATCTTTAACAGCTGCCGAGCCGATTATAACGCGCGCAATTCCGTTTTTTAGGTACATCTCGACGGTATCGAGAGAACGTATTCCCCCGCCTACTTCAACTTTCAAATTCGTGTTTTTCGCTACGTCAATAAAAATTTCCTTGTTCTGCTGTGTCGCGTCTTTTGCTCCGTCAAGATCTACCATGTGTATCCACTCAGCCCCCGCGCTTTCAAAAGCCTTTGCAGTGTCCATATAGCTGTCCGCTACTTTTTGAACGGTATTATAATCGCCCTTAAACAGTCTTACGCATTGTCCGTCTTTTATGTCAATAGCGGGTAAAATAAACATTTTGTTCTCCTTGCCTTTTATTTGTTGCAATAATGTAGGTTTACAGCGAGTCGGTCTGCTTTCCCCTGCAAAAACTTTTTTAAGGCAAAAGCAGTTAAACGGTAAAACAATTGCATAAAATTAAACTTTTATGCCATAATAGATTTTCAATATCACAGAGACGCGAATTTTTTAAGAATTTCAAGCCCCGCTTCTCCGCTTTTTTCGGGGTGGAACTGCGCGCCGTAGACGTTTCCCGAAAACACAAGCGCAGGAACTTTCATTCCATAGTCGCAATATGCCGAAACATTTTCGCTCGGACAATCCGCCGCGTATGAATGTACAAAATAAACGTATTCCCCGCCCTTTTGTAAAAGTCCGCAGGAATTGTTCAATACAAGCTCGTTCCAGCCTATATGCGGAATGGGAAGATCTTTTGGCGTCATAAGTTTTACGCTTCCCTTTATTAGCCCCAAGCCCTCTGTTTCCTCAAACTCATAGCCCTTTTCAAAAAGCATTTGCATTCCGAGGCATATTCCAAGGAGCGGTTTCTTTTTGGCTTCTTCTTTTATTATTTCCGTAAGACCGCTGTTGTTAAGCATTCTCATTGCGTCGGGAAAAGCGCCTACTCCCGGCAGAATAAGCCTGTCGGCATTCTTCAGATCATCTGCGTTTTTTGTTATTATGTTCTCTATTCCGAGATAATCGAGCGCATTTTTTACGCTGAAAAGATTTCCCGCGCCGTAGTCAATTATCGCAGTCATTAAAGCTGTCCCCTTTTATTTACTTTATAAAACGCCTTTAGTAGTAACTATCTCTCCCGAATTCTGCTTTATCGCCGCCTTTAATGCGTATGCGAGAGCCTTAAACAATGCTTCTATCTTATGGTGGTCGTTTTTGCCGTATTCACAGCGGAGGTGGAGCGTAATTCCCGCATTATAAGCAAATGCCCTCATAAATTCTTCTACAAGACAGGTGTCAAAACTCCCGACTCTTTCATTTGTAAACTCTGCATTCAAAACAAGAAACGGTCTTCCGCTTATGTCTACCGCGCAAAAGCCCAAAGCCTCGTCCATAGGAACAAACGCGCTTCCAAAGCGAACTATACCCGTTTTATCCCCCAGCGCTTCGCTGAAAGCCTTTCCGAGAACTATACCGACATCTTCTGTGGTATGGTGAGCGTCAACATTTAAATCGCCGTCCGCGTCAAGAACAAGACCAAATCCCCCATGCACCGCAAGGGTATTTATCATATGGTCGAGAAAGCCTATGCCCGTATTTACTTCAACGTCGCCCCCGTCCAACTGAAGACTTAGTTTTATGTCTGTTTCTTTTGTTATCCGTTTCATCTGTGATTTTCTGTTCATAACTTTTCCTCCGTTTCATTCATTATCAGGCGTTGTTTTTTCTTACTTCGATAGAGTTTGCGTGAGCAGTGAGCTGTTCGCGCTTTGCAATGAGAATAATATCGTCCGCCGCGTCAAGAAGCGCTTCTTTTGTGTAATAAATGTAGCTCGAACGTTTTACGAAGCTGTCAACTCCGAGAGGCGAATAAAATCTAGCTGTGCCGCTTGTCGGGAGAACGTGGTTAGGACCTGCGTAATAATCGCCAAGAGGTTCGGGAGAATACTCTCCCAAAAACAGCGAGCCAACGTTGTCGAGCTTTCCTATATACCTTATCGGATCTCTTACGACACATTCGAGATGTTCGGGAGCTATCTTGTTTGCTATTTCTACCGCGTAGTCCATATCGTCGCAGACAATTATTCCGCCGTAGTTTTTCAGTGATTCCTCGATAATATCCCTGCGTGAAAGCTCTGCGCTCTGGCGTTCGATTTCGGCTTTTGTTTTTTCGGCAATATCCATGCTCGTGGTTATCATAATCGCGCTCGCAAGTCTGTCATGCTCCGCCTGTGACATAAGGTCTGCGGCAAGATATACGGGATCTGCGCTGTCGTCGGCAAGAACAAGTATCTCGCTCGGACCTGCGACCATATCAATATCCACAGTTCCGTAAACCAGCTTTTTCGCAGTTGCAACAAAAATATTTCCCGGTCCTACTATCTTTGACACCCTCGGAATTTCTTCCGTTCCGTATGCAAGAGCGGCAATAGCCTGCGCTCCTCCTGCAAGATAAATGCTGTCCACTCCGCACAATGCCGCCGCAACGAGGATATCCTTGTTCGCTGTTCCGTCTTTAAGCGGAGGAGTGACCATTATCACTTCTTTAACTCCTGCAATTTTCGCGGGAATAGCGTTCATAAGTACCGACGAGGGATAAGCCGCAGTTCCTCCGGGAACATAAAGTCCGACCTTGTCAAGTCCTCTGACGCGCTGACCTAATATAACACCGTTTTCCTCCGTAACGCAAAAGCCCTCGCGCTTTTGTTTCTGGTGAAATGCCGTTATATTTTCGACAGCGTTCAGCATTGCATTTATGAAATCGGGAGATTTTTCGTTTGCTTCGGTGAGCGCATCTTGAATTGCCTCATCGGGAACGCGGTAATACTGAGCGTTCGGGCTGTCGAATTTAGCCGTATAGGCTTTTACCGCTTTGTCGCCGTTTTCCTTTACATCGGCAAGGATACCCTTTACGGTTTTCTCTACTTCGGCATTTACTTCTCCCGCGCGTTTTTCCACTTCTTCAAGAAAGCGTTTTTCATCGCCGTTTGCTTTTATTATCTTTATCATTTCAATTTCTCCTCGATAAGATCTATAATTTCCTGTATACGTTCTTGTTTGAGTTTTAGGCTTACAGTATTTACTATAAGACGGGCAGATATATACGCTACGTCCTCGCAGACCTCAAGACCGTTTTCTTTGAGCGTTGTTCCTGTTTCTACAATATCCACTATTCCGTCTGCAAGCCCCACGAGCGGCGCAAGCTCAACAGAACCCTCAATTTTTACAATGTCAACGTCAATCCCTTTTTTCTCAAAAAAGTTTCTCGTGACATTCGGGTATTTTGTCGCAACTGTTTTTACCCCGTAACCCGCAAAAAAGTCCGTTCCTTTTTTGACCGCAAGCGCAAATCTGCACTTTCCGAAATTCAGATCGGCAATTTCAAAAAACTTTCCGCCGTGTTCCATAATGGTGTCTTTTCCGACAACTCCGAGGTCGCATACGCCGTGTTCTACATAAGTAATTACGTCCGCCGCTTTTGCCAGGACAACTTCTATATCCTCGTCGGGTATCGAAAGAATAAGCCGTCTTCCCTTTTCCCTTAGATCCGTTACGTCATATCCTATTTCTTCAAGCAGGCTTACAGCCTTTTCTTCTATTCTCCCTTTTGTGAGAGCGATCCGCAGTTTCCTGTTTTCCATTTCTCACACTTCCTCGCTTTTGATTTTTCCGTCAATTTCCGCTGTATCAATGCGTTTTATCCCATGAGCTTTTGCATATTCCCTTGTCTCTTCGATAGTGCCTAAAACGGAATTTACCGCGCAGTATCCTGCCGAAATAAGCTCTGTACAGTGTTTTAAAGCTAAAACAGGTTCTTCGCTCCAGACTATAACATTGGGATGTTTTTTATAACGTTCGCCGCTTTTTTGCAAAAGAACGCGCGCAACCGCCTCGACATTTACCGCAAAACCCACAGCTCCCGCATCTCTGCCGAAATCTCCGAGCAATCTGTCATATCTTCCTCCCGAAAGCGCAGGCTGTCCGTATCCCTCAACATAACCGCGGAAAATTATCCCCGTATAATAATTCTTCCTGCTAAGAAGTCCCAGATCTACGCGTATTTTCTCTTTCGGAATGACTTTACTCAAATCCTCGTAAAGCTGCTCAAGGCTTTCAAGTTTCTTGTCAAAAAACTCGCCGTGTAAAACTTCCTTTGCCTTTTCCAGAACTTCAACGCCTCCGAAAAGTCTCGGCAAAGCCCTAAAAGCCTCGGCAAAGCATTTATCGGTTTCGGGTATATTCTCCGAAGAATAAACCTCGTCGAGCTTCGGGAGATTTTTGGTTTCTATCCAGCTGCGCGTATTTACGGCAAGCTCAACGCTGCATTCATACTCAGCCATAAGCTCCGCAAATATTCCCATATCGCCTATTTCTATTCTATAATCCTCGTCGCACATCTCAAGCGCTTTTGCCGCAAGTACCAGCGCTTCAAAATCTGCCGCATCGCTTTTTCCGCCGAGTATTTCAATCCCGCACTGTGATATTTCGTCATCCCGACCGCTGTCTTTAGGATTTACCATGTAGATGTTCTGATTGTAAAACAGCTTCAGCGGGAGTTTTTCATCTCTAAGTCTTGTTGCGCAAAGTCTCGCGATCGGAATAGTGCTGTCAGGTCTTAAAACCATAAGCCTGTTTTTTCCGTCTACGAGCTTGTACATCATCTCCTGCGGAAAATCACGGACATAGCCGTTAAACACATCAAAGAACTCCAGACCGGGCGTTATTACCTCGGAATATCCCGAACTTTCAAACAATCCCGTCAATCGCTCGGAGATCTCGCGCTTTGCTGCGCATTCTTCAAAAAGCAGATCCCGCGTTCCCTCGGGAGTAAGCAAATCATTTCGTTTCAAGTTCCCTGCTCCTTTTATTTTTGTCTTTTTCAAACACTTTATCGTGCTAACACAATAACATAGTATCACACTAACATAATAACATTTTTTATCGGTTTTGTCAATAACCAAAAGTTATTTCAGCAAAACGCACTTTTATTTTCAACAATGTTGAAAATTACATATCAAACAACGTAAACTGTGCAGACTGTTGGAAGCCGTCAAATGCACCCATTTCTTTGAGCCTATCTATGACGTTTGAGTTTACTCCGCTCGCCGATTTGATATCATCAATACAAGCGTTTTCGTCCATATCTATGGTTTCGCGGAGCTTTATCGCCGCGCTTTCGCCGCAGCCCGCGACCGCAAGGAAAGGCATTCTGAGTTTTCCGTCCTCTATGGAATATGTAAGAGCGTTTGATTTTCTTGCGTCAACAGGCAGGACTTCTATTCCGCGCGAGAGCATTTCATATACGAGATACAGTGCGTCAAGCGTATCTTCTTCTTTTGCGGACGGTTTTGGCATTGCTTTTATTTCTTGTATTCTCTGTTTTACCGCGCCTTTTCCTTTAAGAATTGTATCAAGCTCAAGGTTGTTTGTATGCTTTGTAAGCGTCGCGGCATAAAATTCCGTGGGTTTATGTATCTTGAACCAGCCAAGTTTTACAGCCGCCGTTACGTATGCCGCCGCATGTGCTTTCGGGAACATATACTTTATCTTTTTACAGCTCTCGACATACCAGTCGGGAACATTGTTGTCCTTAAACGCCTTGTATATTTTATCGTCAAATTTTTCCCGAGCGTTTCCTTTTCTGGTTATTTCCATGATATTAAACGCCATTGACGGATCAAGCCCTTTATGCATAAGATAAGTCATTATGCTGTCGCGCGTTCCTATAACATTTGAAATTGTACATGTTCCGCTTTTGATAAGATCCTGTGCGTTTCCAAGCCATACGTCCGTGCCGTGTGAAAGTCCCGATATCTGCAACAAGTCGGAAAAGTTTTTCGGCTGTGCGTCCTGAAGCATCTGCATAGCAAAGTTCGTGCCAAATTCGGGTATACCGAGCGTTCCGCAGCTTACGCCTATATCGTCTAAAAGTTTAAGCGGTTCGGTAGATACAAAGAGCTTGTAGACATCGGGATCTGTCGTCGGAACATCAGCAATTTTCATGCCCGTCATATCTTCAAGATGTTTATACAATGTCGGAACATCATGCCCGAGTTCGTCGAGCTTTAAAATCGTATCGTGAAGAGCATGGAAGTCGAAATGCGTTGTAATCATATCGCTTTCGGTCTTGTCGGCGGGGTGCTGTACGGGGGTAAAGTCGTATACCTCGTAGTCGTTAGGTACAACGACCATTCCGCCGGGGTGCTGAGAAGTTGTTCTTTTTACGTCGGTGCAGCCTTTTGCAAGCCTTTCTATTTCTGCGTCGTTTATATCTAACCCGCGTTCTTCGCTGTACTTTTTCACAAAACCGTATGCTGTCTTTTCCTGAACAGCAGAAATTGTTCCGGCCTTGAAAACGTGGTCTTTTCCGAAAAGCTCTTCGGTATATCTATGGACTTTTCCTTGTACTTCGCCCGAGAAATTAAGGTCAATATCGGGCTGTTTATCGCCTTTAAATCCAAGGAATGTTTCAAACGGGATATCGTGTCCGTCGCGTATCATTTCAATATCGCAATTCGGACAATTTTTAGGCGGCAGGTCAAATCCAGAGCCTATCGAGCCGTCTGTAATAAACTCCGAGTGACGGCATTTCGGACAGCGATAATGCGGTGCGAGCGGGTTTACCTCGGAAATTCCTGCCATAATGGCAACAAACGAAGAACCTACAGATCCTCTCGAACCAACAAGATAACCATTATCCTCGGAATATTTTACCAGCTTCTGAGCTATAATGTAAAGCACGGAAAATCCATATTTAATGATTGATTCAAGCTCGCGCTTTAGACGGGTGTCAACTATTTCGGGGAGGGGTTTTCCGTCCTCTTTATACCATGCGTTCGCCCTGCTCCAGCACAAATCTTGAAGTTCCTGCTCGGCGCCCTCTATAAACGGCGTATAAGTTCCCTTGGGGATCGGTCTGATGTCACTGTCAATCATATCTGCTATTTTATTCGTATTTGTAACAACGACCTCAAAAGCCTTTTCTTCTCCGAGATAATCAAATTCTTTCAGCATTTCGTCTGTAGTTCTGAAATAGAGATCCGCCTGATTATCGGCGTCTTTATAGCCCTGTCCCGCCTGGAGTATCTTTCTGAAAATTCCGTCCTCTTTATCTTTGAAATGTACGTCGCAGGTCGCCACGCAGAGCTTTTTATGTTTCTCGGCAAGAGCAACGATCTTTCTGTTTATGTCTTTTAATTCCTCGTCGTCGTTTACCTTTCCCTCGCGCACAATAAACCTGTTGTTACAGATAGGCTGTATCTCATAATAATCATATACGGAAGCGATCTTTTCGATCTCTTCTTCGGACTTATCGTCAAGAATTGCTCTGAAAAGCTCTCCTGCCTCGCAGGCTGAACCTATTATAAGCCCCTCACGGTATTTCTGCAATTCGGAAAGCGGTATCCTCGGCTTTTTATAAAAATATTCAAGGTTTGAAATGGACACAAGTTTGTATAGGTTTTTAAGACCGATCTTGTTTTTAACAAGGATTATCATGTGATAAGTCGGGAGTTTCTTTACATCGACCGTTGAAAACAGTTTGTTGAAATCGCCGAGCTTTTCAAGTTTTCCGTTCTTTTCTGCGTCGGCAATAATGTGAAGAAAGATCTGACAAAGCATTTTTGCGTCGTCGATCGCACGGTGATGATTAAAATCACCGAGCTTATATTCTTTTGCAACTATATCGAGCTTGTACTTTTTAAGATTAGGCAATACCGCTTTACAAAGTGGTATGGTGTCAATATACCCGAATTTATACTCAATTCCGCAGCGTTCAGCCGCTTCTTTTATAAACGAAGTATCAAAAGAAGCATTATGCGCGACAAGAACGCTCTTTCCCGCAAATTTTATAAATGCTTTCAGCGCCTCGTCTTCCGAGGGTGCGTTTTCGACCATTGCGTCGGTTATTCCCGTAAGCTCGGTTATAGGTGCGGGGATAGACATTCCGGGATCTACAAATGTCTGAAATTCTTCGACAATTTCGCGGTTTTTAAGTTTTACAGCGCCTATTTCCGTTATTCTGTCGTATTTTGCGGAAAGTCCCGTTGTTTCAATGTCAAATACCACTATCTCGTCATTTGCAGGATAATCGTCCAAACCGCTTACAAGCACGCCGCCGTCATTTACAAAATAGGCTTCTACTCCGTAGATCATCTTCATTTTTGAGCCTTTTGCATTGAGCGATTCGATCGTTTTCATAGCCAACGGATAGCTCTGGAGATTTCCGTGGTCTGTGATAGCCACAGCGGGATGTCCCCATGCATTAGCCTGTTTTATAAGATCATCAGCGGAAGAAACCGCGTCCATATCGGACATCTTTGTATGCATGTGAAGCTCGACACGCTTTTGCTCTGCGGTATCATATCTGCCGAGAGGTTCAATAAGCGCCATAGAGCTTGGGCGGAAATTTATCTTATGAGTAAAGTTGTCCTGTTCAAATTTTCCTGTTGCTAAAATAGTTTTCCCGACAGCAACATTTGATGTAAGTACGTCTTTGTTTTCAACGCCTGTTAATATTTTAAGTATCGCGGAAGAGGTCTTATCCGAAAAATATGCGCTGTAAATATAAGTCTTTCCGTCGCGCGAGGTCTTTTCGTCAGAAATGCCGAATACAGTACCCCACAAGGTCGTTTCATCAGCTTCCGAAAAATTTTCGGACATATTTTCGGGATACTTGAAATTATCTTTTCCGTAAAAGAGCATAGCTTTTTTACCGAATTTTTCATGGTCAAAGCCTAAAATTATTTCAACAGGTTTTTCCAAGAACTGCGGATTTCTGGAACGCCCGCCTCGAAAACTCTTTTTCTCGCTCTTCTTTTCCTCAACGGGAGAAATGGATATCTGTTCTGTCGGGGTGCTGTTTTCCTGCTTTATATATTCGTCTATGTCCAGCTCGTTTTCCGACGACAATATAACTTTTATCTGTTTATCAAAAAAACCGCGGACATAGTTCTGGATCCTGTTTTCAATGCCCAGCCCCATAAGGACTTTTTTACCGCCGTTTTTAAGCGTTATTTCAAAGGTCGAACCGTCGTCGTTTATCTTTGCGCCGTCAAAATAGCCGTTTACCGATATCATCTTCTTTTTGAGAAGTTCGATTATTTCATATATGTAATCAGTTTCAAACAGACTTTCGTGGTATTTAGGATAAATAGTGACCTCGGCTTTTATTGCCGCGGAAATAATTTCAGATGCCGAAAAAAGCTCCGCCATAGGCGTAAGTTCATCAAGCGAAAGATTTATTTTTATATCTGTTTTTTCCTTATTGCTGACGATATTAAGCACTGTTCCGTTCCCGATATTTTCGGGCAGCTTTACGCTGTCAAGCAATTCAAACAACTTTGCCATAAATTTCTTCCTTTACAGTTTATCAATTTCCTTTTTAAGTTCTTCAAGAAGCCTGTCCTCGGGAACTTTTCGCAGGACTTGTCCTTTTCTGAAAATAAGGCCCTCTCCGCTTCCTCCCGCAATACCGACGTCGGCTTCTCTTGCTTCACCCGGACCGTTTACCGCACAGCCCATGACAGCGACTTTTATCGGTTTGTCTACTGTTTTCAGCATATCTTCAACTTTATTTGCAAGAGAAATAAGGTCAATTTTCGTTCTTCCGCAGGTCGGGCATGAAACTATCTCCGCACCTTTTCCCAGCCCGCAGGCTTTTAAAATATCTTTTCCCGCATAAACTTCCTGCACGGGATCTGCCGTAAGTGAAACGCGGATAGTATCGCCTATCCCGTCGCAAAGAAGAGAGCCTATACCTATAGCCGATTTTATAAGCCCCATTCGCTCTGTTCCTGCTTCCGTAACGCCGAGATGAAGCGGATAATTGGTTTGCTGTGCGAGAAGTCTGTATGCGCTTATCATAAGTTTTACGTTTGAAGATTTTATGCTTATCACAATATCGTCAAAGTCAAATTTATTCAGCAGTCTGACATGACCTAAAGCGCTTTCTACAAGCGCTTCTGCCGTAGGACTTCCGTATTTTTCAAGCAGGCTTTTTTCAAGTGAACCCGAATTTACGCCTATTCTTATGGGAATGTTTTTTGCTTTACAAGCACCTGCGACAGCCTTTACTCTGTCGTCAGAACCGATATTTCCGGGATTTATGCGTATCTTGTCAACTCCCGCTTCAACACACGCCAAAGCTATCTTATAGTCAAAATGAATATCCGCAACTATCGGAACGGATACCGCGTTTTTTAAGGCATAAATTAGCTCTGCGTTTTCGATTTTCGGTACTGCCGCGCGTATTATCTCACAGCCTGCTTTTTCAAGTTCTACAGCCTGTTTTACGCTGTTTTCAATATCGTCGGCAGGAATATTAAGCATTGACTGAACGTAAATTTTCCCGTTTCCGAGAGCAATATTTCCGACTTTAACAGTTTTCAAGTTAAGCTCCTCCCGCAAGCCTTGCTATATCATTGAACGTAACGGCTATCATAAGCAAAAACAGCGCCGCAAATCCTACAAAATTCACTGCTCCCTCTATCTGAGGCTTTACGGGCTTTCTTATGATAAGCTCAATGAGCAGGAATATAAGTTTACATCCGTCCAGCGCGGGTATGGGGATAAGATTGAATATGCCGACGTTTATTGAAATAAGCGATACTATGCTCAAAAATTCGGCAAGGGTATAATGCGTCACCGCTTCTGTTATTACAGAGCCTACGCCTATCGGTCCGGAGAGGTCATTTATACCGTATTTTCCCGTTATCATATCAAACAGTGAGAGAATAATGATCCTTGCCGTCGAAAGGCTTTCGCGAAAGCCTTGTGTTATAACATTTACAAAATTCTTTTCGAGCCGATAAACGTAAAAGTCAAAATAAACACCTGTTGAACCGTCCTCATTTGTTGTTGTCATAAATTCGACGTCTTTCAGAGTTATTTTTTCTCCGTTCCTTTTTACGACAAAGTCATATACAAGATTTCCCTCGGCATTTTTTCTGTCGCTGTTCTGGAGCTTATAGGTTATATCGGATGTTGAATAGATAGGAAGTCCGTCTATACTCAAAATCTCATCATTTACCATAAGCGTACTGTTGCTGACGCTCTGCTCGCGGAATTGGGCTATAGTTGTAGAAGCCATTGCTTCCGAAGCACATAGCGAAATAACGACGACTAAAAAGCCTAAAATAAGGTTCATAAGCGGACCTGATATGATAACTATAATTCTCTGCCAGACAGGACGTCTGTTATAAGCGCGAGGATTTTGCATTTCAACAGGCTTTGGAGTGCCGTCGTCAAAATCATCTTCAAACGCGCAAAAACCGCCTACGGGAAACGCACGAACGACAAATTCCGTTTCTTTTCCCTTTTTGCGGAATATCGCAGGTCCCATTCCGAAAGCGAACTCTTTTACATAAATTCCGCAAGCCTTTGCCGCAATGAAATGCCCCAACTCATGAAGCATTATGATAACGCAAAAAACCAGAATTGTTATTATGATTGAAAGAAAAGTCATATTTCCCCCTGTTTGAATTTTGAATAAACATAATTCTCCGCGGCTCGTTTTGTTTCAAGTATTTCTTCGAGCGACGGATCTTTTATAAATTTAACATCGGAAAGCGCATCTTCAACTGCGCTTCCTATATCAAGAAAACCTATCTTGTCGTTTAAAAAAAGTGAAACAGCCGCTTCGTTCGCGCAGTTTATGATACACGGCGCGTTTCCGCCCATTTTTATCGCCTTTTTTGCGGCTCTAAGACAGTCGAAAACTTCTTCATCGGGTTTTTCAAAAGTAAGCGTTCCGACTTCTGTCAGAGATAGCTTTTTCGCGGGACAAGGCTGTCTTTTCGGATATGTCAGCGCTAACTGTATCGGTATACGCATATCCGCCGTTCCGAGCTGTGCAATTATTGCGCCGTCCTCAAACTCAACGGCAGAATGGACAATGCTCTGACGGTGAATGACTATTTCAACCTGCTCGGGGCTTACCCCGAAATATCTGACCGCTTCTATAAGCTCCAAGCCTTTATTCATCATTGTCGCACTGTCTACGGTTATTTTCGCGCCCATTTTCCAATTAGGGTGAGAAAGCGCCTGAGCTTTTGTTACATTTTTCAGCTCATCACGGCTCTTTCCGAAAAAAGGTCCTCCCGAAGCGGTGAGGATTATTTTCGACAACTTGTTTTCTCCCGCTCCCGTAAGGCACTGGAAAATTGCCGAATGCTCGCTGTCAATAAGCAAAAGACTTGTGTTATTTTCTTTAAGCGTTTTCATCACAAGCTCTCCGCCTGCGACAAGAGTTTCTTTGTTTGCAAGAGCAACGCTGTTTTTCGCCTTTAGTGCAGTCAATGTCGGCAAAAGCCCTGCAAATCCTACGATCGCATTTACTACTCTGTCGCACTTTAACTGCGCAAGCTCGCAGACAGCTTCTTCTCCGCAAAGTATTTTTATATTCGTATCGGAAAGCAAGCTCTTTATTTCGCCGTAATATTTTTCGTCGGAAACGGCAATATATTCGGGGCAAAATTCGCGAGCTTGTTTTTCGAGTATCTCAATACTGCTGTTTGCGGACAAAGCCTTTACTTTTATATTATGCATTCGGCAGACGTCTAATGTCTGCGTGCCTATAGAACCTGTTGAACCGAGCAGAACAATTTCCATAGCTTACTCTCCATAATGCAGTTAGATAAATATATCACTACAATAATAAAATCAATAGGGAGAAAACGAGGTTTTCTCCCTTTATTATTCATTGCAATATCGGCGAAATATAACTGAAAACAATGAACAAAAACGGTACTGTAAACAACACACTGTCAAAACGATCGAGAACTCCGCCGTGTCCCGGCATAAAATTTCCGAAATCCTTTATTTCATACTGCCTTTTTATTACCGAAGCAGTAAGGTCACCGAGAACTCCTATAGCCGAGGCTATGATCGAAACGGGAATAAGCACCGCGTAATTCATCGTGACCTTGTGCTGAATAAGCAAATTAAATACAAGGCACTGTATTGTGACCACTATCCCAACGGTAATAATTCCGCCAACAAAGCCCTCTACTGTTTTTTTAGGGCTTATTTCGGGACAAAGTTTATGCTTTCCGAAAAAAGTTCCCGCAAAATATGCTCCGCCGTCACCAAACCACGCGCAGAACAGCATATAAACTATCATAAATACGCCAACCGACTGGCTTTCATAAAGATATCTTATAATGATTATACAACTCAGCGACATCGGTATAAACAGCCCTGCTCCTCCGCAAGCCGCAAGCTCCGCGAGTTTTATAGACTTGTGATTTACAAGCATTATCAAAAGCAGACCTATCACATACAAAAAAAGCGCTGACAATCTGTATGGAGCAAAAATATCTAAACAGACGGCAAACGGTATTATAAATGCACTGATTATACAATACCACGACAAGAACTTATGTTTTCCGCATTTAACGGCATTTATAAGCTCAAACGTGCCTGCAGCGGAAAAAGCCGCGATCACCGCCATATAAAGATAGCTGTTGTCAATAATCAGAATACTTACACCGACGATTATTCCTACAACAGCGGAAACAATTCTCTTAACCATTAGAATGCCTTTCGGATAAATACGCTCATATTCCTCCAAATCTGCGGTTTCTCGCAGAATATTCCGAAATAGCGTATTCAAGATTTTTTTTGGAGAAGTCGGGCCACAGAACGTCCATAAAGACAAATTCCGCATAAGCCGCCTGCCAGATAAGAAAATTTGAAAGTCTTTGTTCTCCGCTCGGACGAATAATAAGATCAAGCGGCGGCATTTCGGCGGTATACAACAATTCTTCTATAGAATTTTCCGTTATATCTTCGGGAGCTATCTCCGAATTTGCCGATCTTATTGCAAGTATCCTCGCAGCGCGCGTTATTTCATCTCTCCCGCCGTAATTCAGCGCGATACCTGCGATAAAGCCGTTATTGCCCTTTGTGCTGTCCATTATATCGCTGAGCTCAAGCCGTATATCCTCCGCAAGCTGGGACATATCGCCAAGGATAATAAAACGTACATTTTCCTTTGCATAAGAGCGTATATCTTTTATATACCTCCTCAGCAAATTCATTATACCCTCGACTTCATCGGCGGGACGCCTCCAATTTTCGGTGGAAAAAGCATAGAACGTCGCACATTTAACCCCGAGTTCCCTGCACCAATTTATAGTCTTTTTAAAGACCTCCGCTCCCTTATTATGGCCGAAATTTCGCGGAAGTCCGCGCTTTTTCGCCCAACGTCCGTTTCCGTCCATAATAAAGCCGATATGAGCGGGAATTTTATTTTCTTCCATTAGATAGACATAATTTCCTTATCTTTATCTTCGCCGATCTTATCTATTTTTTCAATATACTTATCGGTGAGCTTCTGAATTTCCTTTTCAGCTTCTTTAACGTCGTCCTCGGTTATTTCGTTTGCTTTTTTCTTTGCTTTTATCTTATCCATTCCGTCGCGGCGAACGTTTCTTACGGCGACTTTGCTTTCCTCGCAGGTCTTGCTTACTGTCTTGCAAAGCTCCTTGCGGCGCTCCTCGGTAAGCTGAGGGAAAACTATTCTCAAAACCGAACCGTCGTTTGCGGGATTTATTCCGAGGTCGCTCGCCTGTATAGCCTTTTCTATAGGCTTTAACTGCGATTTATCATACGGGGTTACAACAAGTATCCTCGCTTCGGCAACAGAAATTGAAGCCATTTGATTTATGGGAGTAGGCGTGCCGTAATACTCGACAGTAATTCTGTCAAGAACGGCAGGGTTCGCTCTGCCCGCCCTAATTGAAGCAAGCTCATTTGAAAGCGCGGTTATGCACTTTTCCATTCTTTCTTTGGTTGCTGAAATAACTTCTTTCATAAATATCTTACCCTCCCGTTTTAGTTTATAACAAGCGTTCCTACAGGCTTACCCATTGCCGCGTCATAGATATTGTCGGGGCGGTCGAGGTTAAATACTATAATAGGAACATCATTATCGGTACAAATAGCGGCAGCGGCGCTGTCCATTACCTGAAGTTTATTTACAAGAATATCATGATAAGTCAGTGTATCAAACTTTTTCGCATCGGGGAATTTTTTGGGATCCTTATCATATATCCCGTCTACCATTGTTGCTTTAAGAATAACGTCTGCTTTAAGCTCCGCCGCTCTCAGCGAAGCCGCGCTGTCGGTCGAAAAGAACGGATTTCCCGTGCCGCAGCCGAATATAACTATTCTTCCTTTTTCAAAATGCCTCAAAGCCTTTCCGAGAATAAACGGCTCTGCGACCTGCTGCATAGTTATTGCTGTCTGAACTCTTACCACACAGCCAAGACTTTCAAGAACGTCCGCGACAAAAAGCGCGTTCATTGTCGTCGCAAGCATTCCTATATGATCGGCTCTCGCACGGTCGGAACCTACGGCGTCTCTTCCGCGCCAGAAGTTTCCGCCGCCGACAACAATTCCTATCTGAACTCCTGCGTCGGCAGTTTTCTTTATGCTCTCGCAGATTTTTTCAACAGTCGGCATATCAAGACCTGTTTCCTTGCTTCCTGCAAGAGCTTCTCCGCTCAGCTTCAGCAAGATCCTTTTGTACTTTGGAGCAGACATTTCACCCATAACAATTCCCCCGTTTTTAAAAATCAATAATCCAGAACTCTGATCCTACCCAAAATTTCAGCTCCGTCGGACACCTTTTCCAGAGCCGAAACAGCGTCCTTTTCTTTCATAACGTCCGTTACGAAAGCAAGCTCGTTTTCTTCCTTTTTGTTTGAGGACAAATACTTGACGTCTCCGAAAAGCGCCTTTATAACAGCCTTTGTTACGTCAATATTCCCTGCCTTTAAACGAACGTAATTTGCACAGGTAAACTCGTCAAAAGAACGTATAAACGACTGTTCGCTGTCGGACCAGCCGAGCGAACGGCTCGTTTCGTTATGCTTTACGGCGGACACAATATCGCTTACTACCGCGCTCGCAGTAGGAAGTTTTCCCGCGCCTTTTCCGTAGAACACAACATCGCCCGTTGCGTCGCCCCGTACAAGTATCGCGTTGAATACGTCGCTTACGCCGCTGAGCTGGCTTTCGTCCTTGATGACCGCAGGGAAAACACCGATAGATATTTCGTTGTTTTCTTCACGGCGTGCGCAGCCGATTAGCTTTATCTTCGCGTCAAAGCTGTCCATGTATTCAACGTCCGCAAGGGTTACATTTGTAATACCCTCCGTATGAACGTTTTCGGGATAAACGTGACGTCCGAACGCAAGAGAAGCAAGTATGCATATCTTTCTGCAAGCGTCTGCTCCCTCGACATCAGCGGACGGATCTCTTTCGGCATATCCGAGCTGCTGAGCGATCTTAAGCGCTTCGTCAAAAGACATTCCCTCGCGGAACATCTTTGTAAGAATAAAGTTTGTCGTTCCGTTGAGTATGCCTGCGATAGCGTCAATTTCATTTGCCTCAAGGCAAGCGTGTATCGGCTTTATTATGGGGATACCTCCGCCGACGCTCGCCTCGAAAAAGAAATTCACATGATTATCATGAGCAATCTTTAAAAGCTCCGCTCCTTTTTTGGCAACAAGCTCTTTGTTTGAAGTAACAACGCTCTTCCCCGCCAAAAGTGAGGACTTTACAAAATCGTAAGACGGTTTTATACCGCCTATGACCTCTGTCACAACTCTTACTTCGGGATCGTTAAGAATAACGTTAAAATCCTTTACGAATTTGTCTGCATAAGGGCTGTCGGGAAAATCGCGCAAATCAAGGATATATTTTATGTCAAGCTCTTCTCCCGCTTTTTTTTCGAGATTATCTTTATTTTTATAAAAGACCTCGACGGTTCCCGAACCGACAACGCCGTAGCCCAGGACGGCTATCTTCTGCATATTGAACAATCCTTTCATGTTTATATAATACTACTTATGTATTATAACACAATAAGGAATTTTTTTCAATAGCAAATTACAAAAAACTTTTTAAGTTGAAATTTCCGACTTGGCGGTGCACTTTTTTAGTGAAATCAGCAGAAGTATTATACCCGCTCCCGTAAGAATATGTCCGATACCCGCAATACCTGATATAGCCGCGTTTGCGCCTTTTGAAAGCTGTGTTCCCAAGACCTCGAAAACGCCTCTTACTCCCAGCATAATGCCCGTAAGCGGTACTCCGATATTATACAGCGCTCTGAAAACTTTAAAAGTCTTTTCGGCGTAAAGGTCATAATGCCTTGCGAACAGCGCTATTATCAGGTACATTACCATTCCGAGCATAAAGAAATGCGTATGTACCTTTCCGAGAGCCGTTGTTCCGTCAAAACCGTTTGCCCTAGTTAATTCTCTGTAGAAAACCCCGCCAGCCATTGCTAAAACAGCATAACACAGCGCATAATTAAGACTTTTCTTCATTATTATCCTCTTTTCATAAATTACCGTTCAAAAGTATACATCTTGTATCCCAAAAATATGGCGGAGAAATTCCCCGCCATATAATTATTATTGCTCACCCGTGAGTTCTTTGTAAAGTCCGATGTAAAGCCTTGCAGAAGCCTCCCAGCTGAAATCAGCGTTCATTGCACGGCTGACAAGTTTCTTCCACTCGGTTTTGTTTCTGTAAAGCTCTCTTGCGCGCTTTATAGAATTAAGCATATCTCCCGCGTTATAGCTCTGGAATGTAAAGCCTATTCCGTTGTCGCCTGCGTCAATTATACTGTCTCTGAGACCGCCCGTAGCGCGTACTATCGGAACTGTTCCGTATCTTGCCGCTATCATCTGGGCAAGTCCGCAAGGCTCGCTCTTTGACGGCATAAGGAACATATCCGCGCCCGCATAGATCTTCTTTGCCAGAGACGGGTTATATCCGCGGTAGAAGCCGACCTTATCGGGATAACGCCAGTGCATTTCCTGGAAGAAATCCTCATACTGTTTTTCGCCCGATCCGAGAATAACGACCTGCATATCCGTCGCAACTATCTCGTCAAACACATATCTTACAAGGTCAAAGCCCTTATGATCCGCAAATCTTGATATCATGGCTATAAGCGGTATATCATACTGCGGCATTCCGAATTCCTCAAATATTGCCGACTTGCAGGCAGCTTTTCCTTTAAGATTTTTAGAGGTGAACTTTGCGGCAATGGTGTTGTCGGTTTCGGGATTGTACAGATCAACGTCAATTCCGTTTAAGAAACCGCAGGTCTTATACTGCTTGTTGCGGAGGATCCTGTCAAGTCCGTGAGAGAACCACGGATCAAGGATCTCTTTAGCATAAGTAGGAGAAACAGTAGTAACTTTATCGGCAACTTCTATAGCGCCTTTCATAAAGTTTATGTCATGGTCGTATTCGATTATGCTTACACTCTGAGGCGGTATGCCGACGATATCCTTTACAAGGTCAAGACCGTACTGTCCCTGATATCCGATATTATGGATAGTAAATACGTTCTTTATATCTCCGTAACCCCACTGGTTCTTATAGAACAAATGATGGTATACGGGAATAAGTGCACACTGCCAGTCGTTTGAATTTATTATCTGCGGGTGGAAATCAATATGACGGAGCATTTCGAGAACTGCCCTGCTGAAAAATACATATCTTTCAGCGTCGTCATAATAACCGTAGAGACCGTTGTCGCGCTTGAAGTAATATTCGTTGTCAATGAAATAATAGATAACGCCGTTTACTTCCTGCATAAATACACCGCAATACTGACTTCTCCAGCCGACAGGAACAGTAAAGTTCGTGAGATAAGTCATCTTTTCTTTCTGCTCGGGCTTCAGCGTATTTACATAATACGGCATAACCACGCGGGCATTATGCCCTGCCGCCACAAGTGCCTTTGGAAGAGAGCCTGCTACATCTGCAAGTCCTCCGCTCGCTGCGAAAGGAAGTGCTTCGCTTGCTGCATACAAAATGTTCATAATACAGAACCTCCGATTTTATTCAGCATTAGTATCCAAATATAATATATCATATATGCCATAAAAATTCAATAGCTTTTTAAAAATTTAGGCAAATTGACCAAAGCATATAAATTTAATTTTTGAAAAAAAGTTTGATAAAAAATAAAAGCGGCATTGCGCTTTCCTTTACGGTTTCGCAATACCGCTGTTTATTTTTGTTATTTGATCAAGAAGCCTTATTTGCCGCCAACCGTAAGTGCTTCAACAAACTTGTTTTTCGGCATAGTCTGGAGATAAATTTTGCCCGGACCTGTAACTACGGTGTTGAACAGTCCCTCTCCGCCGAAGAGCGTGTTTCCTATACCGCCGACAGCTTTTATTTCCATTGTGCAAGTGCCCGACATTGCCGCAAGATAACCTGTGTCGATTATCATCTGCTGTCCTGCCTGAAGATCGTATTCAACTACATATCCGTCAACTTCGATAAACGCCATGCCAGAGCCCGACATACGCTGCATGATAAAGCCCTCGCCGCCGAAGAAGCCCGCGCCTATATTTTTCTGGAATGCTATAGAGAAATTAACCGTAGGCTCGGAAACAAAGTATCCGCCTTTTTGAACGATAAGGTCGCCTTTTCCGATATCAAACGGAATTATCGAACCGGGAAGCGTAGAAGCAAAGCCTATCATTCCCTCTCCGCCCTGCGCGGTATATGTATTCTGGAACATAGACTCGCCTGAAAACATCTTGCTGAAAGCCTTTCCTATTCCGCCTGCGCTTGTCTGCATTTTCATGTTCGGTGTCATCCAGCTCATTGCGCCTTTCTGACACATAATGGTTTCTCCTGCCTCAAGATAGCAGAGGAGCACGGGCAGCGGTTCGCCTTTGATTTCGTATTTCATAGTTTTTCTCCTTAAAAAAATTATTATTGCAAAAACCTGCATTTTCATTATAAATTATTGAAATATCAATGTCAAGGCAAAAACACCATTTTTGTTTATTTCGTCAATTTTCCGCAAAAATTTTGTAAAATCATACAGCTATACTTTAAGACAGCTTATAATCACAATATACAGTATTATTGCACCAAGTGAGAAAGAGATACCGCCCGAACAGAAAATGACTGATGCTAAAATAATTGCCGAGATAATTCCCGCAAAACGCATTATCTTATCTACATTTTCTGGCTTGCAACAGCTTACAGCAATAAATTTCAGGATCTGTGCGCCGTCGAGCGAACCTATCGGAAGAATGTTGAATAATGCCGTAAAAAGGTTTATAGCCGCGGCTACGGTGTTTCCCGTGCAATTCAGCAACAAAGCCGCGAAAAGGTTTCCTATACAGCCTGCAGAAAGTATTATTATCCGAGGAATTGCTTCTGCTCGGGATATTTCGCGCGAAGAAATGCAGATCCCCGCGCCGTAAAACAATATCTCATCAGCTTTTATTCCGAAAACTATCATCATAATAAGATGACATAGCTCATGCAGTCCGCAGGCGCAAAGCGCGGCAAATCCAAATCCGCTGTTTGTGAGAAGAAACAGCGCGGTAACGGCAAAAAACGTAAAGCTAAGCCGTACACAAGTATTTTTTATCTTTACTTCTATCATATAGAAATATATGACGGCGGTTTAAGCTATATGCAGGCAATACTTTGTTTAGTGCAGAAAATAATTCTGTATATAAAGTTTTTTATTGTCATAAAAAAAGAAGCTAGAGTGCTTGCGAAAAGCGAACAAACTTTCCGTTAAACTCTAGCCTCTTACTTCTTACCTCCAACATCTAAAAAGGGGGAAACCTTGTTCAAAAGGTTCCCCCCTTGCGTTATTAGTTCATTTAATCCTTAAATACCGCACCTGTGTTTGACGAAGTGACAAGCTGTGCATAACGCTTGAGATAGCCCTCAAGCTCTTTCGGAGGAAGAACGCCTTTCTTCTTGCGCTCCTCTATAACAGCGTCATCAACAAGAAGCGTTACCGAACGGTTCGGAATATCGATATGTATCTTATCTCCGTCCTCAACAAACGCTATAAGACCGCCCTCTGCCGCCTCGGGAGAAACGTGTCCTATTGCCGCGCCTCTTGATGCGCCGCTGAAACGTCCATCGGTAATAAGCGCAACATTTCCGTCAAGTCCTTTTCCGACAATCGCCGCAGTAGGCGCGAGCATTTCGGGCATTCCCGGTCCGCCTTTCGGTCCCTCATAGCGGATAACGACAACATCTCCTGCCTTTATTTCACCGCCGAGAATTGCGTCGCAGGCAGGCTGTTCGCCGTCGAAAACGCGGGCTGTTCCCGTGAAATCCATCATCTCGGGTTTTACAGCGCCCTGTTTTACAACTGAACCGTTTACAGCAAGATTACCGCTGAGTATCGCAATACCGCCGTCCTGCCTTATCGGATCATCAATCTTGTGGACAATTACGCCGTCCGCGTCTCTTGCCGCCTTTATTCTGTCAGCCTGAGTACCGCTTACGGTGAGAACATCCTCGTGGATATGACCTTTCTTTGAAAGCTCCTTAATAACAGTCTGTATACCGCCAACTGCATTAAGGTCTGTTATAAACACGCTTGAAGCGGGATTGAGCTTTGCAAGCTGAGGAGTATTTCTGCTCATACGGTCAATATCGTCAAGGCTTATGTCAACCTTTGCCTCGTGAGCAATTGCAAGCAAATGCAAAACTGTATTTGAAGAAGCGCCTATTGCCATTTCTACGGCAAGAGCGTTTTCCATATTCTTTTTCGTGAGGATATCACTAGGACGAATATTCTGCTTTACCAGCTCTACAACGCGCTCTCCGCTTTCTTTTGCAAGACGGCGGCGCGCAGAAGTTACTGCAGGCTCTGTTCCGCCGAAAGGAAGCGACATACCGATACTTTCGTTCAGGCAGTTCATTGAATTTGCCGTGTACATTCCCGAGCAAGATCCGCATGTAGGACAAGCGTTGTCCTCATAATCCTTTATAACAGTATCGTCTATTTCGCCGTTTGAATACTGCCCTATTGCCTCATAAATCTCGGAATAACCAACTCTTTTGTTCTGAACACAGCCGGGAAGCATAGGACCGCCGCTGACAAATATCGACGGCAGGTTCATTCTTGCCGCAGCCATTACCATTCCGGGTACTATCTTATCGCAGTTGGGAATAAATACAACGCCGTCGAGGGGGTGTGCCGTAAGCATAACTTCGATGCTGTCCGCTATAAGCTCTCTTGAAGCAAGCGAATATCTCATTCCCTTGTGGTTCATTGCAAGTCCGTCGCAAACGCCGATAGTAAAGAACTCAAACGGAACGCCGCCTGCGTTTCTTATGCCGTCCTTTACATAGCGCGAAATTTCCTGGAGATGCTGATGTCCCGGAACATAGTCGCTCGCCGCGCAAACAACCGCGATAAACGGCTTATTCATTTCGCTGTCGATAACTCCGAGCGATTTCAGAACCGCTCTGTGAGGAGTTTTTTCAACTCCCTTTTTGATAAGATCACTTCTCATTTTTAAAGTCCTTTCATATAATACGGTAAAACCGCTTTTTACTTTTTTATGCTTTAAACAGCATTGCCGCGCCAATTATGCCTGCGTCGTTTCCAAGACGGCAGACATCAATTTCGGTGTTTTTGGAGCTGTTTTTCGAGTATATCTGTCTTTTTACTTCTTCTCTGAGGGGCAACAAAAGCGTATCACCCTCGTTACAAACGCCACCGCCTATACAGAGAATTTCGGGCTGGAACGTATTTATAACGTTCGTAATCCCGCAGGCGAGATACTTTACATATTCTTCAGTAACCGACTTTCCTATGACATCTCCCGCTTTCATAGCCTTATATGCGGTTCGCGCGGAGCATCTTCCGTCCTGCCGAATAAGTTCGTTTATAATGCTTTCGGGGTGATTTTCGGCGGCTTTAAGCGTCATTCTAACAAGACCGGTTGCCGACGAATAAGCCTCAAAACAGCCTCTTCTTCCGCACCCGCACGGCTCTCCGTCTACAACTATAACCGTATGCCCTATCTCTCCGCCCGCAAAGTTTGAACCTCTGTATATCCTGCCGTCAATTATAATCCCCGCGCCCACACCTGTTCCTAAAGTTATGACAACAGCGTTTTTTGTACCCTTTGCCGCTCCCGCAACAAATTCTCCGAAAGCCGCGGCGTTTGCGTCGTTGTCGAGATAAACTTTTATTCCGAACTCTTTTTCAAGGTCTTCGCGAATAGGCGAATTATTAAATCCGATGTTGCTGCAATTTTCTATTATTCCGCTCTCGCTGTTGCATACTCCCGGCGAGCCTACGCCAAGAGAACAAGCGTCCGAAATGTTTATACCCGCCTCTTCACACGCAGAAACGACCGCGGTTTTTATTACGTCAAGAACATCACGGTATTCGAGAGAATTTCCCGATGATTTTGTTTTGACCTTAGAGCGCGCAATTATCTCGCATTTATCGTTTACCACTCCGCAGGCGATATTTGTTCCGCCGATATCTACCCCTATGTAATAAGCCATGATACCTCCGCGAAAATCAATAACCAAGCTCTTCGTCTACAATTATGACCTTTATTCTGTCGGGAGCTCTTTGCTGACCTAAAAATACATACGAACAGCATATTCTTGCGGGACTTCTGCAAGGCTCACCCGAAATGAGCTTTTCACACTTCCCTATTTTCGCACAGGGCGTCTGACAGTTAAGTCTTTCAGCATTTTTCGGAGCTGTATGTTCTTCAACGCGGAGAACTGCGGCTTCGCGGTCTTTTACTATTTTGTTGGCTCCCGCTATGACAATGACCTGCTTCGGACCGAATATCATTGCCGCGACACGGTTTCCGTTTCCGTCTACGTTATAAAGCTCTCCCTCTTCGGTTATAGCGTTTGAGCTTGAGAAAAATGTATCCGAAACAAAAGCCTTTCTGAATATCTCTCCGACTTCATCGGGATTTTTTCCCTCCGATCGGTCGAGATATATCCCCTTATACTCATTTAAGAGAAGATCTGTAACTCCGCTTTCTTTCATTGTCATCGAGCCGCCCGCTGTTATGAGCTTGTCGTTTTTTATAAGCTCACGAATAAGGCTGTAAAGCTCTTCTCTGCTTTCTACAAAATAAGGCTTCATTTTGTTTCTCGAAAGAGCGTCCATTGTGCGTTTTATTTTTTCGTCCATAAAAACCCTCCTTTAAAAATTAAATATAATTTAATATATTCCTGCTTTTTGCTTTATAGTAATAAGCGAATTATCGGAAACGGCAAATCCTCCGTCGCTTGTATATTCTCCGTAAGGAATATAAAATTCTGCGGGAGAAACGCCGTTTTGTATCATATACAAAAGAGCCGCCTTGTGTGCAGAAAAACTATCCGAGGTAAGATTTGTCGTACACTTTTCAGTCAATGAATTAAACAACATTTCAAGTCTGCTGTTATTAAGATCACGGTAATTCTGATTTATAAGCTCGGAAAGTATATCTCCAACAATATTGAAGCGATAGTTTTCGCCCTCGGTAAATTCCGCCCGCATGATATATGAATACAGAGTATCAGCCGAAAACAGCTTATCGCCCGCGTTTATGGTCTCGGCGTTACGGTCGTCGGAAATAATAATGGTTTTCGGAACTTTATACCTTACGTTTCCGAAAGACTGAACGATATCGGTAAATGAATTCTCATTAAAAGCTACATATCCCTCACAAGTTACGCCTGTAATATCGGAGACAGTTTTTACAACTTCTTCCGCTCCCTGTGAAGTATAAATATTCTTGAGATCTTTTCCCCGACTTCCCATACTTATCCCCGAAGCTATGGGGATCAAAGCTAACCTGTTTTCAACGGCGTTAAACTCGCAGAGGATAAAAAGATCTGGGCTTGCGGAATAATTATCGGATATCATGACCACGGTATTAAAATTTTCCTTAAAGGCAGGAACATAATCCTCCGAAAGCTCACCGTTGCTGTCAACAAAAGCGGGAGTATCATCTTCGGGAAACAAAAACCACTTAAACGCTACGACAGCCGCAAACGCGAAAACAAGCGTAATTCCGAACGCAATAAAATATATATACCAATTGCTCTTTCTCTTTACTGACATAACGATCCTTTCTTTTATAAACAATAATACTATTGACAATTTACAAAAGTTGTAATATAATAAATGTTGTGCTTATAATACCTTTCTATAGTATAACACATTATTCTGAAAATTTCAAGCGGTGAGGTGCATATTGATGAATAATTTTTATCAAAGGACATGGGCTGAAATAAATCTTGACAATTTATGCGGCAATATTGCGGTTTTAAGGAATATTGTCCCGAACAAAAAAATAATTGCCGTTGTAAAAGCAAACGCATACGGACACGGCGACATACAGTGCGCAGAGGCGCTGAACAGCTGCGGTATAGAAAATTTCTGCGTTTCCAATTTATGGGAAGCTCAAAGGCTCTATGACGCAAACATTAAAGGTGAGATACTTATCTTCGGATATTGCGATATTCCGCTTGTTTTGGAAAATATCGGAAAAAACTTTGTGTTTACGGTCGGAGATACCGAATATGCTAAAAAGCTGTCTGACGAAGCCGACAAATACGGAAAGAAAGTTCCCGTAAATATAAAGATAGACACGGGAATGAGCCGTGTGGGAATAGACAGCGAAGAACAGCTCGATGAGATACTTTCGCTTGGCGGACTTGACAGCCGTGCGTGTTATACTCATTTTGCGGTTTCGGACAGTCTTATTGATAACGATATAGAATTTACAAACTATCAGCAGGAAAAAATTCTCAATATGTGTAAAAAACGCGGATTAAAATTCCACTCGCAGAACAGCGGAGGAATAATTTACCACAAGGATTTTTCGGGCGACTATGTCCGCGCAGGCATCATAATGTACGGGCAGAAGCCCGACGCGCGTTTCCCTGTTCCCGACGGAATAAAGCCTGTTTTCTCACTGAAAAGCGTTGTTTGCCAGCTTAAAACAATTCCCGCAGGCAAAACCGTAAGCTACGGAAGAACTTTTACCGCGAAGCGTGATACAAAACTTGCGCTTATCCCCTGCGGATATGCCGACGGTTTCAACAGACGTCTTTCGGGAAAATGGAATGTAACGATAAATGGACAGCCCGCGCCCGTTTGCGGAAGAATATGTATGGATCAGACGCTTGTGGACGTTACGGATATTCCCGTTAATTTAGGCGACGAGGTAACTGTTTACTCAAACGAGCTTGACGGTGGAAATTCGGTAACTCAAGCTGCCGAGCAAATAGGAACGATAAACTATGAGCTTTTATGCGCGATAGGAACGCGCGTTCCGAGAATTTACATAAAGAACGGTATCAAGACCGAAATTCAGCGGTATCTTTAAAAAATTGTCTTATATAAAATATCTCCCGAAGTCGCCTTTGGGAGATTATTTATTATTTAATTTAGGTTCAAGCTCTTTCCCGCGTTCTTCTATTGACTGTACAATTTTATTTATGGCTTTTGCAGTAAGATTCTCTTTAGTTATTTGAGGATTTTTCCAATTACGCCCATTAAAGAACGGCTTTACTTCATTATTTTCAAGATAACATTTGAAGCAGTTTTGTTCAACAAAATGTTCCCACCCCTGCTCTCCATTGCCGAAATGTTCCAACCACTCTATACAATCGTCTATAATTTCATCTTCATTATGAGACAATTCAAGTAATTTTGCTTTGGCTTTGTCTGAGTGGATATCCTGCTCTAAATAAAACTCTCTGATCTTCATAAGCGTCAGATCCCAGAAATCATATTTTCCGTGTGCTGACCTTTCCTTATTCAGTCCTTTTGAAATAAGAGCCATGTTTGCGAGAGTATGGGTATTTTTGGCAAATTCGTTAAATGCTTTTATAACGGCTTTGTCGTTTTCGTCCCATTCCTCATACCATTTACTTATATTGAAATAAGACCAGAGTTCTCTTGCAAGCTCGCTTTTCACTTCTTTTCCGAAATATTCTTGATATTGTCCAAGAAGATTGCTGTTAAATTTCATTCTGAGGTATATATTGAAAAGCGTTATAAACGACGTCATAGTGTCGCTTTCCAGCGTCATGCCCCATATTTTAAAATATCTGTCTTTTTCAAATTCTCCGCCAAACAATTTTTTATACATCTTAAAAATTTCGGGATCTTTATCACAATCAATATCAGCGCCTAAATGTACAAGTATCTTGTATCTTAAAAAGTTTCTGATATTTCCTACATTTTTATCTTCCGACTTGTGATATGAAAGCTCTTTACACCAAGCCTCCTTGTCTTTTTCCACAATATTGTTAAGCATTTTTATACGATTGTCAGTCAGCAATTTTTCAACTTTTTCTATAGCAATGACATTTTCCTTTAGATCCTTGTTCAGCTCGAAATGTTCACTCATGATTTTTCTCCCTCATCCATTTTATTACGGATCTTATATTTTCATAATACTCTTTTTTAGCCAATTCCTTTTTAGTGTCAAGAATAAGATCAAGCCGTGTTTTCATAATACCGTAATCAAGATAGCCGTGCGCAAGAGCATAAACAATTTGTTTGTCGTAGATCTCGGTATTTACGCCGACGCAGAAATTTTCTATCCGCGCGACATATCCGCTTATTTCTTTATATCGTGTGGATTTTGGATCTTTTAATATCTCTTTTAGCTCGTTTATACTTATTTGGTTAAGATTGTCGAAAACGCTGTCCTGAAGCTGATTGTATGCTTCTAATGTTGCCTGTCTGCGGTCGTGTACCAATGCTTTAAAGTATGTATAAGCTGAAAAGATAATTGAAACCAAAGACAATATTGCCGCGACAATTGCAACAATAATATTAGCCAATTCCATACCGTTCACCTCGTTTTATAATTATCACATAGAATTATATCTCCCGAAGTTAAATTCGGGAGATAATTTTATTAAAGGTTACTGCGTGCGTAATAATCTACAATTCCCTGTGCTATTGCGTCAGCCATTTTGTTTTGATTTTCACTGTTCGCCATTACAAGGCACTCGCGCTCATTTGAAACAAATCCCATTTCAACAAGCACCGACGGGAAGTTAGGCAAAAGCGTTACGAGGAAGTAATCATACTTTTCGCCGCGGTTGCTCTTTGTTCCGTCAGAATAATAACCGTCAAAAAATTCCGCAAGATTATCGGTTATGCTTTCCGCCAGAGGCTGTGACCAAGGAGTAAAGTAATATGCTTCGGAACCGTGCGGAGAAGTGCTGGTGTTTGAGTTACAGTGCAATGCTATAAACATGTCGGCGTTTATCTTTCTCGCCTCATACGGACGCTGAGGCGTCGGATAAACAGTGCTTTCGGTGTTAAGGCGAACGACCTTTGCTCCGAGAGCAGTGAGTTTTTCTTCGAGCTTTTTGGAGACTGCAAGATTTATAGACTGTTCCGTAACACCGCCGATAGCTCCGGGATCCCAAACACCGGGGTTTGTATAGCCGTGTCCGGGATCAATTACAATGGTTTTACCCGCAAGCGACGGAGTAGGAACAGGAAAACTTATATTAAGCAGACCGTTCTCGTCATATTTAACGACAGCGCCGCTATAGATGCCCGCTTGCCTTAATGTCAGCTTCAGTCTGAACTTGGGAATATCGTTTTCTTTTATAACTTCCCATTCGCCTGCGCTGAACAAAGTACATTCGCTGAAATCGGGCAGGGCTGTGACGGAAGTAACATTGTCGAATGTGATATAAATATACTGCGCATTAAACTTTGTAACTCCGTAAGGACCTTCGACAGAATTCACTAACTTCTGAGATGTGACTAAATTAAAGCTCGTCCTGTAATCGAGTGCTATTGAAATATAGCTTCTTCCACCGCTGTTTCCTATAGATTTAACAACAAGCGAATTATAGCCTATACCCGTTCCCTCAAATACTTGGACATTGCTCTCGGCATAACGGCGCCCGGAATCTGTTATAACATAACCGTCGGTTTTTGACTTGAAATAGTCGAGTGTTCCCTCGGGCTGGCGGAAAATCAGCGGAGAGGGTATTCTTCCCGTTGTCTTTGCGTCAAAAATTTCACAGCCGTCGTTTATGACCTTTACAAACTGAACGGTAGTATCGCTCTTTACAATGGGATCTATCGTTCCAACTACTTCGCCTGTTCCTGCGGTTGACTGATCGGGAATTATCTCGGCTTTTATGTCTTCATCCTGCGGCGGTTCGGGAAGTGCCTCTATAGTAATACTTCCGCCTGTCATATATTCGTCATAACCTTTATATGAAGCGTAGAAGCTGATCTTTCCGAGGTTTTGTTCCTTTCCGATAATACCATTTCCGACAGTATAATATCCTACAAACTGAGAGTATGTTCCGTTTGCGTCTATCTGCTCGGAAGACGACTTTTCCTTGAGTGAAACAACTTGTCCGTTTATCGTAGCCGAAACGCTTGCCCCGCTGTATGCCACAGCAACGAGAGCTATTTGTGTTCCCTCTTCTACAACAACATTTCCCGTGTTTTCAATGGATTTAAGCACATCGACTCTGCGCTCGATATTGTAGACTATTTTTCTTCCCTTATGTTCAAAAGTAAACTGATTTTTTCCGACAGCCAGCTCTTTTTGGAAGTAGAAATTTCCTGCCTCATTCAGTTTTAGCTTTTCACCGTCAAAATAAACGTCGAAGTTCTCGTCAAATGTACCCATAAACTTTTCGGACATATTGTAAGTTACATAATTCAGCTGTTTAGGAGTGACCATTTCAAGATCTTCAAAAAGCGTTTGTGTATTTATCTGATTGTTGAAATATTTTATAAGAGTAGTCGTGCTGTTCAGTCTGTTTTTCTTAAGTGCTGAAAAAGAATTAAATGCGCTTCCGCCGATATTCTCGAATTTTTCATCTATAACGGAGAGCTGGCGCAGGAGCTGGTCCTCATTCCAGCCCGAACGTGTTCCTATTCTGTCGTTCAGGTGATAGACATACATCTTAACGCCCGAATTTTCTGCAACATCATACCACCACGAAACTACTTTTTCAAATTTGAGAGAAGCATTTTCCGTTGTCCCGTATGCCTTTACCATTACAAAATCGGCAAGTCCGCTTTCTATGTACTTTTTCGTGTCGCTGTTGCCGTCGTAATATGCAGTCGCGGTATCGTTTGTGGCGGAGCCCTCTTCGTTCTGGCTGGCATTTGCCCACATATCTTCTATCATAATTCCCGCGCCGACAGCGTTATTTGTCTTGTGGATAGCCTCGCAGACAGTTCTTATCATATATTCGTTTATCTCATAAAGCCACTTTTCGTATCCTATGCCAGAACCCGACTTCAGATATTCCGAATAAGTATCAGCAGAGCTTTTGGTATAATAATCAACGAGTATGATCCCCTCGCAGGCATATTTCATAACAAATTTATGCGCCGCGGCGGAAAATCCCTCTTTAAGACCGCCGCCCTGCTCGATAACCTGTTTTAACAGCGAATTAACGTCTATTGTAACATAAACCGAAAGCCCCGCGTTATGAGCTTCTTCTATGGCTTTATCAATAATTCCTTTTTTATCAAGCTCAAGATCGTAAAAATCCTTTTCCTCCGAAGCAGAAGAAATAATGACGCCGTTCATGCTGTAATCAAGTATCTGTGAGCATACCTCCGAAATATTCTCCTCCGTAAAATCTGTTTCGGGAGAAATGAAAACAGCTCTCAAATCGTCCTGAAGATATACCTTGCTTTCAGAACTTTCGGGCAATACCGCCTGTTCCGAATTTTCCGAAGATTCTTCCGATATCTCCGGAATTCCCCCTGTTTCACCGAACGCAGTTCCGACGAATATGCTCGCCGCAACTATAGCCGATAAGATCCCCGTAAATATCTTTTTCATGTTAATTCCCCATTTTTAAACGCATTTTTAAGTGCTTCCTTTTCCTCTTCAACCTGGTCTTTTACAGTTCCCGACGGTTTGAACAAACTGTTATACGAATAAAGGCAGACGCCCGAATAACATTCGAGCTTTCTTGCGGACAAGAACTGTCTGGCAAGTATCTTTTTATCGTTTATCCATTCGTACTTTC
This sequence comes from uncultured Clostridia bacterium, assembly GCA_947627205.1. Taxonomy (GTDB): domain Bacteria; phylum Bacillota; class Clostridia; order Oscillospirales; family Ruminococcaceae; genus CAG-115. The sequence goes on along the minus strand of CANQVE010000002.1, from coordinate 42,985 downwards.
CTTCTGTTCCTGCGTATATGCTCCCTTCTTCTCCAATATTTGAAGCCGCAACGCCGATAACGAGCTTTACATTCCCCTTTCGAGCTATAGCGTCCCATTCCGCACAGCACTTTTCAAACGGCTGCGACTTATTATTAAATCCGAAATAGACCTGAGGCATTATAATATCGAGATAACCTTTTTCAGAACACCATTTTTTTACATCTGCGTACATGTATACATAATTGTTGTTTACGTTGCCCTGGGGGCTGACGCTGAAAAGCATAGACTTGTTTACATTCTTTATTGCCTTATAAATTGACGAAACGAGCTTATCGCAATTTGCAAATCTGAAATCAGAAAGAGACTTATATCCGCTCTCTTTGAACGCCTGTTCGTCAAATGACTTATCAGTGGTCGGATAGAAATAATCGTCTATATGTATTCCGTCTACGTCATAGTTTGAAACGATCTCTGTCACGCCGTCTGCAATGAGCTTTATAACGTCATCATAAGCAGGATTTAAATAATAAAACCCGTTTACAAGTACGGCGCGCGTTCCTGTACCTATCCATTCTCCTATCTTGTAGCCTTTTTCTCTTTGAATATCTTTTGTATTATTTGCACAGGCTCTCAAAGGATTTATCCAAGCATGTACGGACAACTTTCGTTTGTGAGCTTCTTCAACAGCGATCTGAAGCGGATCGTAGCTTCCTCCGACATATTTTGTTCTCGGATAAAGCGAAGAACTGTAAAATGCGTCGCCGTGGGAGCGTGCGTGAAAATAAACGGTATTTATTCCCAGATCAACACAGTTGTCAAAAATACTTCCGAGCGATTGTCTGAATGTACTTTCCGAAGAACTGTATATAGAATAAAGATCAAGGTATGATATCCATACTCCTCTTATTTCGTTGTAATTCAAAGCTTTATAATCATTGCTCGGTACAGCAGGAGGTTTAACAACTGAAGAAGAACTAGAAGGATTTGAGCTTGAAGAACTTGAACTTGATGATTTGAAACTAGAAGAGCTTGAACTAGATGATTTTGAACTTGAAGAGCTTAAACTTGATGATTTTGAACTTGAAGAACTTGAACTTGATGATTTGAAACTAGAAGAGCTTGAACTAGATGATATTGAGCTTGAAGAACTTGAACTAGATGATATTGAGCTTGAAGAACTTGAACTAGATGATTCAGAACTTGAAAAGCTCAAACCGGATGAATGAGAACTTGATGAGCTTGAATTAGAAACATCAGAACTTGATGAACTTGAACTCAGCAAAACCGGACTTAACGGATCCAGAACATCTGAAGATGACTGTGGAATATCCGTCGAGCTGAATTCTGTTGAGAAAAATGACGATGAACTAAAAACGGCAGAACTTGAAGAACTCTTAGCACCGCCGAGATCAACAATGTTCACGGTCTTACTGTTTTCGTCCGTCATTTCAGCACAGCCGCACGTCCCCAAAGCAACTGCAAGCAGAACAGCCAATAATTTATTTTTCATAGATTTCCTCAATTATTTAAAATTATCTTTTTCGGATATATATAATAATTTTAGCACATTTTATCCGATATGTCAAGTATTTAAAACAAAAAAAGCGTTATTTATAAAGGCTTCAGGCAAATTTCTATCCATAGTATAAGCAGCCTTGCGGCAGGCACAAGACCTAGTCGCAAGGCTGCTTCAGCAGTTAAGTTTAAGAGATAGATACTAAGGTATGATCCAAAAATCGGGGATTTTTTAAAAAATATTATTCTTCCATCTGTTTTCCGAAATACATTGCCGCCGCCTGAACAAGAGCCGATTGTTCTGCAGTAGCTGTGTTTGTGTTATTGTCGGAGCTTAACATTATAACAGCTCCGTTTACATCTCCCGAAGAAAGTATCGGCGAGCATACCAGCGCATATCTGTCTACTCCCTCAATAGGATTTAACTTCTTGTCGCTGTCGTTTTTCAAAACGTAAGTTTTGCGCTGTTCAATAAGGTCTTCGAGCGAACCCGAAACTCTTCTCTCGATTATTTCTTTTTTGCTCATTCCCGACACGGCGATAACGTGGTCGCGGTCACAGATAACTGCGGGACAACCGCCGACTTTAGACAGAACGTCGGCATACTGCGAAGCCGTTGAACTTATCTCCCCGACAGGCGAATATTTCTTAAAGATAACTTCTCCGTCGGGGCTGGTATATATTTCGAGCGGATCGCCCTCGCGTATCCGCATTGTCCTGCGGATCTCTTTTGGTATAACAACACGTCCGAGGTCATCTATCCTGCGGACAATACCCGTTGCTTTCATATATTCTGTTCCTCCAATATTCTAAGAAATTTTGATGTCGGAAGATAGTGTCTGCCATTTACTTTTTTTTATTCATTTTTTCGACAACTTTCTATTAATAATGGAAATCTCTAATATGAAAAGCGGAATTTTATGTATTCCCAACGTTTAACGGTCAAATTATAATTCCTCATATAATATTATCAAAAATTCGGCAAAAAATAAGCGCATACGAAAGGAGCAAAGATAATGAAAAGGAAACCTGCAAAACCTATAATTGACAATGAAAAGCCTATCTCAAAAGTTTATCCCGTAATAGATAACGATCTGGCAAGGGACAATATAGAAAACGATATCCCCGATGCGGATCTTCAAGACTTGTAAATAAGGAGAAATTATGGACTCTATATGGAAAAACAATGCGGAAATGCCAAAATTTCCTAAACTCGAAAGAAACGTTAAGACAGATATACTCATAATCGGCGGAGGTATAGCAGGAATATTGACCGCTTATTTTCTCGATAAATGCGGTGCAAATTATATCCTTATCGAAAAGGACAATATTTGCGGCGGAGTTACGGAAAACACTACGGCAAAGATAACTGTCCAGCATAAGCTGATATACTCAAAGATATTCAAAGAAAAAGGGCTTGACGCGGCTCGGCTTTATTATAAAGCAAACGCCGAGGCTCTGAGAAAATATGTTGAATTATGCTCTAAAATCGACTGTGACTTTGAACTAAAAGACAGCTATGTATTTTCTAGAGATGATCTTGGTGCGCTCGAACAGGAAGTGAAAGTATTAAAAAAAATCGGCTGTAAAGCCGAACTTGTATATAATTTGCCTCTTCCGTTCCATATAGCGGGAGCGGTAAAAATTCAAAGTCAGGCACAGTTTGATCCGCTTAAATTCCTCGCGAATATATCAAAAGGCTTAAAGATATATGAACACACAAAAGTAACCGAATTTTTGGACGACATTGCTGTGACTGACGGAGGAAAAATAAAGGCAAACAAAATTATTATCACAACTCACTTTCCCATTCTCAACAAACACGGAAGCTATTTCCTAAAACTCTATCAGTCACGTTCTTATGTCATTGCTCTCGAAAATGCGCCAGACCTTAACGGGCTGTATATTGAGGATACGGAAAACGGACTTTCATTCAGGAACTATAAAAACTATCTGCTCATAGGCGGAGGCGGTCACCGAACAGGTAAAAACGGAGGCAATTGGAACGAGCTGAGACGGTTTGCAAGAAAGGCTTATCCCGAAGCAAAAGAAGCATATCATTGGGCAACACAGGACTGTATGAGCCTTGACGGGATACCTTATATCGGACAGTATTCCAAAACAACTCCTAAACTTTTCACAGCTACAGGCTTTAATAAATGGGGAATGACCTCGTCAATGGTCGCTGCAAATATGCTCAAAGACCTTGTGACAGAGAAAAGCGCTCCATATTCAAGGCTTTTCGATCCCTCACGGAGCATTCTTACTCCGCAGCTTGCGGTAAACAGCGCAGAGGCAATATCTAGCCTGCTCACTCCGTCTGTAAGACGCTGCCCGCACCTTGGGTGCAGGCTGGTATGGAACCAAGACGAACATTCCTGGGACTGTCCATGTCACGGTTCTCGTTTTTCCGAAAGCGGAAAACTCCTCGACAACCCCTCAAACAACGACCTGTTATAATTCCTTTTTGGAATTCTCTGCCGCCTGAAGTCTTCCGAGCTTTCCGACAAAGCTGACTGCAAACGGCAGAGAAGCTATGGCTGTCAGAATGTCCGAAATAGCCTGGGAAAGCTGTATTCCTACCAAACCGTTCGTTGCCGTAAATATAAGCAATATCGGGATAAAGAAAACTCCGCTCCTCATCATTGAGAGCAACGTTGCTATTCCCGAACTGCCCGAGCTTTGATACAACATATTTGTACAGACTGCAACGGGCTGGAAAAACTGTCCGATAAACTGTGCCGAAAGCGCAAACGTTCCTATTCTTATGACCTCGGGATCGTTTCTGAATATCGCTATAAGCTCATCGGAGAAAATAAGTCCGATTATCGCAACGCTTCCTAAAATAACTTCTCCGACAGCTAAGGTAAATAAAAACGCGTTTTTTACTCTGCCGTATTTCTTTGCGCCGTAATTGAACGCGCAAACAGGCTGAAATCCCTGACCTATGCCGAGAGAAGTCGCGAACGTAAAGAAGCAGATCCTGTTTACAATTGACATCGCCGCTATAGCCTCGTCTCCGTAAGCCTCGGCGCAGTTATTCAGAAGCATTGTTGAAATGCTTGTAAGTCCTTGTCTGACAAGGCTGGGAAAACCTGTCTTGCATATATCGAACCAGTCGGCAAAACTTTTTGATATTTTCCTTATCGATAGCTTAGAAGATGTTTTTCCGACAAAGAACATTGTAAGCAGTATCATAAAACTGATGAACTGTGAAACTGCTGTCGATATGCCCGCGCCCGTAACGCCGAGGTCAAAAACTTTCATCAATATCCAGTCGCCGAAAATATTAAGTATACCGCCCGAAGCAAGTCCTACTGTCGCCAAAGCCGCCTGTCCCTCAAAACGGAGAACATTGTTTAAAACACAGCTTGAACACAAAAACGGCGCAGCTATAAGAATATATATCGCATACTCTCTTGCGTAAGGGAGAATAGTGTCTGTACTTCCGAGGAGGTACATAAAAGGATCTATAAATATAATTCCGAAAACAGCTATGATCGCGCCCGACATAACAGCCGCAAAAAATCCCGTCGAGCTGTATTTTGACGCTCTTTCAACGTCCTTTGCACCGAGAGCGCGCGACGCAAGACTGCCCGAACCCTGTCCGAACATAAATCCGAACGCCTGTAAAATAGCCATAAGACCGAATACTATTCCTACAGCGCCCGAAGCGCTGTTTCCGTATGAGCTGAGAAAAAAAGTATCAGCCATATTGTAAATGCTCGTAACAAGCATACTGAGCGTTGTAGGTATCCCGAGCTTTATTATAAGTTTCGGGATAGGAGTTTCGGTCATTTTTTTATATTGTATCTTTTCTCTTTCTAATTCGTCCATTTTATTCCCTTTTCTGTTATTCGTCAAATCTTGCGCGAAGTTTTTCGAGAGCCTTTTTCTCAATCCTCGATATATACGAGCGCGATATTCCAAGTTGCTTTGCTATTTCGCGCTGTGTCATCGGTTCGCAGACGTATCCGTCTTTATCGGCTATGCCATAGCGTTTGCAGATGATCTCACGTTCGCGTCCGTCAAGTTCTTCCGAAATGAATTTATACAGCTTTTCGCTGTTAATTTTTAATTCGGCTGTCTGCTCGATATTTACGTCACTGCTGTAAATATCCTCTATCGTAAGAGAGTTTCCCTCTGCGTCGCAGTCGATAGGCTCGGTAAAAAGCACTTCGTCTTTTTTGTGTTTTATCTTTCTGAAGTGCATTTTTATTTGGTTAGCAATTACACCCGAATGGAAACATTTGAATTATCATCTAAGGCGACAATTTAATTATAGCACAACATTGTTGGATTGTCAACAATGTCACTTTTATATAAAATTGATAATTTTCTGAAATTTTTAGAAAATTGTATTGACAAAAGTATATTTTTATGTTATATTGTATATATCGTATATATACATTTTTAAAAGGGGAAAATAATGGACATAATTTTAAGCAATATGACGGACAAGCCTATCTATCAGCAAATAATCGACCAGATAAAGGCACTTATTATGAGCGGAGAACTCTCGGAGGGCGAAGCTCTGCCGTCAATGAGAACGCTCGCGCAGCAGCTCAGGATAAGCGTTATCACAACAAAACGTGCTTATGAAGAACTTGAAAATGAGGGCTATATTGAAAACTTTACGGGAAAGGGGTGTTTTGTGAAAAAACAAAACCGCGACTTTCTGCATGAAGAAATGGTACGCCAGACGGAAAAGCTGATTTCGGACGCCTGCGAAAAAGCGAGGATATGCGGGCTGACGCTTGATGAAATGAAAGAAATACTTGAAATTTATTATGGAGGTAATATAGATGAATGATTATGAAAATGCAATTGAGATAAACGGTATTACGAAAAAATATGACGGGTTTACTCTTGACGGCATATCATTTGACTTGCCAAAAGGCAACATACTCGGCTTTATCGGTCAGAACGGCGCAGGCAAAACAACGACGATAAAATCAATACTGAATATAATCGCGCCTGACAGCGGAGAAATAAAAATTTTCGGACTTGACCATATCAAGCACGAAAATGAAATTAAAAAACACATTTCGGCGGTATTTGACGAGATACCGTTTCATGACAGCTTTACCGCAAATGCGATAAATACAGTAATGAAAGGTATGTACAGCGAATGGGACGAAAAATTGTACTTCTCGTATATTGAAAAATTCGGACTTCCGAGGAAAAAGAAGATAGGAAAACTTTCAAAGGGAATGAAAATGAAACTTCAGATAGCCTATACCCTTTCGCACGATGCAAAACTGCTTATCATGGACGAAGCAACGACGGGGCTTGATCCGATAGTAAGAAACGAGATACTCGATATATTCCGCGAGTATCTGAAAGACGGCGAGAGAAGTATTCTTATGTCCTCGCATATCACGAGCGATATTGAAAAAATAGCTGACTGTGTTGCGTTTATCGACAAAGGTAAAATGCTTCTTTCGGGATTTAAGGACGATATTATTGAAAATCACGGTATAATAAAATGCTCTAAAGCCGATTTTAAAGAAATTGCCAAAGAAGATTATATCAGCGCAAGGACAAACGATTTCGGCGCGGAAGTCCTGATATCGGACAGAGCGGCGGCAAAGCGCAAATACAGCGGAGCCGTAATAGAAAAAGCGTCGCTCGAAGATATAATGCTGTTCTATGTGAACAGGGATAAAAAGGAGTGGACATAATGAGTTCATTTTTTCGGCTTGTTTATCGTGATATTTATATGTCAAAGAAAGCACTGCTTATTTCGACTTTTTCGTTTATTGCATTTTTTGTGTTGTCAATACTTATCGTCATAAGTTTTGACTATGGAAACATAAGGACTATACTTCTGGAAACCGTGCTTAAAGATTTGCCCTACGCAGATGAAATGCTCGGAACATATAAAGAAAACTTCGGATTTGTTCTTAAAATCTATCCGATACTCTGCGCAGGTTTTATGTCTGTAGAGGTCGCACAGGTTTCAATAAACGACGAAAAGACCGCATGGAAATATTTTTACCGCTCTGCTCCTATCAGCTGTCGGAAAAAAGCGCTGGTGAAATTCTTTGAATTTTTTGTTCTTGATATACTTGGCTTTGTCATAAGTTACGGGTATTCGCTTGTTTTCTCGGCGGTTTCGGGGATAGAGATGAGCCGCTCGGATATGGGAATGATACTAATGGGAATGGCTTTGGGAACAGCCATAGCGGTGCTTTTGTACATTTTTATACTTATGTTTCATTCATTGGAAAAAGCAGGACTTTTGCTTGTAGCAACGCTTGCAGCGGTGCTTATATGCATAGAAATCTATTTTGCCTTTCACCCACAAAAAGATGTTTCCAACACAGGACCGTTTGAAGCACTAAAAAATGCTTTTGAAACTTTCGGTTTGTATTCCGTTTTGATAACGGCAGCGTTTCTGCTGGTCGGATTTATTATTACCGAAATGCTTTACAAAAGGAGGGAGAAATAATGAAAAGCTATCTTTTTAAAGAATTATTTCTGAACAAAAGCACGCTTTTTGTTCTGGCTTCTTTACAAGCGCTAAGTATTGCAGTGGTAGTTATGTGTAAGGTTTATTACGGAAACTCGGATATTGAATTTAGTGAAACTGTTTGCGTTGTTTTACAGCTTATGAATTTTGCTTTTGCGCATTTTTTCGGTTCAATGTTTAAAAACGATGAAAAACACTCGTGGACGGATTTTGCCTGTTCTTCTCCGCAGACATTCAGAGGGCAAATACTTGCAAAATATGTTTATCTGTTTTCAATAAATTTAATCATTCTCATTTCGGGACTTATTATGTCAATGTTTATTCTTAAACTTAAAGCAAGCTCTTTTTCCGTTCTATGCATTTTTCTGTTTTTCGGGATATGCGTTTTACTTGACGCGATAAAACTTCCGTTTATCTACCGTTTCGGATACAGCATAGGTTCAAAGTGCGGGCTTATATCTTTGGGAGTTATAGTGTTTTTGGCGCTGATTTATGTTTTGTTCGGGGATATATCGTTTATAGACTTTAACGACCTTTGGGGGAGCATTCTTGACTTTGCGAATAATAACGGTATAAGGAACATTGTGGCTGTAATATGCATAGCCTGTATTCCCTGCTATGCGGTCTCGCTTCTGATTTCTTCAAATGTATACAAAAAAGGAATAGAAGTTCGGGACTGAAATATTTACGAAATTTTTGCAAGTTTAGTTTATTAAAATTGCATAAAAATATTAAAATAAGTTGAAAAGATAAATAAACATAGCCGAAAATTCAGCACGGACAAGAAAATTCTGTTGAATTAAAAAAACTTATGTGCTATAATGATTGCACAGTAATATAGTTTAACTCAATGGAGGTCTTGCTTTATGGCTGCTGTTTTTGCTGTCATTATCTTTGTGATAATGTTTATAATGATAGTGATAGACAAGATAGAAAGGCAATATGTAACACTCGGCTGCGGACTGCTGACAATAATTGTCGTGTTCGGTCTATGTATGAAAAGCATGAGCGCTATATGGGATACTCTTGCGTTTAAGAGCTTTGCAACAACGGAGTTCTGGTATCAGGTAACAGAAAGCGAAAGCAAGGGCATAAATTGGGCAACGATAATCTTTGTAGCGGGCATGATGATAATGGTCGAGGGAATGGCAAAAGCGGGATTTTTCCGCTGGCTGTGCCTTAGGATAGCGTATCTTGTAAAATGCAAGACCGTTCCTATTTTTATAACGTTTGTCATTATGTCGGCAGTGCTATCAATGTTCATTGACAGCATAACGGTAATAATGTTCCTTGCGGCGGTCACAATAGAGCTTGCGCATGTACTTAAGTTCAATCCCGTTCCAATGATACTTTCTGAAATATTCTGCGCAAATCTGGGCGGCTCTGCGACGATGTGCGGAGATCCGCCGAATATAATAATCGGAACTTCTCTCGGATTTTCGTTCTTTGATTTCCTTTCAAATACGGGAATTGCCGCGGGAATAAGCCTTGTTCTTTGCATTATTTACTTTTATCTTGTCTTCAGAAAAGATCTTGTTTCAAAGGACAAAACCGAAAAGGCGGATATTTCAAAGCTCCCGAAGCCGAGCGACGCAATTAAAAGCAAAAAGGATTTTATCATAAGCAGCGTTATTTTCGGAATAGCTGTTGTACTGCTTGTGACTCACTCGATGACGCATCTGACTGTAGCGACAATAGGTCTGTTTATAGCGATAATTACGCTTATTACTGCGGGAAAGTCGGCGCTTGAACTTATAAAAAGAATAGACTATAAAACGATATTGTTTTTCATAGGGCTGTTTATAGTAGTAAGCGGGCTTGAAGAAACAGGAATACTTGTGTTTATAGCCGACTTTATCGGAAAGATAAGCAACGGAAACGCAATGATAATGATAATCATTATAATATGGGTATCGGCTCTTGCGAGCGCTTTTGTGGACAATATTCCGTTTGCGGCGACAATGGTCCCCGTTATTCAAAGTCTTTCGGCTTCAACGGGCGTAAGCATAAACACTCTCGCATGGTCGCTTTCTTTGGGAACGGATATCGGAGGAAGTGCAACTCCTATAGGCGCTTCGGCAAATGTCGTCGGAACTTCTATTGCCACTAAAAACGGTCACCCTATAGGCTGGGGGAAATACTGCGCAAAGTTGGCTCCCGCGACAGTCATTGTGCTTATAATATCGACAGTGTATATATTTGCAAGATATCTTTAAAAATCAGGAGGACAAAATATGCCACAAATCATTATTTCCGTGGGACGTGAATTCGGAAGCGGCGGCAGAGTTATAGCCGAGGCTCTCGCAGAAAGATTTCGGATACCCGTATACGACCGTCATCTGATAACAGAGATAGCCGAAAAAACAGGACTTTCACATGACGAAGTTGAAAGATACAACGAAGTTCCTAAATCAAGGCTGGCTTCAAGGCGTGTAAGAGGTTTCAGCAACTCAATCGAGGATAATATTGCAGAAATGCAGTTTGAGATCATGGATAAAAAAGCCGCGAGCGGAGAATCGTTTGTTATTGTGGGGCGCTGTTCAGAAACAAAGCTAAAAAAATATCCGGGGCTTGTTTCGATTTTTGTTCTCGGTGATATGAGCGCTAAAATAAAGCGCGTCATGGAAATATATAATTTATCCGAAAACGAGGCAAAGGCGCTTATTGAAAAGAAAGACCGCAGAAGAAAAAGCTATCACGACTATCATGTAAATTCACGCTGGGGCGAAGCTAAGTTTTACGATATCACAATAAACAGCTCGCGCCTCGGAATAGAAAAAACGGTCGATATTCTCGAAGAATATATAAAAGCAAGAATTAACAAATAAAATAACAGGCGGTTATCATTTTCTGATAACCGCCGTTTTTTATATGATTATCCCGTTTAAATGGTCTATCTCATGCTGTATTATCTGAGCAGTAAAGCCCGTGTATGTTTTTATGCGCTGTTTTAGATCAATGTTCTGAAATTTTACCTTTATAGTTTTATAGCGTTTTGTTTTTCGCGTTCCCGAAAGGGATAAACAGCCCTCTTCAGTTTCGTAAATTCCCGAACGGCTGATTATTTCGGGATTGAACATAACTGTATAAGCTCCGTTGTCGTCAAAAACAATTATAGATTTTGCGACGCCTATCATATTTGCAGCCATTCCGACACATTCGGACGAATGAGATTTTAATGTGTCGAGCAGATCATAGGCGGTCTGAAGATCGTTTTCATCGGCAGGCTTTGACTTTATGCCGAGAAAAAACGTGTCGTGTACGATTTCTTTTACCATTCAGCGCCTCTTGCTTTCAACCTCTAAAAGTTCAAATCTGTACTTCTGCTCGCAGTCGGGATATTTTTCTCTGTCTACTTCTTCGAGGAACATTTTCAAAGGGCGCACCCAAAGCTCGCCGCCGCCGTAAAGTTTTCTGTAAATAACAACTTCCTCGCCCGTTTCGGAATAGTGCGCAACTGCTTCTACAAGATAATGATCTCCCTTAAAGTGTCTGTAAATTCTTCCTGTTTTAATTTCATTCATTTCTGTACTTCCTCAAAAATTCACTCAAAAATCTGTGTGCAAGACTTCCTTGAAATATCTTGCGTTCAACTTCTTCAACCGAAAACCACTCTGCGCTGTCAACCTCTTTTTCGGCGATATGAAGTTCATCTGTCAAAGCAACGCACGAGAAGTTTAACATTAGAGTATTGCTCGGCTCAAAAAACTCGCTTTTGTTGAATTTTATATCCGTTACTTCAACTCCGAGCTCCTCCATTACTTCTCTCGCAACGGTTTCTTCCGCTCGCTCTCCCCTGTTTACATAACCCGCGACAAGAATGTATTTATCCCTGCCGTATTGTTTTATTAAAACTATCTTGTTTTTGTCGGGGTTTAATACTTCCATGCTGACTGCTGTATTGAAAATCGGGAAACGAAATGCTTTGCATTTTTCGCAATAATCAATTATCCCCTCGTTTTCAAGCTCTTTTGAAACGAGCTTTGTTCCGCATTCATAACAATAATTCAATTAAAATTCTCCTTAATTTTTAAAATTAACTTCCCAGAAATATTTTCTCTTGCACTCGGGAAAATCCGTCATTACGCCGTGTTCTGGATCGTAAAATACTCCGCCGTAAAACAATGACCAGTGCCAGCAGCGCGGAGTTTCAAGGCTAAGTACCGCACATTCGGGCAGGTCGGTGATATTAAAAGCCTGCTTTCGTTCATCGCCCATATTTATCCCGTTTTCTGAAAGGATAAGGCGCATTTCTTTCAAGGTCGTTTCACGATCATTTCCGATCCACTCGCATATTGCTTCGGGTGTTGTTTCTAAAAGCATAGCAAGAACCGCCTGTCCGCACTGCAGGTCGGTCGGCTCATGAATATAGTTTATTGTCATAACTACCACCGATAAACATTACAATCTTTAAAAACCGCCCTTTCCGATATTGAAAAAGGCGGTTCAAATCATTTTGCTCTCTGCATAAGAATATCTATCATTTCGCCGACATTCTTCATTCCGCTGACCTCGCGCATTGTAAAGCGCATTTTAAAGGCTTTTTCAACCGCAGCAATAAGGCTTATATGCTCAAGACTGTCCCATGCTTCTATGTCATCCGCTGTCGTAGCGTCCGAAAGCACTATCTCCTCGTCATCAAAAACATCGCGGAAAACCTCTGTCAGCTTTGCGGTAATCTCTTCCCTGTTCATAAACTCACTCCTTATTTACGGCAATGACCGTGTTTTTATTTTCATATCCTGCTATATCCAGACGCCAGACGGTGTTTCCGTCCTCGTCCGATATTTTTTCAAATCCGAAAGTTGCGTAAAGATCCTTTACCATTGAATTTTTCTTTGTCGGATAATAATAACCGAAAATTTCGGTAATACCGCTTTCCTTTGCTTGTTTAACAAGCTCGTCGAGCATTGCAAACTCCATATCTCTTTTCAGCACGCGGCAGCTCATAAGCCACAGCTCTATATGGAGCTTTTCGCTGTCCTTTCTGCCTATTACCACGGAAACAATACCGTTGTCGCCGAACTTGTCGCAAAGTCTTCCACATAGTCTTATATATTCGTCAGAAGCGGCACATTCTTCCATTTCGCTTTGGGTATAGCGTTTAGTGGTGAGGTTGAACTGATTGCTCTTATTCGTAAGCTGAGTTATGCGCGGAATATGGATCTCGTCAAAATCCTTTATCTGCGCTTTCATTTCAAGGCTTTGCAAAAACTCTCCGTAATTAGAAAATTTCTTTTCGAGAGAAGCTCTTTCGGCGTTTGCGCGGTACATTTCACTGCGGTTCGCGTCGTCCTCGGAAAGCGTCGTGACCTCGAAAAATCCGAGCTTATCAAGCGCTTTTATACATTCTTCAGGGCTTTCGAAATCGACTACTTCCGCTTCGGGAAGCTGTGCGCGGACAATTTCCCTCTCTGCGGGATTGTCGTCTACAAAGACAATGCTCTCGGGAAGAAGATTTAATTCCTTTGCCGTATCGGCTAAGTTCAGCCATTTTTCGTCCCAATTTGCTTTTATGCAGGCAAAGTCGTTCGGCTTTAAAACCCCGTCGGGGTGTTCCAGACCAAGAACAGCGTTTTCGGGATCGTTCTTTGAGCATACCGTAAGCAATATGCCGAGCTTTTTATGCTCTTTAAAATACTGTTGAACGGCGGAAAACGTCTGCCCCTCGCTCGTTTCGCTCCCTATTTCAATTCCCGACTGACCGTCGTCGCCTATAACACCGCCCCACAGTGTGTTGTCAAGGTCGAGGGCTATAACTTTCTTGTTTCTGCCCATTATTGAGCAGATAATTTTAGACAAGTTGAAAGCAAAGTCGGGTATCGCGTCAATGTTTATGGCATACTTATACAAATGCCAATAACGCGGCTGTGACCATTTTTCAAGACCATAAGCCGCAGAAACATAATTTATGTCGTTTATATAAAAGTTCTTGTGAGTTGCAGAATAATCATAAAACTTACAATTCAGGCGCGTAACAAAATCTATTTTGCCGTACGGTACGCCGACCTCGCGGTTTCCCATAAGCCTATAAAACGGCATTTCAAAGTTGTTCTGAATTATCGGACAGCCGAATTTTTCCGAAAGCGCCGTCCACATCTGTTCATAACGCGCAAATTCTTTGTTCAGCTTTGCGTCCGCCTCTTCCCTGCTTTCAAGTATTTCGGGGAAATTTTCGATGTTGCGGATAGTCGTGTGAATGAAAATAAGCTCGGGCTTGAAAGCGTCAAGCGTTTCATTTCCGAAAACTGCGTCATTATAAAACTGCGCATACTCCGACTCGTAGAATTCGGGAACAATACCGCGCTGTCTTAAAAACAGTTCGAGTATCTTTACAATATCAGACGTCGTCGAACCGCCGAGAACGGCTATTTTGAGCTTTATCGAGCCGTCTTCATGTTCTTTCAGTATACGCAAGAGCTTTTTCTTGTCGCCGAGTATTTTTGTGCCGTCAAAAGGCGGCGTAAGTTCTCTAAGCATAAATTCTCTCCGAAAGGTTTTTTAATTACGGAAGCAAGTTCTTACTGCTGAGCATTGTTTTAAGACCGTTTCTATTCCCGCCTACAGCGCTGAAAGTATCCATATTGAACAGAACGTCAGTTGCTCCCATTTTCTTTATAAAATCAACGATATTCAAATCGAAGTAAACATAGCTTGACGTAACCGATCTCATATCGCAAACCCATATTTCCTCAAAGGAATTTGTAAGATTTAAGAAAAGCGCGTTGTCATAGCTGTCGCCGACAATAACGAGCTTTCTGCCGTTTGTGCAGTCGGTCTTTACATAGTTTATCTGATTATCGGCGCCGTAGATCATATAGTTTGAATTATCGCCGAATTGAAGAGGCATTTCATATTTGTATTCATACTTAGGGCTGTAGACAGAAACAGTATAGCTGTTCTTGGGCTTATAGAATGTAAATGTGTCAGGGTGTTTTCTCATATTTGCGTTTTCTTTGCTATAACCGTAAAGCGAGCCTATATAGCCCTCGCGCTCAAATTTTTCATAATCCGAAAGCGGAGCAAACGGCACGTCCGCGACTTTTGCAAATTCTTCTGCGGCATAATAAGCTCCGAGCTGTGTCCAATGATGGTCTGTGCGGAAATAGATATCCTCGTTTACATGCCTTGAAAGCGCGGTATAAGCATCTACAGGAGTTATTCCCACAAGATAGCTGTTTATATTATCTATGTTGTCTGGTTCGCTCGCCATTTTACTTTTTAAATTGTCGGGAAGATAGAACGAGCCTGCCGTCGGAGCGACCATTGAATAAAATTTAACGTCGCCGCCTACCTCGGCTTTTATCTTGTTTATTGTTTCGGCATAATCCTTTCCGCCCTGTTTACCTCCGCCGAAAAGCACAATGCCGCGCCCCGTATTATTTAATACCAAAACCGTTCCCGACATTTCTCCGTTGTCATCGGGCAATTCATAATCAGGAGGTGTTGTCTGAGTGACCGAGGACTGTGTGTCAGAGCTGTCGTTTTCAGCCGATGAATTGTCTTGTACAGCAGAAGAATTACTCGAAGAAGAATTCGAATTATCGGCGGGCTTGCTTTCGGAATTTGTCGGCGCTGATGAATTTTCGTCTTCTACAACAAGATTACATCCGCTTGCACTGATGACCGCAGTTACAGCAACAAGCGCAGCAAAGAACTTTTTCAGATTTGTTTTCATATTATTTTCCCCTTTTTATTTAAGAGCATTCGCTCATTTTTATTCTTCTATATCGGGAAGCGGGCCTACAAAATCCACTCCGTCGTCGGACTTTATTCCGAGATTGTCGCGGAATTCCGAAATTATCAGCTTCCAGGTGCTTCTCATAGGAACGGCGTCGTTATAATATTCCGAGAATTTTTTGGTGAACATTTTGTCTTCGTCATCGCTGAAAAAACTCTCCAATGTAAATCTCGGACACTTTGCCAGCTCCCTCTGCTCTTCTTCCGAAACCGTAGGACGCGGAGCAGTATTTATAAACACGGTTATTCCCGCAAAAACCGCAAGTATTGCCGCGATATTGAATATAAGAAGTCCGCGCGGCGTTTTATTTTCGGTTTTTTCTGTATTCTTATTTTTCATATTACCCTCCGTAATTTTTTATCGCTTGCACGCAGTTAAAATCTCCAATACAAAAATGCATTTGTTGTTGAATCGACAAGCAATATACTGCTGAATGCAAGCAGGCACACGCAGACAAGCGTTCCGCTCACGGAAATAACAGCCCTCGCGGTATCGTTCTTCTCCGCGAGCTTTCCGAATGCTTTCATAAGCGGGAATGTGCAGATAATTGCCGCAATGATAAGGAACAGATTTGAGGTGAGCGACGCCTGCTCGAAAAATCCGCCCCAGCCGTTCGGGTTGAACGGAGTGAGGTTTTTGAGAAACGTTCCGAGCTTTCCGATGTCCTCAAAATAGAATATGCCGAAGCCTATGATTATAACGAGCTTGCTGTAAATATGACGTATGACAAGCGGTATTTTGTTCATTCTCTTCTTGCCGATAAATGTTTCAAGAAGAATGAACATTCCGTAGTAAAGTCCCCAGATTATATAATTCCAATTTGCGCCGTGCCAAATTCCCGTACAAAGCCACACGAGGAAAAGGCTTAGATATTTGTTTCTTTTCCCGAAAAAAGTGACAGGCAAAAGATAATCTCTGAAGAATGAACCGAGGGAAATATGCCAGCGCTGCCAGAACTCGGTTATGTCCTTGCACAAATAAGGGTGGTCGAAGTTTTCGTTGAAATGAAATCCGAATATCCTGCCCAAGCCTATAGCGATGTCGGAATATCCCGAAAAGTCGAAATAAATGTAAAGCGAATAGAGAATAACGCCGTACCACGAGCCCGCGACAGTAAGCGAATTCACGCTTCCGCCGAGAAAGTCCTCAACTATCCTGTAAAGCTGGTCGGCAAGTATGACCTTTTTCGCAAGACCGACAACAAATCTTGTAAGGCCTTGGCTGAAATCGTTAAGAGTTGTTTTTCTGTTGTCTATTTCAGCGGCAATTGTTTCATAACGGACGATAGGTCCTGCGATAAGCTGAGGGAACAGGCAGACATACAAAAGCAGTTTGAAGAAGTTCTTCTGAGGCTGTACCTTTCCCCAATAGCAATCGACAATATACGAAATGACCTGGAATGTATAGAAGCTAATTCCTGCCATTACGACGATATCGGGTACGGGAAGATCTGCGGAGAAAATTGCGTTTATATTTCTCATTATAAAGCCGCTATACTTGAAAACGCCGATCATTCCGATATTGAAAATCAAACCGCATATAAGGCACAGCTTTTGATATTTTTCTTTCTTAAAAAAGCCTATTCCGACGCCGACAAAATAATTTACAACAGCCGAAAGCAACAAGAAAATTATACGCGTAGGCTCTCCCCATGCATAGAACGCAAGTGAAAGGATAATAAGCACTGCGTTTTTTACTTTAATAGGTCTTGCGACCAGATATGCGACAAGGCATATCGGCAAAAACAGATACAAGAAAATAAGGCTTGAAAAAATCATTTATACCTCTGTATAGAAACCCGTATAAACGGGAAATAATTGCAAAATAAATACATTTTTTGTACATTATAAATAATATCACTTTTAACAAATCTTGTCAAGAGCTTTTTTCATAATTAAGAATTTGTAATTATTTTGTAATAATTCGATATTGAGCGATTTCGGCTTGTAATAAAATTATATCAGAGAAATATATTTATTCAGCAGTCTCCTCTTTTCTTTATCCATAAATAAAACCGAGTTTTTTCAGAAAAGGTTGCAAAAAAATAAAGGGGATAAAAAATCCCCTTTTTCAAGTCATTTCCCCGTATTATGGGTATCTTCTTCCCTTTTTCTTTTTTCCCTAATTAATCGCGCAAGATGTTCCTCACTAGATTTGCGAAATTCTTCAAAAGACATGGAGTTTTTCAGTCTTTCCTCCTTGCTTAAATTTTCGGTTTTTTTAAGGATCTCATCTATCCTTTTGCGGTCCTCAACGGATAAATCCAAATCATCTTTATCGTTCATAAAATTCCTCCTGTTCTTAATCCTCCTCAAAATCCAGATCCTGTTTAAAAATGTTCTTTACAGCGGTGATTACCTCCCGCTGATACTGTTCATCTTCAGTTTCGCCATTTTGCTGTCTTAACTTAGACATCTCCTCCTTGTACTTTGCTTCACAGCGGATTTCCTCGGCTGTCGGGATAAAATGAAAATGTACAAAACCGGTGCTGTTTGCTATCATCTCGTACTGCTCGGGTGCTTCACGACGAATGTCAAACACACAGTCGTAAAACTTGATTTTCGGGTTTGCGTTTATCCACCTGTCGCAGACATTCGGTAAATCGAACGACATCACCATATCCTGCATTTCGTCAAGTATTCGGTATAATGCGTCTGCGGTGTCGGAATTTACATTTGCGCCAATCTGACTGCGTATGCCGTTGATAAGTTCTACATAGAACAAATCTGCGTACTGACCATCGTCAAGGCAGTGAAAGTAGCGGCTTTTCGCAAGCCGGTTGCAGATGGTGATAACGTCGTGATACACTGCCTTTACTATGTCGTTCGAGTATTCTTTTGTGCGCATTACGGCGTTTATAAGTACTCGAAAATCCTCGTCCGTTTCTTCGTCAACGTCATGTATAAATGCATTTTCATTGTCCTTGAGCGCTATGCCCAGGCTTTTAACAAAGCCCTCGGTCGTTCCGCATTCTCTGAAACCGTCAAACGAGTTTCTCTGTATGTCCTCGCTCCCTGTTTTGATGAGTTTGTAAAACGCTATCAGCTTTCCCTTTTGAACGCCCGCCTTTTCAAGCAGGTCATCTTGCTTTAACTCGCACTCCGTAAGCGCCTTGCAGATTTCAAGGCTGTCCGCTTCGTACAAATGGTCGCGCCCGCCCAGAAAGCGGATCTTCCGACGCTTTATAAGCTCCGGGTTATTCACTAAATCTTTACATATACCGTTCATTTATATATCCTTTCTCCAAAAGCAGGTAAGTTGTTCAGCCAACAGAACAACCTCTGCTGTTATATCAATGGCATCAGCACGTCAACCGAACCATATTGAGTGCTGATTATTTGATTGTCATTGAACTGACCTTTATTTATCAGGCTCTTTTATAATTATGCTAAGATTTTCAAGGTCATTCAGAGAAGCGGTATCGCCGGTTTGATTTTTATTGACCAGCAGATATGTCAGTTGTTTCAAACTTCTGAGAGGAGTAAGATCACAGGAATGGTTTAAGTGCAAAACTAACCTTATCAGATTACCGAGATTTGAAAGCGGAGAAATGTCACTTATATTATTGTTGCTCAAACTCAAATCTTGTAAATCGACAAGCCTGGAAATCGGTGACAAATCGCTTATATTATTTTTATCAACTTTCAGGTATTTAAGGTTTATAAGGCTTTCAAGCGATGATATATCGCTTATTTGATTGTTTTCTAAACCCAAAAAAGATAATGCTGTAAGATTTGAGAGCGGCGAAATGTCGCTTAGTTTATTTCCCGACAAGTACAGCCTATTCAGACTTGTAATGCTTTCAATCGGCGATAAGTCGCTGATTTTATTTCCGCGCAAACTCAAATACTGCAAATTGTAAAGATTTGAAATCGGGGATATATCGCTTAAATTGTTCTTATCAACATTTAGAGTTTTAAGACCTGTGAGGCTTTCAAGCGGTGATATATCGTTAATTTGATTGATTTCCAAATACAAAACAGATAATGCTGTAAGATTTGAGAGCGGCGAAATGTCGCTTAGTTTATTTCCTGACAAGTACAGCCTATTCAGACTTGTAATGCTTTCAATCGGCGATAAATCACTGATTTTATTTCCGCTCAAACTCAAATACTGCAAATTGTAAAGATTTGAAATCGGGGATATATCGCTTAAATTGTTCTTATCAACATTTAGATTTTTAAGACCTGTGAGGCTTTCAAGCGGTGATATATCGTTAATTTGATTAATTCCCAAATCCAAAACAGATAATGCTGTAAGATTTGATAGCGGAGAAATGTCGCTGATATTATTTCTTCCAAGAGTTAAAGCATTCAAAGAGTTAAGATTTGAAAGCGCGGAAATATCGCTTACCGCATTTCTGTCCAAATTCAAATTTGTTAATTCAGTAAGACGGGCAAGCGGCGTGATGTCGCTGATTTTATTGTAATACAAATTTAGCTGATTTAATTTGACAAAACCTGCAAGGGCGGTTATATCACTTAAATTGTTATTTGATAAATCCAGCTTTTCAAGACTTTTGAGGTTTTCTAGCGCGGATATATCGCTGATTTGATTTATTTCCAAGTTCAAATATTTTAGATTAGCAAGACGGGCAAGAGGCGTGATATCGCTGATATTACCACGCGGTAAACTCAGCACTTCTAACTTGGTAAGGTTTGCAAGCGGAGAGAGGTCGCTTACTGAACTTTTTTCAAAACTCAAACTTGTTAAATTAGTAAGACCTGCAAGCGGTGAGATGTCACTGAAATTACCTTGCATTATACTCAGCACTTCTAATTTAGTAAGGTTTGCAAGCGGAGATAGATCTCTTATATCTTCGCTAAAAAACAACTTCAGCTCTCTTAGGTTTACAAGCCTGCCTATTTCGACCAAATCAGAGTCATCACACTCCCACAAAGTCAATTCATTTGTTTTCTCAATGTCATATTCTTTTCCCTTAATTACAACAGTTTTCATATATTCGCGTCCTTTCTGATTTTATTATACTAAATTTCGCCAAAAAAGTAAAGTACAATTTTCAACTCCCTCTATATTTATTATAAGTCAACAGAACGCAAATGTACAGTGCAGATTTTGATAACGTGATTTTAAACAAAAAGAGAAAGCGTATTTTAGTAAATCTGTCAAACAATACAATAATGCTCTAAAAGAAAAACAATTAAAAAAATCTTACTTTTCTATTGTATGAGGCATAATTTTTAAAATAATTGCTTATATGTGACAATGTCGTATAATAGTCGCCTATTATACTCTCTCGGCTGTAAATTCAAACTTAACAGGTTATCCCAATTGCATTACAATTTTTGAAATTTTTTGAAGAAAACTACTTGATTTTTCAAACAATTTATGTTATAATAAAAAAGTTGTTGAGGCAGAATTTGTTTCGCCTGTCTTTCCTGAAATCAGGCTTTTCGGTTTCTGGCTTTCAAAAACAACTTTTCGAGGCGTGGCTCAGCTTGGTAGAGCGCTGCGTTCGGGACGCAGAGGTCGTGGGTTCGAATCCCGTCGCCTCGACCACGCATTGAAGCCCACCTTTACAGTGGGCTTCAATGCTGCACATTTTTACTTTGAAATTCCCTAATGGAATTTCAATTTTGCTTCGCAAAACCGTAAAAATGCGCACTTTCCGAAAAGTGGTTGTAAATTATAACTTGAAAAAATCTTTTTTGTAAAGGTTAGACATATTAAAACGCGATCGCATTGTTATGCGGTTTCTTTTTTTCTTGCCCCGATTTTGCCCCGAAAAAGTTTAAGGTGCATATCAAATATGCACCTTATTTAAAACATTCAATGCATGTTCTTCTTCGCGAGGATAGAGATGACTGTATCTGTTCCAATGTCACATCTAAGTTAGAATAATCCCACATTCCATCAATTTTACATTCCCTCTTTTTAATTTCTCCACCTCTTAAATCTTCCCTAAAGTTTTTCCGTTTAACTGCTCATCAAGCAGCTTTGCATATTCGTTGACAACATTTTCTGGCGAGATAATCTCCATTT
The DNA here is from genome assembly GCA_947627205.1 of uncultured Clostridia bacterium. GTDB lineage: Bacteria > Bacillota > Clostridia > Oscillospirales > Ruminococcaceae > CAG-115. The sequence goes on along the minus strand of CANQVE010000002.1, from coordinate 21,269 downwards.
TCCCACCAAACTGAAACACCCAGCCGAAGAATGCAGGACTTGTTTCTACAAGTACTTTTACCTTTAATCTGTCATTGTCGGCATGACGTATCTCTGTATTTTCGCCGAATTTGTCATAAACATATCTCGACACGGTTCTGTCAAATTCAAGAGTGACCGTTTCAGGCTCACCGCTAAACATTCTGAAAACCTGTTCCTTATAATTTTTCATCTTGCTTTTTAACAGAAGCGTTTCTTTGCAAACGTCCGTATCTTCAACTTCTACCGTGTCCATAAGGTCAACTCTGTAACTTAAACTTTTCTGATGATTTTGGTTGTACGTTACAAGATAATAATTGTCATCATCAAACACAAGACCAACGGGATCTTCAATATAACGTTTCTTTTCTTTGCGGTAAACTCTGTTCAGCTTCTCATCCAGGTCAAAATAATAAAAGCTGACTTGTTTCTTTTTGCTGACCGCAAGTTCAATTTGCTCGATATTGTCAAAGATCTCGCTGTTATTGTGCTTGTGATTGTTATAAAATGTAATGTTTTCGCCGACAATTTCAGAGCGTCTGATTCCCGTAAATGCAAGCAATTTTTCTGTAAGCTCTTTTGTTTTTTCGGCAGTCACAAAATTTGCAGCCTGAACAGCGCCGATAAGTATTTTCACCTCGGCAAGCGACAGCGAATTTTCGTCAACATAATACGCATTCTCCCTGCCAAATTCCGTTTTAACGATATTTGCTCCGCTTTCAATAAGCAGATCCATATCTTTATACAGTGTTCTTCTGTCGCATGAAATTTCGATGTTGTTCAGGTAACTGATGATCTGACTTGTTGTAACGGGTTTGTCTTTTGCAGACTCGGATTTCAGAAATTCCGTTAATTTTAGCAGCTTTATTTTTTGTTTATTTTCAGACATAATATTCCTCACCTATTCAATATATAGTATCTTTCTATTTATTCTAACACAATTTTACATTTTTGTCAATAGCATTATGTCATTTATTTATGACATTTAAATTCAAAAATTGTGATATTGATTAAAAGGTTTTATGACATTTTAAAACTTAGTACAATATAAAAACGAGCTATTGTGCCAAAAACACAATAGCTCGTTTCAACGTTTTAATGACTAAATATATTTTTGTCTGCTCTGATATATCAGGATATTAGCAAATTATTTTTTATTCTGTATATAAAACATATTATCTTTCTCATTCACGTGAACATCTACCCAATTCGGCAAATCTCTTATATTTTTATATTTCTCTTTATCATCAACATTTGGCATTGACAAAACAAATCCGTTTTCAATCTTATCATAATAAATATTTTCTAAAATTAACGATTCTTTACTTTTATTAGGCTCAATCGTAACAGCTAAAGTTAAAGAGTTTTTCCTTTTGATAGGTTCAATCGTATCAGCTATCGCTAAAATATAGGCAATTTTATTTTCTTCATTTATTTTCGAAAGCATCAAACATTCTTTTTTCTCTGCTTTGAGGTAATCCTTTAAAGTGCTTGCCCATATATTGTGTGAAATAATCGCATCTGCAGCTTCGGCATAATATTTAAAATGTTCCTTTGAAAAAAATAACCCATTATATTCAAATGAATCATTTTCGTCTTTTTGTTTCCTGCCAATTTTTTTCTTAGCCTGATAATAGTTTTTTCTTAGCCTGTCATAAAGCATTAAACCGCCAACAATACCATGATCCATTTTACCAATTTCTCCGTTTATGCAATTAGCTCTATTTTTAAGATACAAGTTCACTACACTTTTTCATAGGTTCTGAACTCAACTGGTTCACAATATGTTATACTGCATATATCTGCAAGAGCATCCAACCCATCTTTTTGGATTTTTCTCAAATTCTCGCAGGAATGTGTTTCCTCATAGACATATCCTATATCGTGATATAAGCAAGCCAGGAACCATAAATATTTCAGATTAACATTATTATCATCTCTTTTATTTAAATCAAAGCCAAAGCTTTCAGCAATTATTATACCCAGCAAATATGTTGAAACAATATGCTGCGCACGGCCTTTAATTATATCAATGTTTTGTTTAATATATTTATCATCAAATAATGCTTTCTTTCTACCTAAAGAAAAATACTCTTCTATAAAATCAAAAGCACCATCAGAATCATCTTTATTGAACAGTGTATTGTAACATAGGCTTGACGGATTTTGATAATATGACCATCTTTCTTGTTGCTAATTAGATCCTCATACATTTCATGTAATGTTCTCATAAATTGTTCCTCCTTAAGAAAACAAAAAATACAATCCAAGACTGTTGGCAAATAAATTTATGCCGACAGCCTTTTGTGGTATCTGCGTCCATTGCAATTACAACAAACGTTAAAATTCTCTGCATTTGATATGCTCCATTTCACCCCTTAAATCAATTTATAATCGTTCATCGCAGAATAAACTGTTGTCCTGCCCATCTACCCTATAACAACATTATACATAAATATTTTGATAATGTCAACCGCTATAAAATAAATAAACGAGCTATTGTGCTAAGAACGCAATAGCTCGTTTCATCGTTTTATTTTCTAAAATATTACCCTTTTGCCTCAGTCATCAATTACGCCGATGTCTCGGAGCATATCAATTTGAGATTCTTTAAGATTCCCCTTTTTATATCTCATTCGCATTAAATTCTGCCAATGGTATAGCCTTTGTTCTTTAGCCGACGGCTTTCTGTGGTTGTCGGCAACGAATTTCTTGTACTCGTGAAATGTCTTTATCCAACGCTTCTGCGGCATTTCACGGGTTGAAGAAAAGTGCGCTATGTCAATGTCAAGCTCCGCAAATCTGTCGATTAGTTCTTTAGGCAAATTGCCCTCACGACACATCTTTTTCTGGCTCAACAGCCAAAGATAAAGATCGGTGTTGCGGTACTTTTCCTTGCTGTACGGCAGGCGGTCGTGTTCTTTTATGAACTCTTTCAATAGCTCAAATTTCTTCTCCCATGCCGCGCTGGCCTGCGGTTTTTCGGGTGCAATTGCCGTTATCTTTTTCACTTTAACTTCGTCAAGAGAACCACTTTTGAGCCGCCTCAACTGTTCCGAATACCACTGCCCTATTGCCTTGTTTTTGAACTTTTCGTTGGCAGAGGGAGTTCTCTTGTTTTCACGAATAAACGCGTTCAGCAATTCAAGCTGTCCGTTCCACTTTGCGTCGGATAAATCCCAGACCATGCCTAATTCATTAAGAAGTTTAACTCTGTCCTCGGACAATTTGCCCTCATTAAATGCCTTTCTCTGTCGGATTATCCAACGATAAAGCTCGTTCATTTCGGGATATTTCTTAACGTCTGTTGTTGTCGGAAACCGATTGTTCTCCTCATTGAATTTCTTTGCTTCTAAATAAAGCCTGTTCCAGCGTTCGTCATTCGTTTCGGTATTTAATTCAAAGCCGATGTCATTAAGCAACTTTTGCTTTTCCTCCGACAGCTCTCCCCTGCCGAATTTTACACGTTGCGCAGTAAGCCAGACATACAAACTCCACTTGCCCTCGTCTGCGCTGAAGTCACTTCTCTTAGGAAAATGCCCGTACTGCTCGGTCATTTTTTTAATTTCAAGATAATTCGACTGCCAACGTTCCTCGTCAGTGTCCCATACAAAGCCTATCGAATTTAACTTTTCAAGTTTCTCGGTTTCAAGCTGACCTTTGTTGTTCAAGATACGCTGATTAGTACACCAAACGCCAACTCTTAAACCCTCGTACTTTTCGTCCGAAAGCGGAAATCTTCCTTGTTTTTCCTTGAACTCGCTAACTGCCTCAAAGACTATCTCCCATGAGTTTTCAAAAGAATTATGAAGTTCGTTCAAAATCTCACGAATGTCACGAACGTAATCGTATAACTCAAATTCAATAGTGTCGTTTTCGCCCTCGCCGTAATTCCTGCCTATTTCCATTATCTGCGCATACTGATTTGCGGTGTCGCCTGTTTCGTAATTGTTGACAAGATCGAAAATTACGGGGTTTTTGCAATTCTCCGAGCAAGCCAACGCGCGCCCTAACTGCTGATAGAATACATTAGCGGACTGAGTTGTTCTGAGCATAATTACTCCGTCAATGTCTTCAATGTGTACGCCCTCGTTTAGCATATCCACGCAGAAAAGCAACTTCAATGAATTTTTGTCATTGTCATTTCTGAAACTTTCGTAATTTTGTTTTGCGTCTGAACTTGCAGAGTACACGCGGTATTTATGTGCATTTAAATTTACGTCAGAAAACCAATCTTCACACTCGTTATAAGCCTTAATAAGCGCTTCAACATTTGAACAGAAAACGATAAACTTCCCGTTTTTGTTTTTTATATGGCGCGAAAAAATCGTTTCAATCCCGCAATCAAGGTCGGCGATCATTGTTTTAGCCTTGCGGATCTTTCCGAGCAAAACTTTTCTTAGGCGTGGGTTTGTACTGTTTTCGGCACGTTGTTCAAGTCTTGCAATATCTCCCGAAAACCTATAGAATGAGGTGACGTAAACGGGCAGCGGGAGGATCTTCCTATAAATCGCCTCCGCAAGCGTCATATTGACAGCATAATTACTTTGGAAAAGTTCTTCTGCCATATTGCGCATTGAATCGAGGTAGCGGATAGGTGTTGCTGACGTGCCGAGGACTTTGGCGTTCGTGTGAGTTGACAGCAATTTTTCAGCACCGCTTCCCCACTCGGGCGAACCTAATCTATGAAATTCGTCAAGGATTATGTAATCGACCTCAATGTTTTTGATTTCAATTTCTGGCAACTGACTTAACTTTGTATAAGTCAGGTAACTGCAATTTTCAAGCGGGATTTTGTTATTCTCGGCGTGTACTTGGATCTGTGAGAATATGTAGCTTGACGGCGAACAGAGCAGGAATTTTTTGCTCTGATTGTCTGCTATAAGCTGAAGCATCAGAAAGCTCTTACCTGTTCCCGTAGGCTGGACGCAGCAAACCCTGTTCCCGCTCTGAAACAGAGCTTTTATTCTTTCGTATGTGGCTATGTTGTGCCGGCGGAGGAGCATGGGATCACCTTCTTTCTGAAGTTATGTTTGCGAACTATTTCAATATTTTTGAGGATAATTCGAGAGCCGCTGCAATAACCTGATCCATATCGTAATACTTGTACTCTCCAAGCCTGCCGCCATCAAATATTAACAATTAATCGAAAATTGTGAAGCAGTTTATTACTCCATGAACATTTCATTTTCTGACATGACAGCAGAGAATTACAGTATCCCAAAATAGGGAACCTGTTCCACACCAATAGTACGAATTTCACCACTGTGCATTATTTATACTTACTGTAAAGTTAAGAATCTTTAAACCTTTTTATATCATTCGATTGAACCAATCAATATCAGAATCTTCGTGCAGACAAACGATTTTACAATTTTTATATGTCTTACTCACTTCATCATAAATTGAGCATTGCAATCTATGATGCATAATTACAATTGTATCAATGCCTTTTTTTATTATAGTATCAGGCTTTTCAATCGTCTTATCTCTGAATTTCTTTCCCCACATAGCCGGAGATGAATTTATAAACACACATCGACGTTCAAATTCAGGGTTTTTCCAATAATCAAGCACTCTGGAAGCATAGTCTGCCGCTGGCCATATGGCTATTCTTTGGCTATCACGACATTTTTCTTCAACATTATGCAGACGGTTTAACATTGTTTCGTTATCATAACCGTATTTTTTGCTTGTTAACAATAGCCATTTCATTCTTTCCGATATATTTATCTTTTGCGTGCATCTTTTTTCACATATACGGCAGCTTATACATTGACTTAACTCAGGAAATATTACGCCATTTGCTCGAATTCTTGTAAATATATCATTTGCGACAGTTTGCTCACTAATAATTTTATCACCGGACTCAACAAGAACCTTATGATTATATGATTGCATACATGCAGAAATAGGAATTCCTACAGTACAAGGCGAGCAGTAACCGCAACCTGAACACATCCTTTCTTTAACAGGAAGTTCAAAATTTAAATCTGACTTTACATCATGAATACTATCCATTACGGTGCAATTCTCATGTATAATCTCACGTGTAGGCATACCGGAAAGTGCAACATGTATTCCGGGCAACTGCGACACAAATCTCAGGGCTTTTTGTGGTACTGAATCATTACTTCTGTCAAGATTTTCAAACAAATGCTTGTATTGAGGGATCATTCCTCCCGCTAAGGAATTCATTGTAACTACTGCAATATGTTTTTCTCTTGCTTTTTCTAGAACTTGCAGCCATTTTCGGAAATTAAGTGCATTTAACGAAATCGTTATTCCCTCAAAAATATCTTCTTCAAGGATACGGAGCACAGTATCCGTGTCACAATGTAGACTGATACAAATATGATCAATAAGTTTCTGATCTTTAGCCTTCATTACACCATCCAATACCCCCCCACGCTCACAAATTGTCAAATATTGTGTCCAGTCCATAACCGACCATATATGATAAAAATCAATTTTATCTCTACTTAATAGTCTTAGGCTTGAATCTATGCGACGTAATACATCATCAGAAGTTTTGTCAATTGATAAGCCTGTCTTTGCAGCAACATATACAGGAGTTCTTACATGGGAGAATGCTTCACCAAGTATCTTCTCTGCCAATCCGTTGGAATACGTCGGAGCTACATCAAAATAATTGATTCCCTTACTGATCGCATAAGTAACCAAATCAACACATTTCTCAAATCCCTCAGCTGTATTTAAATCCGATTGAAAAAATCGGGTAGTTCCAAATCCCAACCGAGATACAGAAGGGCAGTCTTCTCTGCCGGCCCAATGTACATATTCCATAATAATATCTTTCCTTCCATAATCAGTTCGAGCACATAATAATCGTCACTGGACTTACTGAAATTCTATCAGATTAATTCTATTGTTAAAGTCATCAATAATCTGAGCTATTGCCTCGGAAATATTTTCAGATACATTACTCATATTTCTCCCTGACTCTATCGCCTTTGCAAATGCAACAATCTCATATCTGATTCCCTCACCATCTAACTGGTAGAAGAATCGTTTATTATCTGCCGGATTCTCATACCTTACTTCAAAGTAATCCGTCTTCCACCAAGGTGCCGGCACATAAATATAACCTTCACTTCCTGCTATAACTAATTCGCCCTCAGCTTTGGCACCTTTAGCGACCTTAACCGAGGCAACTCCCGCCGGATAGACAAAATCTATCTTTGTAAAAGCGTCAATATTCTCGCGTTTATATTGAAATCTTGTATAGAAAACTCTGTCTTTATAATCCACCCCAAATATTTGAAAAACTGGCAATAACGCAACCGGACCCCAACCGCACATACTGTTCCATTTTTGAGAAAGATCAACTCCATCAACAGCAATACCGTCACGAAGACTTGTGCAGACCACGTCAATTGAAACAACTTTCCCTATTTTTCCGCCCTTGACCATAAATATAAGCCGCTCATATGCAGTCGCGTATGCAGTCTTTATAGCGTCCATAAGAATCAAATTATTTTCTTCTGCTAATACATAAAGTTCTTTGCATTGCGTCTTTGAATAAGCCATTGGAGATTCGCAAAGCACATGTTTTCCTGCTTCCAAAGCCAATTTCGTATGCATATAATGGTTTTCCGGCTTGGAAATCACATAGACAGCATCGACCTTTTCTAATAATTCATCATAGCTGTTTGTATAGAATAGATTTTGAACCTCGGGTTCATCTCCCGTATGAGATGCGTATACACCCACTACCTCTACTCCATTAACATATTTTGTTTCATTGATAAATTTTGTCCGAAAAGCTGCAGAACCAACAAGTCCAATACGTAGCTTCCGCTTTTCAGCTCTTACATCTGAACTTGATATGCCTTGGGTACGCGGAAGATAAACAACTTTGCAATATTCATTCAAATAGTCAAAGTGTCCTTCCCAATCTGATCCTACCGTAAAAATATCAATATTATATCGGCGTATATCGTCTATTTTTTGTCCTTCATATTCCTCAACAATTATCTCATCAGCAAGACCTGTTGCTTTTACAGACGCTATGCGTTCAATTAAGGATTGTTGGTTATTGATTTTCCCTCTTGTCTTATCATAGTCATCAGATGTAATACCAACAATCAGATAGTCACCGAGGGCTTTGGCTCGCTCCAACAGGCGGATATGACCGTAGTGGAGCATGTCATATGTACCATAGGTAATTACCTTAATCACATTATCACCTCTATTTATCAAGCTCTGTCAATGATAAAATAAAAGCTTCCATATATTTTCTTTCACCAATTGTGACTCTTAAACAGTCACCTAATTTGCCGACATCAGGATATGTTTTAATTAAAATTTTCTTTTCAGCTTTCATGCGCTCAACTATCTTCTGAGCGTTGGTTTTAGGCTTTATAAAGAGGAAATTTCCTGCCTCGCCTTTATGTGGATAACCGAGCTTGTCCAGCTCATTTATGAGATATTCGCGTCCCTCGTTAAATTTGCAAATAAGCTCATCAAGCACTCCGGGCTTTTCCAAAATCTTCTCGGCAAACAGCATTGCAAAAGCATTTGTATTGTGCGGAGTGCAGAGCTTCTGCACCATTTTCACACCATCAGGCCAGCCTGCTACATAACCAAGGCGACATCCCGCCATTGAAAACAGTTTTGAAAAAGTTCTTGTGACGAATATATGCTCCTGAGTCAGTGCGTATTTCATAAACGTTTCGGGGTAGAAATAATGATACGCTTCGTCAACTAAAACGGTTATCTGTTTTTGTTTTGCAGCAGAAAGAATTTTTTCAAATTCATTGTCCGTATAGATATTTCCCATCGGATTGTTTGGATTTAAAAGTATCAGCAATTGCGTATCGTCAGTGAGGACGTTTATAATATTGTCAACGTCCATCGTCAGGTCGTTATTGTACGGTACTTTAACAAAGTTCCTGCCGTACATTTCTGAATAAACCTGAAACATGAAATACGATGGAACAACGCCGACTATCCTGCCGCCTTCAGAAGTAAACGCTTGAATTATGTATCTTATTCCCTCAGATGAACCATTGACAAGACAGAGATGTGAAATGTCAGTGCCCAGATGTTTCGCCAGGACTTCTGTGAAATGCAGAGTTTCGGGATATTGCGCGACAAGCTGCGGAGTGACATTCTGCAAAACCTCTTTAACAAACTCTTCCGGCAAACCTCCGGGATTTTCATTTAAGTCAAGTCTGAGATAATCCTTGCGTTCATTCTGGTCAAAAATGCGGTATAGATTTTTTACATTGCAATTGAGATAGTACACAATTTTCTCCTTTCATGCCGCGCATGAATCGGAGAATCTATCTTTATAGCAAGCCTTTCTTTTGCATATCGTGAAGCGCGTCAATCAGCGCCTGATTGTCGTCTTTGGTTATGTACCCGATATGCCCCACTCTGAACACCTTATCCGCCATCTCCCCACCGTTTGGGCAGACCCAGATATTATATTCATCTTTAAGGATTTTTACTATTTCTTTAGCGCCTTTATTAAGTGGGTGAAGAGCTGTAACTGCGTTTGACATAGATTCTGAAACGATTTCAAGCGGCAAATCCTTTATTTTGCTTCTGAAATCATCAGCTATGCCTGCAATATGTTCCCTTTCCGAAGTACCCCCCCCGAATTGTATTGCGCGGAGTCGGGCATTTATCTGTAAAAGCGTTGAAACTGCCGGAGTAAACGGGGTTTGTCCGCGTTCGCCGTTTTTCAATGCTTCCTTAAGGCTAAGATACATACATTTTTCTTTATTAGTTTCTACTCTTCTGAGCGCTTCGGGTGACAGAGCCACAATTGATACTCCCGGCTGAACAGCAAGAGCTTTTTGTGAACCTGTCACAACTGCGGCTGCACCAAGTTCCGACATATTCAACTCATCTGCCAGAAACGCGCTGATAGCGTCAATGATAAGCATAATTCCGTTTTCTCGGCAGAAGCCGGAAATCATCGGCATATCATATAAAACGCCCGAGGAAGTTTCATGCATATTCACAAGCAATGCGGTATAGCCTTTTTCGGAGTATTCATAGAGCTGCTCCCGACGAAGCTGTTTACCGAATTCCAACTTGATTTCTGTAAAATCTCTTTCATGCAGGCGGCACAAATCAACAAAGCGTTGACCAAAGCTGCCGCCGTTTATGACAATTACCTTGTCGCTGTCATTTAAAATATTCATGACGCAGGATTCCATTGCACCTGTTCCCGATGATGTAAGAAAGACGCATCTGCTGCCCAGAGGGGCGCTAAGAAATTCAAGCATCAAACGCTCGTTTTCAAGCATAACACTTGAAAACTCCGGCGTCCTGAAATACGGCACCTGCTGCGCGCCTATTGCGCGGACTTCGTCGCTGCACATAACAGGGCCGACTGTAAAGTTAAGCATCTTCACACTTCCTTTATATCATTCGATTGAAATAATCAATATTAGACTTTTCATGATGGCAAACGAATTTAAAGTAATTCCAATTCCGTTTTTAAGAACTGAATAGACTTTGTTCTTTCGTCAGCTATATTTTCATGTACTCTATCATAATCTATTTCCAAACAGAATGACTCCGTTCCATCAATAAACATTCTGTCAGAAAGACCAAACAAAGTGAGTAGTTCTTCGATCTTAGTATTGCACTGCTCTCGCGAAAAAATGACAAATGGTCTGCGGAACTGCACGCTGAATATCATTCCGTGGAATGAATTTGTTACCACAAACTCTGAATGCTTTACAAGCGAGAGGAATTCCTCGACACCAGCCTCATAAAACATCCGATGACCACGTTCTGCATTCGTTGCGCGTAGACTGATATCAATGATCTTCCAGCCGTTCTCTTTTGCAATTTTCTCAGCAAACGCTGTCATAGTAGGGTTATATCTCCGGGCATATAAAAGAAGATATTTCTCTTGTTCAATTCGCTTTTCTGTTATACTGTCGTAATCAGATGCGTTTAGAAGCAATGTAGGGTCAAGAACCTTTTGAACCGGAACAGATGTGTGCGCTGTTACATAAGGTAGCATCTGATGCTCACGAAGTCCCAAAGCCTTAAAATTGGCAAGTCTTTCATTCAGGATCTGATAAGATTCTTTGGTGAAATGTGAATCTCCGAAGCTGGCTGCATACGCAACAGAATTTCCACGCATATTCGGATAATTTGCATAATAGCCATTATCAAAGCCAAACTCGTCTAAGCAAAAGATCGTATCACTTCCGCAAACAAATTTTTCGATGTTTTCTTTCTCGGAGATTTCTACAAAGTTCTTTGATGTATATTTTCCCTTTGTTCGTACAAACCGCTCATTATAAAACCGATCGAATTTATAATAATTTTCTCTTATAGCCGGCATTGAAAGTTCGCACATTTTTATTGATTCTTCGTCTTTGTCCCACATCTTTTTGAACGGATTAAGAGGATCAGCGTCTAAAAGAATATCCGGACAATAATCAACTAAAACAGGTTCATACAACCCTTGCCCTAACCGCTTTATGACATTATAAAGCGCCCATGACTGCAAGGCTGAACCATAGTTTGTAAAGTTACAGTAAATGTTATAACTGACAATTCCAAAATTTTTCATTTCATTACAACCTCTCTTTTATAAACATTACAACTATTTTCTGTCGCCGACTAAACAGAAAACGACAATAATGCATATGCTTCCTGCATTATTCTCTGTTATGAATTATATTCAGAGCAGTCCTCTCGTCTGAGTCGTTCACAAATACTTCCAACAGTATCGGCTTATCAGAGTCTGTTGAAAGAAATCTGTCTTTCACTTCTACAAACGAATATTTATCCGAAGCAGCGAGATATTCAAAGCCTAAATCCTCTGCAAAGTGCTTAACCAAACAAGGAGACTTTTTCCCAAAATGGCCTGCAGCTGCCACATAAGGATCCACATCTTCGTCAAGCAGCCGATAAGCCATAGAGTAACTTTTTTTAAACTCAACACCTACACCATTGTTAATCAAAAGAATTCTGATATTCTTACCAATATGCCTGTTGCCTAAGGCATTTAAATCATAGAAAAAAGCTAAATCGCCGGTCACACAATAACAAAGATGTTCAGGATTTGCCAGGGACGTACCCAACATCATTGATGTTGCACCATCTATACCGAAACCGCCAACCGGACAAAAAACCTTAACATCATCCTGAAATTCAGAATAATTCCATGTTCGGATAGTGTTTAAAATGCTTAAAACCACAGTTGAGCCTTTCGGTATATGCCTAGCTATTTGACTACCTACCCAAACGTTAGAAAAAGGCATTCGATCAAGTTGACCTGATTGTTGCGACATGAGATCATCATATACAGTCTTACATTCTTCATAATAGGAAAGGGAATACAAATCCTTGTTTTCATACGCCTCAAAGAAAGATTTTTCAGGCATCTCGAAAACATAAGATAAGTTTCGGAAAGTGTCCCTGATTTCACCGTCCAAGGAAACTCTCCATGTTTCCCTGCTATGGATCATCCTCATCGCGCCTTCTTCAGCCGATATTTCACCAATGTGAACTAAAACATCCACGTTATAGGCAGGAATATTAGCTTGATTTAATGACGCCTGATTAATAGCAAGTGCAAAAGGGATCTTATATTTTCCATGGTAGTTACTTGTGTGATCGCAAAGTACTACACCGTTATTCGCTTCACAAAATCCCTCAATCGCCTTTGTCTGAGAGTAATCAAACGGCTGATGAGAACCTATAAATACAGCTGTTTTTGCGCTTGAAATCTTAGGAAATGTATCTTCCAACGTAATTCTTCTAATCACTCTGGTTGGAGGGAGTTCTTGGCAGGTAAGTGCTGTTTCTTGATTATAGCTATATGTTGTTATTAAATTCAAATGGACTGGACCACCGCCATGGCATTTTAATTCCAACAACGCTTTATTACAATTAACTTCGCATTCCCATTCATCATCCTTTGTGTAAACATTAGGCATTGTAATGCTAAGCTTACAAACGTCATTTGGCGGAGAAGATCGATCGGTCACTTGTGTAAATAAATGACCTATTCTGTTACTATCCTGCGATGATGTTACTAAAAGAATCGGCAGTTTACTATAGTATGCTTCTGTTGCACCGGGCATAAAATTACGAGCTGCCGTAGCACCGGTACAGCTAAGAACAACCGGTTCATTAGTTTCATGTGCGATACCGCAAGCAATATAAGCAGCAGAACGTTCGTCTACCGAAGAAAAAATATTAAAATAGGAGTCATTCTGTATACTACCAACGAATACAGAATTAGCTACTCCTGGTGAAGCTACAACATACTTAATATTATGCGCTTTTAACAAAGCTATAAGTATTTGGTGATTGCGTTCATTTGTGTAATAGTGTGCCATAATATAACTCCTTTATAATCGAACTATCTCTTTATGCAAGGATGAATCTTGCACTAATCTATCCATTTGTTTTTCATAATCATGATTAAATGGCTTGTTCTTTATTTGCGATAAGTAACAATCACACAAACATCATTATTCTCAAAAAGGAAGTCGACCGAATGTGTTCCCATTGCGACTGTACCGCCCAACACTAAAATATTCATACCAAAGTCCTTCTTTCTAAACTATAGCATTCAATCATAAAGCAACCGAAAATATTACAAAATTTGACACCGATTTTTATTTATAATAGTTATTAAATTCTGATAATAACTGAAACTATAATTATTTTTTATAAATTTTATAATAATGATGCCCTATTTGTTCATCCTCTGGTGGTAACTTCATATAATCACCATACCATTTGGTCAAAACCTTGTCATATTCTCCCGGCACTGCGAATTTTTTATCTTCAAAATCAACATATATGATGTTATCAAATATGGACTTAGGTAAAGCATTTTTGCAGCAATTATCCCAAACCGTACACCCAAGATAATTTGAAGCATCACAACTAACTTTTTGTGCCTTATTATCAATCATTTTACATAGTTTATTAGCACCTATAATATGTGCAAAACAATATGCAACAAGCTTTCCAACAGAACGAATAATCTTGCCTTTATGACTTTTTTCATATTTCTTTTGTCCGGCAAGACTGATTAGTAGTATAAGACCTTTAGATTTTTTATAAACATTTTGCACTTCGCCCGTATTATTACCGCAACCATCAAACGGATAAATATCAACAAAAGTTCCAAGGCCATAATCCTTGGCAATATTGTAATCAGCAACATACCTACTGTCACTCAGTCGGGCGATAGGATAAATATATTTTTTGTTAGTCGAATAATGCATCAACTCAAACGGTTTTAATTCCTCAGCATGCTCTTTACAATATTCAATAAAATTATTATAATCAGGGCGCGGCATTATTACATCAAGGTCATCATCCCATGGTATAAAGCCTTTATGACGTGCTGCACCTATCAGTGTTCCATAAGCAAGAATATATTTAAAGCCATTTTTCTCGCAAATGTCTGCAAAGAATTTAAGGATTTCAAAACTTGAAAGTTGTATTTCTCTTAATGTAAGTTCTTTCAATTTAAATCACTCCTTTTTGTTTTTAAAATCTTTTATAAAATTAAAGATATATTTCTTATTTAAAATCCCAACAATTCCAATCGCTATAACCATAAGTAAAAGTACAAGATACCTGATTATCCAATAATCTTTTATCAAAAGACACAAAACCATAATTATTGTTACTAAAGCAACAACTGCGAAATGAACTTTCATATCATAAATCCATTTTCCGTGTACAAAATATGAAAGTATTGTATGTGCAATATAATAAATAAAATAACAAGCTACCGTTGTGTATGCAGCTGCTATATAACCAAACCTCGGTATAAAAATTGCATTAAGAATAATGTTTAATACAGCGGCTGTAATAGTTCCTATTGCAATAAGATTTGTTTTCTTATAATAGTACTCTATAGAAGCCGGGAAAAAATACATATATGAGAAAAACATTGCCAATACTATTGGGAAAGCCGCATCTATGCTGTCTGTATATTTTTTTCCTCCCATCAGCATAATCAATTCCGGAGATATTAACAGCAAAGCTATGGCGCCAATTGCAACGATACCGCAATATAAATTCGCTGTTCTCTTAATCTTCTCATATTTATTTAAAGACATATGATCAAAAAACCATTGTGTCCATGCTGTATCTAAAGATGTGGCAACGACTGTAAAAATTGAGCCAACATTATATGCAAAACTGTAAAGTCCGGATTCCACACTACCGATCGTACTATTTATCATCAGTCTGTCAAATTGAGAAAGAACAATTTGAGAAAGGCCATGAGGCACTATAGGAAGACTTATTTTAAGTCCATATTTCCAAAATTTTGTATTGACCGTAGGGCGAGCAGATTTAAACAATCTTACAATGATATAGACAGCAATTATAACTGCGCTTACTAACGTCCCCAATATTCTGCCGAGCCAACGTTGTGACGGGAAGACAAACAGAGCAAGAATTATTGACAACCCGATGCCCATAACCGAATACGCCAATGATAAAATCAAGTATTCACCGAATCTATATTCCACTGAAAGCACACAGTTATAATATGTTATCAGCGACAAGCCAAAACTTTCTACTACAATCAACTCTACAAGAAATGACTTTTCTAACGACAGAATTTCAAATAGAAAATTTCCGAAAATTAAAGCTACTATTGAAAGAAACACTGCGTTAATTAAAATTATAACAAGCAGCGATGATTCATATTCTTTTAATCGATCCTTATAATCGATTTTGGCATTTTTAATGCTGCTATGAAGGGCAAAACTGATTACTATTGAAACAATTGACACGTATGCCGTAAAAGTATTTACAATTCCGTAATCCCCGACTGTTAGTATTCGTGCGAAAACAGGTATAGAAATAAAAGAAATACCTTTTATCAGGATATTTCCGACGGTATAGCCTAAACCGGCTTTGATTGCCTTTTTATCTAAAGATTCAGACATTTCTTTACCTCTTTAATAAATGCCTTGGTTATTGTATTAAAATTGGTAATCACGTATTTTAAATTACTAATTACTTTTACCATTTCTAATACATTTTTAAATTTTAATCCATTGGATTATTTACCTATGAAATAGCATTAATACAAACAAAAAATAAAGTATGGTAAAAAATTAATAATAATTCATAAATGATTTAATCATACAATAATACATCAGGATGTGCTATCCGCCTTTAAAAACGAAATGTAATAAGGTAACAGGTATGATTCTATAATTACCATTGCCGAAACGCTGGAAAACATATATGGATTAAAAAAAGGTTTAAATACCCATAAGAAAAAATTAATTATAATAAATAATTTGTATTCCTTGAAATTTGTCCTGTTAACCATAAAGCTATAAGCTACGGATATTAATCCTATAATAATTAGCAAGAAACCGATTAAGCCAAACTGATATAAAAATGAAAGGTATTCTAATTCATAGCTAAAAATATTATTTTGCGATCTAATATAACCCTTCACATAAGATCCAAAACCATTTCCAAATAAAGGATGATCTACAAAACCATTAAATAAATACCCAAATTGAGTATTACGAATAATATCTGAATCGCTAACAGCAATACTATCAAATCTTGAAAAAATATAGCTCTGTATTGTAGTATATGTTTCAGAATTTTGATATAAAAACACAGAAATTATCACAAGAGATAAAATTGAAATCATAACCAATCGAATTAACGTGGTTCTTTTTCGCCCATACTCCCGAAAAGAATAAAACACAAAACATAATATAATAACAACAAAATGTAAAAATACTAATCTAGAATATGTAATCAATGAAAAGAAAAAAGCTGCCAACAGTGTAATAAAACGACTTAAAAAGTTTCTCTTATAAAATATCAAATCAAATCCTAAAAGCGTAAAAGGGATTAAATCATTACTTGTAGATATTCTCCACATTGATACTGATCCAAATGGAATTTGCAATGTCATTACGTTGGCAGAAAGAATGTCATTAAATACAAACATTAAATTTTCATATGATAAAATATTTAACAAAAGAAGTATTTCAAATATTATTTTAAATGAAACAAAAAAAATGCAAGAAATATAAATCAATCTACCTAGTTTTCTAATACTATATTCTGTACTGAAATTTGTAAAATACAAATCAGCCAAAATAAGCGTTCCTATAAAAGGTCCAACGTATTTAACCATCGGAATAAGGCCCGCTGTATATCCGTTAACGACAGCAATAATCATCCAAATAAACATTGTGATAGATATGAAAAAAAGATACGTAATTCTTTTAGTGTAAATTAAGGCTTTTCCTTTAGAAAGAACTGCAAGAATAAGAAAAAAAGCACATATTGCGAATGCAATTATCTTAACTGGAAAACCCATTATTGTTCCTGATGGAAGAACCCATAACAATATTAAAAAGCTAAAAGATATATCTACTGCTTTATTCATAAAAGACCTGCTTTCGCTTTTCAATAAAACTCCAAGACAAACATATTATTTTGCATACGTTTATTTTACTATGCAATAAAAAATTTAAGGGTTTTGTATTTTATGGCAAGTTTTATTGCAATCCATACCGAGTATAGATGGCAAATCAACATATGGTTGTTTTTTCTATAATATGCTTTTAAATCTTTTTTCTGAATAGAAAATCGAAAGATGGCACTCTCGATACTACCTTTTGTATTTAGAGAATAATTCTGCTGAATCATACTTTCCAAAATATAAATATTTAATCCCTGATGACGCACCTGACTCATAAAATCATGATCAACACAATCCAAAAACATACTTTCATCGTATGAAATTTTATTATATACGTCCATTCTAACAACCATTCCACTGTTGATAGCAGAGATCTTTGCTATATCTATCTCACTTTTATCATGCAAACCTACCGGTTTGCAATCAAGTACAACTTTACATGGTGACATCATCAATTTGTTTGACATTACTATTGGAAGCAATAACTGATATTCCGAATTTCTTATTATTTGAAAAACCTCCATTAAATAATTTTCAGGAAGAATAGTATCGTCATCAAGAATCATAATATAATCATGCCTTGACTTCTCTATCTTGCTTAGTACAATATTGTATGCCTTAGATAAACCTACATTTTTTCTTTCCGAATAATATTTGTATCCATGTTTCTCACACCATGCCTGATTGTTATTTGATATTGTGCTATTATCAAAAACAATAACACTGACTTTATCAGACACGTTTTTTAAAGAAAGTATACTTTGAGATTCCTCACATGATTTATTATAAATAACGACTAAAGCATATAGCATTATTTATCACCTCAATATATAAAAAAATTTTCTTTACTTTTTTATTATCATTTTAACCCTAAAAATAATTTCTGAAACGTATGTTGTTAATATCCACTTAGTCCTTTTAAATAATGACATCTCTGTATTAATAATGGGTAACTGTTTACATTTTATATTATTTTGAACTAGCCATACATTCAAAAGCCTTTCACTAATAAAACCATATAGCCGTGATTTGAAATCAATGTTTTCTTTTTTCAATTTTTCTTCCGCTTTGTTTAGAATATTAAACAGCCATCCACAATAGCTATCAAACAAATCTCTTTTACAGTACATCATATTACAAATGCACATTACATTTCCTTTCATTACATCATCAAAGTTTGAAATATATTCAGGATACAATTCTTGAACTGAATCACGAAATACATAATATACCCTCTCACTGCAATGATACCTTATTAGCTTTTCCTTTAAGCTAAAACGAACATGCTCAGAATAAGTAATAATTATATCGTAGTCGTTTAGAAAATCATTTAAATCTTCTATACTGTAAATATCATTTTCGGCACAACTCCATCTACTTTTTCCAAAAAACCGTCTATAATGAACTATACCCTTGTAATCATCATCAGTATTTTTCCATA
Source organism: uncultured Clostridia bacterium (assembly GCA_947627205.1). Taxonomy (GTDB): domain Bacteria; phylum Bacillota; class Clostridia; order Oscillospirales; family Ruminococcaceae; genus CAG-115. The sequence goes on along the minus strand of CANQVE010000002.1, from coordinate 2,364 downwards.
TCCAATAAATTCCTGTAAGCTCACAATAATCCTGGTTTTTTGAAGAGATATTGTCGCCACTGTCATCCCTTAATATTTCTTCGCTGCCTTTTCCCTCAGCTCCTACTAAAATAGGTACATATCCACTTATATTTGGCAAATAACATTCTTTGTGTGTTACTATATATATCATATTTTTCATCTCCAAATATCATATTTATTATTACAATTACGAGCTGCTTTCTTTCCAGCTTTATTTCCAGCAAATCTTGCGCAACAATCAAGCCCAAATCTAAAGAAAGAAATAATTCTTCCTTTTTTTAACAATCCGAATGAAACGACTTTTGTAAGTTTAAATCCTTCCGAATTAGCTGAAACATTTCCGAGAAGTTTTTTATGTCTTTCTATTTCATATCCAATAATAAAATTACGTTTATACTGCTCTTTTATAGTAAAATTGTGTGAATGTAAAACTTTCGCTTTTGCATTATAACAAATAGAATATCCATTGTTTACCAATTTAGCAGCATACATCATGTCTTCACTTGTTTTAAGATCTTTTTCAAACCCGCCTAATTCTTCATAAATATCGCGTCTATACGCTGAACATACATCAGACGTAAAAAAAGTTTTTATGCCTAAACGGGGTATATCTTCTTTTGACCTAATGCTGCTTTCCAGTGGATAATTAAATTCTCTTATCAGTTTTTCGGATGGTTTTGCATCATAACGCGGTAACTGTCTAGCAGTAATTACTGCTATTTTTTCATCACTGTCAAATGGCAAAATCAGTTTTTCAAGAAGCATGTTATTTGCAGGAACAGCATCCTGAGTCATAAAAACAACATAATCACCACAGCTTTGTTTAAGTGCCATATCGCGCGTGCCGCCATGATTAAATTCTGTTCTTTTTATCTGAATAATTTTTACAATATGAAATTCCCTTGCAATTTCCACTGTCCTATCATCAGACTCAGAATCTACGATTACAATTTCATCAGGCTGCAATGATTGAGAAATCAATGACTCTATAAGACCTCTTATGCTACTCTCTGCATTTAAAGTAGGTATAATTACCGAGATAGTTTTATTCATATTTTACTCACTCTAAAAAAATAATCTGATACTGCATCTTTCCAAGATGCAGTCGATGAAAAGCCTTTGTCTATCTGTTTTTTCTTGTCCATTCTGCTGTTCTTAGGTCTTTTAGCTTTACTGATCCCATACTCTTGCGTCGTGACCGGAATAACTCTTGTGTTCTTTCCGGCAACACGGAATATTTCCTCAGCAAATTCAGCCCAGCTTATGTATCCTCCCTCGTTAGTTGCATGGTAGATGCCATATTTATCGGTCTCGCACATATCAACGAGCAATCTTGCAAGGTCGGGAGTATAGGTAGGTGTGCCGATCTGATCATTTACGACGCGAAGCTCCGAATACTTTTCCGAAAGTTTAAGCATCGTTTTCACAAAATTATTCCCGTGGCTTCCAAATACCCAGCTTGTACGCACTATGTAATATTTCTCAAGAGCCTTTTTAACTGCAAATTCACCCTCAAGTTTTGTTTTACCATAGTAGTTAAGCGGTGCAAAGTTCTCGCAGTCAGGCTCCCAAGGCTCTGTACCCTCGCCGCTGAAAACGTAGTCCGTAGAGATATAAATCATCTTGCAGTCAATCTCTTTGCAGGCTTCTGCAATGTACTTTGTCCCCAAAACATTGATTGCATAAACTTTAGGCTTGTTTTCCTCATCTTCTGCGGCGTCAACTGCTGTCCATGCGGCACAATGCGCAACTGCGTCGGGTTTAACTTTTTCAATGACTTCATGAACAGCACTCTTATCGGTTATATCCAACTTTATGTACTCGCAGTCCTGCTCAAAGCTGTCAATGATGTCGGTCGCTATAGGCTCGTGACCGCGCTTTTTAAGCTCCAATATCATATCCCAGCCGAGCTGACCATTTGCCCCTGTTACTAATACTTTCATCTTTTCACCTGTTGCCGTACATTTTTTCATAGTAATTCTGATACTCACCGCTGATAATTTCTTCCCACCAATCGCGGTTTTCGAGATACCACTTTATTGTTTTCTTAATACCGTCCGCGAATTTAGTTTCGGGAAGCCAGCCAAGCTCATTATGTATTTTCGTCGGATCAATTGCATAACGCATATCGTGCCCCTTGCGGTCGGTAACGTAAGTGATAAGGCTTTCGGGCTTGCCCAACTCCTTACAAATCAGCTTTACAATGTCGATATTTTTCATCTCATTATGTCCGCCGATATTGTAAATTTCTCCGACCTTGCCATTATGAATAATTAAATCAATCGCCTTACAATGATCTTCAACATAAAGCCAATCACGGACATTTTCACCTTTTCCGTAAAC
>CANQVE010000001.1 GCA_947627205.1 uncultured Clostridia bacterium | reverse complement strand
TGGTTATTAACATTATAACATATTTGAGGTAGTTTGTCTTCTCTTTTTGTAACATATCTATTGTATCATAACATTTTTTCATATTTTTAGCCATAAAAAATTAGGGCAAAATACGTTTAATGTTAAATAGATAAGAGGTTAGAGTTTAAACCCTAACCTCTTATTTTTTTATGCGTTAAATTAAGCAAATAACCTCTTAATCTGAACTCTTACTTCTTACCTCTTACATCTTATTTCTAAAAGGGTTAGAGTTCAAACTCTAACCCCTTATTTCTTTTATTTGATGATTTAGAAATCAATAACTCATAAACCTGTTCTTTATCCACTTTCCGCTTTCGGAGAGCTGACTGTCCGACCAGTTCCCGTTTGCGCCGCCCGAACCAAGTATAGCACAGCAGGTTTCGTTTTTGTTTGCAAGCGCCCAGTTGCAGTAGCTTATGTTAAGTTCATCGAGCAGGTCGAGCCATTTCGTTGTTTCGGAAAAGTTATTTCCGCCGCCTCCCGAAGCGTCACAACAGCCAAACTCCGAAACAAACACGGGCAGTCCTCCCTCAACACAGCTTTTCAGCCTGTTTCTCAGATCGTCCCTGTGCGTATCGGCATAGAAATGAAGCGCGTACATTACGTTATCATAGCTTAATCTGTCCGAAAGTGCCTGGTCTATATCCTGGCTCCATGTGGGAGTTCCGACGATTATTACTGCGTCGGGATCGTTTGCTCTTATAACAGGTATAACTTTTTCGGCATAGGGCTTTACGTTCCCGCCCCAGCTTGCTCCGCTGTTTGGCTCGTTGCATATCTCATAGATAATATTCGGCTTGTCGGCATATTTCTTTGAAACACTGTCAAAAAACTCTATCGCTTCGTTTGTATATTTCAGCGGATCGCCCGGATTTAAAACGTGCCAGTCGATTATAGCGTACATATCCAGCTTTATGCATATATCTACGCCCTTTTCGAGCAGATCGCGGCTGCCTTGCTTGTTATTCATATAGCACTGTCCGTTGTTCCATTCGTCAACATACATAGCCAGACGCACTACGTTTGTTTTCCATTCGTCGCGCAGCGTCAGAAAAGCCTGTTCGTTTACGAAATCGGGAAACCATGTCAGCCCGTGGGTACTCATTCCTCTGAGCTGATATGGTTTTCCGTTTTTATCGACTAAATTTGTCCCGTTTACAGATAACTGTCCGTGCACTGAAACGGGAGTTCCGCTTTCGGGAATATCCGAGATGTTTTCTTCCGAATTGCTTTCGCTGTCCTGTGTGCTGTCTGTTATATCCGAGCTGTAATTCTGTTCACTGTCCGAAACAGCAGACGAATTACCGCCCTGCGGTGTGCTGAACTCTCTGTGACAGCCGCAGAGCATTGTTATTGACATAAACAGCACAAGCACAATTTTTCCTGATATTTTTTTCATATATTTCCTCCTCAAAATAGTCTTTTGTTCAATACAATTATACATTATATTTCCGAAAATTACAAGTAGTATTGTAAAAAATATACACACTGTCCATTATAAAATAAATTATTGACAAATACCGACATAATGTGATATACTGTTCTTTACGGAATTGTGATTTACCGTTAAATTAAAATATAAATAACATGTAAATGATTTGGAGGCAAAAAATGGAAAATAATAATGACAACGAGGTATTGTCGCTCATACCCAAGAGGAAAAAAGGACTTTTGCGTATAGTATTCAGCAGGATAGGTCTTGTGGCATTATTGCTTATTGCGGAGTTCAGCATATTGTTTTCTTTTTATCATTGGTTCTCGGAATATTTCAAGTGGTTTGCGCTGGTGCAGGCGCTGTTTTCCGTGGGCATGGTGCTGTATTTATTCAACAGCACAATGGACGCTTCGGCAAAGCTGACGTGGCTCTTCTTAATAATGCTTTTCCCCGTACCCGCGACAATAATGCTCTGGTATACGCAAATGGACGTAGGACACAGACTTACAAAACAGCGCGTTTCGGAGCTTATAAAACAAAGCCGAGGGATAATAAAACAGGACGAAGAAACAATAAACCGCCCCGAGCTGGTTTCATCGGGAACTGACGACCTTTGCCGATATCTTAGCCGCTCGGGAGATTTTCCCATTTTCGAGGATACCGAGGTAAAATATTTTCCGCTGGGCGAGGATAAATTTTCGGCAATGCTGGAGGAGCTGAAAAAAGCGGAAAAGTTTATCTTTATGGAATACTTTATAGTCGACGAGGGGTATATGTGGGGAAGTATATTGAAGATACTTGCCGACAAAGCCGCGCAGGGCGTAGACGTCAGAGTGATGTATGACGGAATGTGCGAAGTAAGCCTCCTGCCGCATGATTATCCCAAACGCATGGAAAAGCTCGGCATAAAGTGCAAGCCCTTTACGCCCATAGCTCCCTTTATTTCTACCGAGTATAACTACCGCGACCACAGAAAGATACTTGTTATAGACGGAAAGACCGCCTTTAACGGGGGCGTTAATTTAGCGGACGAGTACATAAACAAGATCGAGCGCTTCGGTCACTGGAAAGACACCGCCCTTATGATAAAGGGAAAAGCCGTAAAGAGCTTTACGCTCATGTTTTTGCAGATGTGGAACATAGACGAAAAAGAACCGAAGTGGGACGAGTGCCTTGTTGAAAGTAAATCACAGACCGACGGCTTTGTAATGCCTTACGGCGACTGCCCGCTCGATGATGACAAGGTCGGCGAAATGGTCTATATGGATATACTCAACAGGGCGAAGAGCTATGTGCATATCATGACGCCGTATCTTATTCTTGACAATGAGCTTGAGACCGCGCTTAAATTTGCCGCACAGAGGGGAGTTGACGTTCGGATAATTCTCCCCGGTATCCCCGACAAAAAAGCGGCTTATGCCCTGGCAAAATCACACTACAAGTCGCTCATCGGCGCGGGAGTAAAGCTCTACGAATACACGCCGGGCTTTGTGCATGCAAAGGTGTTTGTAAGCGACGATGAAAAAGCCGTAGTCGGAACGATAAACCTCGATTACAGAAGTCTTTATCATCACTTTGAATGTGCGACATATATGTATAAGACAAGTTGTATCCCCGACATAAAGAGCGATTTTGAAGAAACGCTTTTAAAATGCCGCGAGGTCACGGAAGAAACAATACGCCACGAAAAGCGCTATTATAAGATCCTCGGCGGTTTAATGAAAATAGTAGCTCCGCTTTTGTAATTTTTCCCAAATAGTAATTATAATAAATGATTTTTTTATATAAAAAAGTATTGACTTTTTGCTTTTTATACAGTATAATATATTTGTAAGATATTCAGCTCCGACATAAGACGGCAGTTTTTAAAAAATAAGTTTAAGTGAGAGGGAAGAAGTTATGGCGAACATTGACTACGAGATATGCAAGACACAGCGGTGAATTTACGAGTATATGGCGAGTTCGCTCTTGATATATCTTCTGAAAGCGTTGTCGTTCCCGAAGTCCCATACGTTTCCAAAAAGAAAGATTACACAATTGTATAATATGAATAGTTAAAAGAAAGGAGTTTATTTATGGAACACAATCCTTTTATTGAGTTAAATGATGATACAACTATTACTTATTCTGACATAAAAAATGATGGCAATGAAGAATATATAACCGTCTATTTTGAAACACCAGACGGATTTAACAGTATGCAAGTCAACTATCCTTTTGGAGTTCCCGAAAAGGTCGTTGGTTATACTGATAAAGAGGTTTCCGATTTAATGAAACATTATCATAAAATAGCCAAGTTAGCCTTTGAGTTTGCAAAAGAGGGAGATTAGTATTTAGACAGACGTGATAAACAAAAGGGGTGATAACAATAGACGACATTATTTTATATCACGGCTCACGAGAGGGGATTAAAGGAGATATTCAACCTATAAGTCGGGCGAGATGTGATTTTGGAAAAGGCTTCTATATGGGCGAAAGCGAAAAACAAGCAAAAGGTTTAATTGTTGACAACCGCAACGCTGTTTTATATACACTAAAATTCAGACTTTCCGAAATCCCTGAAAACAAAATACTTGTTTTAAGCGGTGAAGATTGGGTATATGCCATTCTTGCAAGCAGAAAAAAATGCCCAGAATTCAGTGAATTAAAATTGGCTAAGTCGTGGCTAAAGAAGTTAAACCATTACGATGTTGTGATTGGTGACATAGCCGATGACAGAATGAATATGGCAATAGAGCGGTTCGCTGAATACGCATTAACCGATGCTGGACTGACAGCTTGTTTGCAGTATGTTAATTATGGCAAGCAGTATGTTGCAAAAACCGATTTCGCTTGCAGTAAAATAGATATAATTGATGAACATAAACTTAGCCGTCAGGAAATTATAGAAATAAAGCAATATTCAGCAGAAAGACGCATAGAGGGGCAGAACATAGTCAGTCTTATGACACGAAAACACCAAAGAGACGGACTATATCTCAATGAAATCGTTGAGAAAGGCACATTATCCGTATAGCGGAAAACGCTCAATCGAGAAAAGGGAAGAAGTTATGACAAACATTGACTACGAGATATGCAAGACACAACAGCAAATTTACGAGTATATGGCAAGCGAGCATTATGATATGGAAGTTTTTTCTAATGCCTACCTGTCATCTGTCTTTTGCAAACGGTCTATGGACACGGAATATTCCCGCTTTCAGGTGGCAGATGCTTTAGAGTGTGCGGATTTCTATATGCCAGAAATCGAAAGTCAACTTGTGAAATTCTCGGACAACCGAACGTTTGATATTGCCATAGCAGGCTGGATAGGCTTTACTTATCGTCAGCTTTACATTGAAACGGGCGTATACAGCGCAGAGCTTATTAAAATCGTTCCTTTTGAAATAATGTGCCAAAGTTATTATGGCTTGCACACCATTGACGAAGAAAATGCGGTTGATATAATAATTGATAACCATAAAGACGTACTGAAAAGAATAAATGAATAAGGTGATAAAATGACATTTTTTACAAGCGATCTGCATTTAGGACATGCAAACATAATTAAACACTGTAACCGGCCTTTTTCAAGCGTTGAGGAAATGGACGAAACTCTTATCACAAATTGGAACGCCCGCGTAAAAGACAGCGACAACGTGTATATTTTAGGCGATCTGATGTTCAGAAATACTGTACCGCCCAACGATTATTTAAAGCGTCTGAAAGGCAAAAAACATCTCATTGTCGGAAACCACGACAGCAGCTGGATGAAAAACGCAGACCTCGGCAAGTATTTCATAAGCGTAGACAATATGCTCTATATTGCCACGGGAAAGGAACAGTGCGTTCTGTGCCATTATCCCATGCTTTCATGGCTCCACGAACACAAGAGCTTTATGGTTTTCGGGCATATCCACAACAACACCGACCAGATATTCTGGCCTTATATCGAGCAGTCCGAAGTTATGTTCAACGCAGGCGTAGACGTAAACCATTTCTTCCCCGTGAGTTTTGATGAAATGGCAGAAAACAACAGAGAGTTTAAAAAGCTCATAAGCGAGCAGAGAAAGAGTTAACTTTTGCTGTTGAAAAGCAAAGGCTGTTTATGTTTTCACGGCTTTAATTGTCCGAAAGCTGAACAGCCTTTTTCAAATTGATTTGACAATACAATATGAAAGCAGAGCTATCAATGATATATTATTATTCAGACCAACTTAAAAACTACATCTTGCAATTAAAACGGCGGATAACGGAGCAAACAGGGCAGGTATACGAGCGGGATTTAGTCAATGATATCCGCAAGTATTGGTATCGCGGGAAATCTCATTATGTAAAAGTTCTCTGCGGACTAAAAGGAACAGGAAAGACAACAGGTTTACTTCAGGCTGTTGAAAATTTCGATGATACCGTTTACATTCTAGCGCAGCCGGAAGAGGATATAAACGGGCAGGACTATATAGAATTTTTAAAGACCGTCAAACAGAAAAATATTATAATTGACAATTACAACCTGATAAAAGGCAGTCCCGCTCTTAGCCGTTATCTCAATACTTTGACGGAGAACGGGAAAAGAATAGCCATTGCAGGAACATCTTCGCTGACTTTGAATTATCCGGAAGACGCCGAGCCGGCTCATAAAACAGAAAGCCTCAATGTCAATTTGTTTACATACAAAGAATTTTGCGGGATATATCAAAAAGAGCATACAAAAGAAAGTTTCGCCGAATTTTTAAAAACAGGCGGGCTGTTTAAAAGCCAAGGCGTCAATGACTTTTCAAGCATGGCTTTGTATATCAAAAAAGCGGTGATAGATGAGCTTTCGGCGTATTATCCTGCCGAAGAAATAAAAACAATAGTTTATACTATAATGTATTTGTCGGTGAGCGATTTAAATTTGACACAGGATACATATCGGCTATTACAAGAAGATGAAAATTACAGGAATGTGATGACGGCAGTTAATTCAAAGACAGAAATTGACCCTGTTAAATTTGATTTTGTCGCAGAGAAACTTGAAAAAGCGAACTTTATTGTAAAAACTTACAATATGCACAACCAAGAAGAATTCCGATTTCATCTTGTGACCCCCATGTTTGCTTATCAGACTGCACGCTTAGTATATGGCAAAAGCTCCGAATGCGAAAAGCAAGCATTCGAGGCATATACGGCGTCTTATATGACAGCTTATTCACGGCAAGAGGACTATCTTTGGTATTTAGATATGAGGCAGCTAAACGGCGAGCCGGATCTTGAATTTGTCATTGTAAATACGGATGACGAGCTAGCTTATTTGTTTGACTTAAAACCGCGTGAAACGCTCCCCGAAGACAGCGGTTTGTTGTCGGGAGAATTGGGAAAAGCGCTCGGCTGTCTTGAAGTCGGCGGACGCTTTATAACAGGAAATTACCCCGAAGATAAATGTGAACTAATAAACCGCAAGAGAGTTATATTCGCAACCCCCGACAGCGAAACGTTGCAATACTATCGAGAATTTAACAAGACCTACCACCAGTTACGCAGAGGGGACAATGGAAAGAAGATCAAGAGGGAATTTGTAAGGAAGGAGTTTGGTTTTCCTATACCCGATGAAGTTGAAAAAGTAATAACGGAATTGGAAAACGCTGTTTTGTCAAATTCAACACAGCATTTAGAAGGATATTGTCTGGATATTAAATTGTTTGCTTTGGAGAATATAGGCGAAAACGGATTTACTCAAATGCAGGCTTTCGAGGTGATAGAGTATTACTCGGACGGGAATTATTTTAAGAAGTGAAATTGAGCATAAAAGAAGGTTGGTGTTATAAATGCTTGATTTAAAAGATAACGACATTTGTGTGTGCAAAACACAAATGAAAATATACAGCTTTATGGCTGAAAACGGCTATAATTTAGAATGTTTTTCAAATGAGTTTTTAAAGTGCGATTTTTGCAATAAAGAAATGGACGATCATTATTCGCACTTTCATACTTCCTTTCCGCAGGAGTGTGCAGAAATTTTTATTCCGCAAATAGAAAATAAACTCACAAAAGGGAAAGGGATATACGATCTGTGTGCAGGCGATATAGGTTATATCTACCGTATGCTTCATATTTTCACAGGAATTCCGAGCAAGGAGCTTGTGAAGATTGTGCCGTTTGATGAAGTAGGCGACGAGGCTCTCACCGCCATTCATTACAGCTATGGTGACGTGACCGAAAACATTATGCAAAGGCATAATTTACCGCTCAAACGGTACGACAGTGATGTACAGCGTCTTTCGGATGAGGAAATTGAAGCAATAAAATTACAGGCAATGTCAGAACAGGAAGCGCTTGAAAGAAAGTATTTGAAATGAAAGATAAAATCAGAATTACGCTAAAAAGCGTTTGTGCCGGTTATAGCGTTATTGCTCTATAAGAAACGTATCTTTATTGATATATCAAAATGCTAATGCAGATGATAAAAAAGATGGGCACTGCCGCGGCAGTGCCCTTGAATTATTTTTGCTTATTTTTTAGAGCGTTTCTTTTTAAGAACCATTGATGTTGCTATTGCTAAGGTGGCTGTTGCTAATACTGTCAGATTCGGCAAAACACCTGTTGACGGGTTATCATTATCATCATTATCGCCGTCTACATCCGAATCATCCGAATCATTAGGATCATCGGAATCTTCTGAATCTTCAGAGTCATCGGAATCATCAGAGTCATCGGAGTCATCGGGTTTGTAAGAATTGGTGAATGTAAAGTTCACTTCATCAAGACCGTCAGTTATCTGAAGAGTATAATGTTCTTCATCACGCTTTACATTGACAGTAACGGTGTATTCACTTGTATCGTAAATTATTCCGTCATCTTCTTTGCTAAGCTCGGTGATCGTAAATGTGTACTCTCCCTCATCTGTAAAGATTATGTCGCCGAACGACGCTGTTGGAGCGTCCTTTGTAGCAGTAACAGTAGTGATGTTGTCTGCAAATACAACGCTTTCTGCGTTGCCATTTGTCAACTTGATTTCAAATGTGAAGCTGTCGCCGTCTTTCCAATTTTCGAGTACCTTGGTTATGATTATGGTACCTTTCGGCAGCTTCGTGTTACTGATGTAGTGGTTGACAAACTCCAGAGTCTTTGTGCTGTCGCCGCCGTCAACGCTTGCAACAAGTTTTCCGGTGCTTTCATCTGCGCGTACTTTAACTGTTACTTTCTGGGATTTTGCGTAGATGATCTTATCGTTTTTGCCTGCACGCTCTGAAACGGTAAATTCATAATCGCCTTCAGCTGTGAAGACTATCTTGTCGAATGAAGCTGTGGGAACATTCTTTGTAACGGTGACGGAGGTAATGTCGGGCATTACAACGTTCGCTGAGTTTCCGCCTGTCAATGTGATATCGAACGTAAATTCGTTGTCATTGTCCTCCCAGCCGTCCAGCTTCTTTTCAATATTGATCGTTGCATCAGCCGATTCAGCTTTGTAGGTATTTGTAAAGCTGTAGCTTCCTGCTTCCTGAGTATATCCGCTTACGTCCTGCTTCATTGCAGAAGAATTAACAACAAGCTCGCCGTTGTTAGAACGTGTGACTACAACAGTTATGATGTACTGAGATGAGTCACATGTCATGTTGCCGCTGCTTTGAGTGGATTCTTTAAGGATAAACTTATAAGTGCCGGGTTCTGTGAATTTGACGCCGTCAAACGCCTTTTCTGCCTTTTTCAGCGAAACAACATCAGCAAATGTAAGCGTGATGTCATCAGGCATTGCTTCCGGTCCTACCTTATCGGGCGAGTCGGGAGCAAGTGAAAGCGTAAATGTAAATGCATCGCCGTCTTTCCAATATCTGCCGTCAATGTTCTTTTCCACAACGGGAGGCCATGGAACTTCCGTAGAATATGTGTTCGTTATTGTCAAGTTGCTGTTGCTTCCTGCGTCGGTTCCGCTGACTCCTGTAACTTTAAGCTCGCCGTCTATGTCTTCTACTGTTACGGTTATCTTGTGAGGAGCAGTGTCATATTTGACAGCACTTATATCGCCTTGCTTCTCTTGTACTGTGAATTCATACTTTCCTGCGGCTGTAAATGTAACAGTCGGGAAGTTTACGGTATGATGTTCGCTGTCTGCCGTTACAGTATTCTCTGCGTATTTAACGCCGTCAGTTCCCGCGGGAGGAGTTATCGTGAAGTCGAATTTATAATTGCTTTCCCACGTCGGTTTGTAAGTAATGACCTTGGTGACTGAGGGAGTCCATGTAGCGGGCTTGGGTTCATATTTGTTCTCGAACGTGAATGTTACTTCGTTGAATTCGTCTGTAACTTTCTTGCCTTCGTAGATAATTGAGCTTATCTTCAGAACTCCGTTTTCGTCGGTTACATATACAGTGACTTCGTACTTGTGCTTGTCATAAGTAAGACCGTTGCCGTCTGTGCCTTCCTCCTTTACGGTGAAAGTATATGTGCCTGCCTTAGTGAAAGTGATTTCGCCAAAGCTCTTGGTCTTTTCCGCATCTGTTCCATTGATGACAGCCTTTCCGCCGTCAGCGAATGTTACATTGTCGGAAGTTCCGTCGAGCGAAATGCTGAATGTGAACTTGTCGGTGTCTTTCCAATTTCTGCCTGTAAGCGTTTTTGAAACCTTAGGAGCCCAGCTTGCAGGAGTCGGCTTGTAGGTGTTTGTAAACGCCGCAACATTGTCTTTTGCTTGAGTACCGTCAGCATTAGTTACCTCGACTGTTGAACTGATTGTGCCATCGTGGTTATCGGTAACTGTCACTTTGATATTGTATACGGTCTCATCATAGACCATTCCGGGAACATCGCCGCCGTTTTCTTTCAAAGTGAAGTTATAAACATTAGAATTGCCGTTTTCAAAGATGATGTTGTCAAATTCGATCTCAAAATTCTGCTTAGCTGAACTGCTCAGACCGATTTCGGGAATTTTAACTCCTTTATATTCAGTCTCCGGCGTAAGAGTGAATGTGAAGTTGTCGCCGTCCCACTCTTTGCCTTCAAGCGTTTTCTGAACGCTAAGATCTGCTTTGCCTGACGCAGTATAGTTGTTTGTGAAAGGAAGAACTACATCAATTGAATCAGACTTTGCGCCGTTGACTGTTACGCTGTCAATGTAAAGGTCGCCGTCCTTGTGTCCGTCATCTATGCCGTTATAGCTCTTAACCGTTACTGTGATTTCGTATACAGCGGTATCCTTTGTAAGTCCTTTCTTTATCTGATCTTCAGTGAGATTCTGCTCGGAAACGGTGAAAGTATACTCGCCAATTTCAACAAACCTTATCGTATTAAATTGTTTGCTTTCTTTGTTGACGACTGAGATTGTAGTATCCGTCGGCATGATTATCTTATTTTTATCAGCGACGCCATTGTATGTGATACGGAATTTAAAGCTGTCGCCTTGTACCCAATCTCTGCCAATAAGCGTTTTCTGAACGCTGGGCTTCCAATCGACTGCAGTATGAGAATGATGATTTTCAAACTTCAGCTGAACATTTTTGGCGCTTGTTTCTGTCAATGTTTCATCAACGCCTTCATGATCGGCGTCGGTATCATGCTCAACACTAGTTATAACCAAATTTCCTTTATTGTTGCTGTCTACATGAACAATCAGTATATGCTCGGTTGAATCATACAAAATTCCTCCTGCTTCGCCCTGTTCTTCATGAACTTTAAAGGTATAGACACCTTTTTGTTTGAAAACTATTTCGCCGAAAGAAGCAGACCTTACGCCACCTATATTATTGCTGTCCTTATCGATTTGGATATAATTTTTCGTCGGCATATCAACATTTGTGCTATCGCCTTCATCAAGTTTTATGAAGAATTTAAACACATCAATGCCGTCGAGCCATTCGCCCTCTCTGCCGTCAAGTGTCTTGTTTATCGTGACAGTCCAATTGACAGGTTTATCAGTATAGTCATTCGTAAAGCTGAACCTATGGTCCGAAATTTTTTCTTTTACTATAGTCGAGTCATCATAGGAAATGCTTTCAACATAAAGTTTACCATTTTGGTCGTCGGCTATTGTGACAATTACGTTGTAAACGTGCTCGTCATAAGTAAGACCATTGTCGCCTGTGCCCGGTGTCTCTTTTATGGTGAATCCATAATTTCCTGCCTTGCTGAATTTGATCTCGCCAAAGATTGCCTCAGCAACATCATTTGTGTCGACCTTGCCTGCAAGTGTTGCTTTGATTTTAACAGGCATTGTAACGCCGTATTCGGGTTCTCCTCCCTCTACAAGAGCACTATTATGCTCGAGAGTAAATGTGAAGCTGTCTTCCTTTAGCCAAGTTCTTCCGCTAAGCGTCTTTGATACTTTCGGTCTCCAAGTTGCAGGAGTTGTTGCCTTGTATGTGTTTGTGAAAGTTGCAACAGTTGTTGTTTCTTTGGTTTCAGTGTCAGTTATCACTACTGTCGTTTCAAGTTCGCCATTGTAGTCCTTATCTTCAACAGTAACTTTTATCTCGTATGTTTTATTGCTATAGGTTACTCCGGGAATACTGCCGTCGTCTTCTGTCAAAGTGAAAGTATAGGTCTTTTTATTTTCTTTTTCGCCAAAGGTGATGTTGTTGAATGTGATCGTCAACTCTTTCGCCTTGTCGCTATCAAGTTTAAAGTTGCTTTCAGAAATTGTAACTTCGCCGTCTTTAGGATTGTTTACATCAGACGTAATTGTAAATGAGAATTCATCGCCGTCTTTCCAATTTCTGCCTGTAAGGTTTTTCTGAACTTTAAACTTTGCTTCGCCCTTTGCGGTATAGTTGTTTGTGAAAGGAAGAACTACATCAATTGAATCAGACTTTACGCCGTTGACTGTTACGCTGTCAATGTAAAGCTTGCCGTCCTCGTCCTCGTGTCCGGGTTCCGTGCCGTTATAGCTCTTAACCGTTACTGTGATTTCGTATACAGCGGTATCCTTTGTAAGTCCTTTCTTTATCTGATCTTCAGTGAGATCCTGCTCGTAAACGGTGAAAGTATACACGCCTATTTCTTTAAACACTATCTGATTAAACTGAGACTTGCTTTCTTCGCTTTTGGCATTTACAGTAGCAGTATAATCAGTTGGCATAACTATCTTATCGGTGCCTTCTGTGCCATTATAAGAAATAGTGAATTTAAACTTGTCGTTTGTTGCCCAATTTCTACCGCTAAGTTTTTTCTGAACTTTGGGAGCCCAATTAACTGACTTATGGGAATGGGTGTTTGTAAAGCTCAATTGAACATTATTTGGATCATAACCATTTTCAAAATCCTTATTAATTTCATCTTCCTCATAACCATACTTTACACGGGTTATAATCAAATTTCCTATATTATCGCTGTCTACATAAACAGTCAGGTAATATTCGGTTTGATCATAATGGATTCCTCCGGCACTGCCTTTTGCTTCATAAACTTTAAAGGTATATTCTCCTTTTTGTTTAAAGGTTATTTTTTCAAAGGAATCTGACCTTACGCCTGCAGTATTTTTACTGTCTTGGTTGTCAATTACAACAGATTTATTCGCCGGCATTTCAACATTTGTGTCATCACCCAAAAGCTCTATGATGAAATTAAACACATCAATGCCGTCGAGCCATTCGCCCTCTCTGCCTGTAAGCGTTTTGTTTATCGAAACAGTCCAGTCAACAGGTTGATCAGTATATACATTCGTAAAGCTGAACTTGAGGTCTTTAACACCATCCGTTTCAACTGTGGTCTTGCCTGTGGTGCTGTCATTGATATCATCATAGGCAACGCTTGCAACATAAAGGCTACCATTTCCGCCATCAGCTATTGTGACGTTTACTTCGTATACAGTGTTAGAATAAGTTATTCCTCCGCCGGCAGTGTCTTTTTGCTCACTGATTTCAAAAGTATATGTTCCTGCCGTATCAAACTTTATGGCGTCTTTTAATGATGCGGTATGATCAGCTGTATTGCTGTCAATAGTTATACTAGTGTTAGTGGGCATAGTTACATGCGTAGTATCTGTACCCTTAAACTGAATATCAAATACAAACTTGTCGCTACTTATCCAATTATCACGATTTTCAAGCGTCTTTGATACTGTCGGCGCCCAAGTTGCAGGAGTTGTTGCCTTGTATGTGTTTGTGAACTTTGCTGTTTCGTTTTCTGTTCCATTTACCTTGACTGTCGTTTCAAGTTCGCCATTGTAGTCCTCATCTTTAACAGTCACTACGATCTCGTACTCTGTCTTATCATAGGTTATTCCCTTAGAGGGATTAGTAGTAGGAATAACTTCTTTCAGAGTAAACTTATATTCTTTGGAGTTTCCGTCTTCAAAGGAAATGCCTTCAAACTTGACAGTAAACTCCTTGCTAACCGTTTTATTAGTCAGGTCGCTGTTGGACAGAATGATTTCCCCGGTAATTTCTTTTCCGTTTTCATCATAAACTTTAGCGCCTTCAGGATTTTTGGTGTCAGGCGTAAGTGTAAACGTGAACGTATCGTCATTTTTCCACCCTCTGCCTGTAAGCGTTTTCTCAACAGTAAATGTTGCAGTGCCTGACGCGGAATAGTTGTTTGTGAAAGGAAGAGTTATTCCATCAAAATTAGACTTTACCTCTGTTTTTGTGTTTGTGGTACTGTTTACATAAGTAATGCTAAATATCTCGAGCTGACCGTTTTTGTTATCTTCTACAACAACGGTTACTTCGTATTTGGTGCTGGAATAATCTACACCGAGTATAGCAGACGTTGAGGGTTTAACTTCGGAAACGGTGAATTTGTATTCGCCTGCCTTACTGAAAGTAATTCCGGTAAAGCTATTATTCCTAACATTACCTGTTCCTGCGCTTGTTGTTTTAATGGTGATAGTTTCTTTGTCAGTTAATGAAGCGCCCTCGGGATTTGTGCTGTCAGCGGTAATAGTGAATGTGAAGCTGTCGCTACTTATCCACTCTCTGCCTTTAAGCGTCTTTGATACCTTCGGAGCCCAAGTTACAGACTCTGCCTTATACTCGTTTGTAAAGACCATATTGCCTGTTACTACCGTGTAGTCTGTGTCGTCTGGTTTTTTAACTTCAATTGTGTAGGAAAGATTACCATTATTCTTTCCGTCGTCAAAAATTGTTACAGTTACGGTGTAAACAGTTGAATCATAGGTTATACCGCCCTTGCCGCCATTAACCTCGGAAACTTGATAGGTAAAGGTTTTTGTGTAATTGCCAAGTGCGTCTTTTGTCAGCTCAATATCATTGAAACTTAAAGTAAAGCTGCCCTTACCATTACTATCTTTTTTGATAGTAATTTGGCTGTTCTCAATAGCTGCTTTTGCCGCATCGTCATCTGATGTGATTTCAAATTCAAACTGATCGGTATCGAGCCACTCATTGTCCTTACGTCCCGTCAATGTCTTTTCAACAGGTATGCTAACTTCGCCGTGTACCTTGTAGGTGTTGGTAATTGTAAGCGTTGTTTTTTCTTCAAGGTCTGTCTGCTCTACTGTGTCAACAATAACACTTGTAACAGTAAGCACACCTGATTCATTTGCCTCTACAACAACTTCAATTATGTGTTTAGTTTCGTCATAAGTTACGCCGGGAATTGAGCCTTTAGTTTCTGTGACGGTAAAGGTGTATGTTCCGACACTGTTAAAAGTAATATTGCCAGATGAAGTTTTGTGGTCTTCTGTTTTATCATTGATTTCAATAGTTAAAGGATTTGGCATAGTAACAGCATCAGCAGAACCGTCATCAGTACGAGTTATACCGAATGTAAATTTATCGCCGTCAATCCAATCCCTGCCCGTCAATTCTTTCTCTACATCGAAAGACCAATCGACAGGTTTTGCCTTATTTGTGAACGGGAGACCGGGATCTTCTTCGCTACCCGGCTCGCCATCAGTTACAGTAACATATATGGTTTCTAATAGTGCTTCGCCATTTTCATGTTTTACAGTAACCTTGACAAGATATGAAGTCTTATCATAATTTAAGCCGTGAGTATCAGTATCATGTATTTCCTTAACAATGAAATAATATTCACCGTTAGCGTTGAACTTTATGGGATATTTATCTATGATGGTTCCTGATGTTCCCTTTGTTACCTTAGCAACGATATTGTCAGCAGGCATTTCAACGTTGGGATAGGTTGTCTCTGCACCTTTGTCATCTGTTGGTGTTGCTTCAAAGGTAAATACATCGTCATAGATCCAATCTCTGCCTACGATCTCTTTGGTAATATTAAGTTCAAGTTCGCCGTAAGCGCTGTATGTGTTGGTAACTGTAACTTTTGTTTCACCATTTGTTATTGTATCACTCGCTAAAGGATCATACTCATATCCCGCTGTATATCCTCCCGGAACATCTACTTCAGTTACAGTAAATGTTGTTCCTACGGGGATACCTTTAATAGTGGCAGTTTCTTGGTCTTTCAGCGTAATTGTCTTGTTTGTGGCGTCGATTGTTCCGGTTCTCGTTCCGCCACCTTCCTCTTCAATTGTATAGCTAAACTCTCCGTCAGCTGGTGAACCGTCGGCGTTTTTCAGCTCTACTTCAAACGTAAATTCGGTATCTTTGTTATATGCGCCGTATGAACTCGTATCATATTTTACTGTTTTGGTTATTGACAGCGAACCCGTGCTCGGATCGCCCGATATACGGAACAGTCCCAAACGGTCGTCTGTGTAACGGCGGGTTACGGTTTCGCCCTTTTTGATCTCACCGTTCTCGTCATAGACACCTGTACTGCCATAACCCAGATAAATGGCGTCACCAGATGTTGGCGCTGTATATTTTTTGGTTAATTCATCTGTAGTTTCACTCGAACCTTCTGCTGTTGCGACAGTATCGGAGTAACCTTTAAAATACTCTTCAAACAAACTTACAATGTCTTCCTGCTCAATAGTAGGAGCATTAAATGTAAAGCCTTTAAAGTCTGTAATAGGTTCATTATCCTTTTCAAAGGTGATAGTCGGCTTACCAAGCGTATACTCACCTATAGGCAAGCCGTAATTTTTGAGCATGGTTACATAGTCCAATCCCGATGTTGGACTTTCATTGATTTTAAATTCTGCCTTGACTTTGTATGATTTTTCTACTCCCAATTCAGAAACAGGTTTCAACTTAGAAACAGGCATAGTAAATGAAAACGTACCTACGGTGTCATCAATAGAATTATACTTACGTTTAAGATCAACAGAATATTTGATCGTCAGATTCGGGAAATGCTCCTTAAGGAATGCAATGTCTTTCTCATCAATTTCCCAATCAAGCCATATTTCGCCCTTTACGATATCGGTCGTGTATGTGCCCTTATCTTCAAGTCTGTTTGTATCTTCACCTTCCGATTCTTCTTTTTCGGTTGCTTTACCGGGGGCAGGCTTGTAGTCGGGATCCCATAAGTAGATCGGTTTATCGGTGCTTGTAGATTTCTCATACTCGGCTTGGACAGTTTCCTTGTTATAGTCCTCTCTGTCCTTTTCTGTATCTTCCTTGTTACCGTCGTTAGCCAGCAGAGGAATATAAGTTACAGTTAATGCAGATACTCTTTTAAGCGTGTCGGTGGTTACTTTATCCTCATTATCCGGATAAGGATTACCATCACCATATACCGTTTCCCATTTAAATACAAGAGTACCGAACTTGTCTTTTTCGTGATGATTCTCGTCACCTGTCTGGTTGCTTTCGTCTTTATCGGAAATGTAGAAATAATCGTATGATTTGGACGGATTGCTTGGATCGCTTGCCGCTTTTACGATTTCAGCAATTATATCCTGCAAACCGTTCGGATATCTTGTGCTTTCTTTCTTAGCGTAACGTGTCAGATAATCCCAGTACCATTTTGACACATCTGTTGGATCCTCGCTCCATTTATCAGTAATGGTCGCGCCTAACTTCTCTGCTACTCCGTCGGGAGTAAGCTCCTCGCCCATATAAATGGTCTGCTTATCGCCATTTATAACAAGGCTCGGTACAGGCACGTTTACTGTGGTGCGGGGGAAACCTTTGGAAACTGTGTCATCTTCTTTATCTTTTTGGGTATTATCCGTACCTGAGGATTCACTCTCATTCTTATAAACATAGTTCTGATGATCACCGTTGCCGTTGGTGAGAACGGCGTTTCCGCCGATAAAGTCGTCCTTTGCGCGAATGGTGACGGTGGATTTCCAGACAGACAAAGTGTTGTCGCCTACAACACAAGACGGTATTGTCTGATTCACCCACTTAAGATAATACATATTATCATTGCTGTCAAAGTGCAGGTGTGCGGTAGCAGCATTCTTGTCAGAGCCGTAGGTAAGAGATACTTCCGCATAGACCTTATCGGACAGATTTTCACCTTTGTGTTCATACTCATCATCTGTACTCTTTATAGTGAGAAAATTTGTAACGTCTTTCTTGTCCGAGTCATTTGCGGTTATTTTTCCGTCTGCGTTAAGATGTATTACATTGCCGCGTGAATCCACAAGGTCAAAACGCGGGTCGATATAGTCCTGAACGGTGTAGTCTTCGAGGTCTTCGGAGATGGATTTAAGAATATTTTCAAAAGCGGATTGAAGTTGAGTAGTATCATTTCCGGAGAACAAAAGGTCATATTTTTCATCTTCAGGGTCTATATTTACACCATCATTATAAATATTATCGCCGGCTATTTCCATCAATTTTTCCTGACCATAAGCCAGCGACGCCAAAAACTTCAACGCCTGATTATAGTCATCAGAGCCTTTTTTAACAGAACCTGCCGACAATATTACGCAGAATATTGTATAGCCCTCTTTCCTAAGTTGTTCGGCTAACTCATAAGCAGGATTTTCTGATATTTTCGCTTTTAGATCTGCTGCTTTACTATTGTTGAGAACAGTATCTTTTCCGTCTGTAAAAATGATAAGATATTTTTCATCATCAACACTTCCGCTCGGCATTTTTGGATGAAGATTTTCCAAATAAGCCTGAAGTCCTGTATAGGTATTTGTACCGCCTGTAAGACCATAGTTGTACTGGTCGATTTTATTTTTCGCGGATTTTTCAAACTCGGTAGAAGCGCCGCTGCCACGATTTAAGCTCAGTATATCGTTCGCTTCTTTAGGTTGGTTAGTCCAATCCAGCAGAACGAGCTGGTTATAATCAAAATCATTTATTCCATTCTTAGAATCTGCTTCCTTTTTTGCTACCGAGAAACGAGCGGCTGACAAACTCGCTGACGGAATTTTTTCGTTCAAACCTGTTGCAAACGTACCGAGCGCCTTTTGCAGAGCCTCAACCTTGGTGTCGCCATCATCTGTTTTCTCATAAACATACGACCAGCCGATAGCTGCTTCATCCATCTTTTTAGCGCTGGTGTTGTTGCTGGTGGTATAGAAGCAGCACAAATAACCCTCTTCGTTCACGAAAAACTTCAGCGGGCTGTTATCTGCTTTGCCATCTTTATTGTATATTACTTGTTTATATCGTCCTTGATAATTTCCATCGTCATCGCCCGAAAACGGAATTGGTTCTAAGGCTGCCAAAGTCTCTTTATTGGCAAAATCATCAGTAAGTTTAAATTGTACAGGGTCGTTTTTTCCTTGGTAATGGAATATATAATATCCTGTTTCTGATTTATCATTCAAATTCTTATCATATTTTGCTTGCAGATAACGGAACTCTTTGGACGTGCCGACTTCTTCAGAAAAGTAATTAGAATAATAGTTGCTTAGGAAGCTGACATAATACCAGCCTGTACGATCGGCATCTGTACCGGGAAGATTTTTTTCAACACTTGCAAGAACGGTGCCTTTGTCGTCAAGCATAGCGCATTTGTCGTCGAGCTGGCTGGTTGTGGTTCCCTCTTCGTTTAAGTCGGCTTCTGCAACAAATTTACTGCCTGTATTTGTTGTTTCTCCATTTCTGTTTTCATATGAATCTTGCGATTTGTTATAACTACCATTTTGGTAGTTATTATAAAGATCTGAAACTTCTGTTTGATCAAGTGCTGTTTTGTATATATATACCTCATCTATAAATATATCAATACCATTCGCTTGATCTTTAAGTCCGCCAAGTATGATGCTGGTTGAACCTGATAGTACATTACCTTCATATGTATTCAAAAGCTCGCCGTTTATATATGTTTTTATTGTTCTATTATCAGAATCAAAAACAAACGTTACATACTGAGTGCCTTTACCGTTATCGAAAAATTTTCCACTACTTAATTTACCATTAGAATTAA
The DNA here is from genome assembly GCA_947627205.1 of uncultured Clostridia bacterium. Taxonomy (GTDB): domain Bacteria; phylum Bacillota; class Clostridia; order Oscillospirales; family Ruminococcaceae; genus CAG-115. The sequence goes on along the minus strand of CANQVE010000001.1, from coordinate 195,955 downwards.
ATATTGTATCATCGCCAAGATCCAATCTGAGGTGACCGCTTGAACCATTACCATTACGGTAAAGTCGATAATACTCTTGGTTTGAACTTGCCTTTGTCGGTCCGATATATATAAGCTCGTCAAGATTTGGACTACTTTCTGAGGACTGTCTGTGTCCATTCTTTGTTATTGCAAATGACAACGTAAAAGTACCGTTGTTGTAAAACTCTGCTAGTTTTATAGCATTACTTATAGTTGAACTATTGCTGGCATATGTTACATTTATACCGTTACTACCAGAATGATCGAGGTTTTTCTTAGCGCCGCTTGAGCCACTGCCTATCGACTCCATTAGTCTGCCTGTGCCAAATGTAACAGAACCATCCGAACTCGGTGAAACAGGATTTAAGTTGTATGCATAGTTGTATTTGTTGCCATTTGTAACATAATTAGCTAAATTTAAGCCCCAATCACGGTCATCTCCCGTAGTACTAGCCACTACACCCCATTTGGGGAAACCATAATATGCAATCAAACTATCATGTGCAGGAAGTTTATATCCGGTTTCTTCATGCGTCACCTCGCCCATATTAACGCCGTCCCAATAACCGATAGGAACCTGTTCGTTGGTATCGTTGCGGGGATCAAAAATATAATATGTATAGCCCGATACGCCCAGTTTTGAGTTGTCGGTATTATTCTTATTGAGTATCTTGTCAACAGCTTCCTGAGTGAGCAGACCGGTTGTTTCATCTATATAATCGGAATGACCATCAAATATTTCTGAATCTACTTTTATCTGTTTTGTTTCTGACGCAGGGTTAGCCATACTTCCCGACGCGTCCAGGATAAGACCGACATTTGCGGTCTTGTTTCCTACGAACCACGCTTCAAGGTCGAGGTCAAAAGTTCTGCCGTCGTTCAGGGCTTCCATAGTATTGAGCATAGCCGTCTTGTCGGTATGCAGACCTTCGGCAGTGTTGTAGTATTTGGTGAGTTCTTGAACCTCATATTCTTCTTTAATTCTGCCGTCTGAATCAAGCGCATCTTTAGCTTCGACAGATTTTATATTACCGTCATCATCTATATAACCATAGAAAGTGTCGCGACCGTCTGTAAACTTTGATCCGTCCGTGCCGCTTACCAGATCATTAGTAGCACCCGCAACATACATACTGGTGTTTGTATAGAAAGTGTGCGCCTTTACAAGATGTATGTTTGGGTCATAGGTTATGGTCATAGTTGAGTCGTCGCCCGCGTCTGTAACTTCAACGCAAGTGTGTCCTGCAGAAACAGAAAATCCTGCATATTTCTCCAGCGTTTTGCCGTCGGCTGTATTATCTTCACGGCGAACGTTCGATTTTATGGTCACAACGCCGGTTGTCTCTGAAAAATTATAGTTTACTTCGCCTTTCGGAGTTTTAGCTTTATTAGTGCTACTCGATTCAGTGGCACTATCGTTAAATTTATATACACCTTCGGATATTTTCCACAAATATCCGTCTAATATGGTTTCCGCCTTTTTGCCGCCGTCAGGGACGTCGCCGGCTTCATTCACCGTATGCCACTGAGTAATGATAATATGCATAGGGACTTGTGACTCTCCGCTAGCCGCTACTTCAAACCAATTCAGCGACAACCCCGCGAAGGTTGAAATAACTATCGCGAAGCTCAGTAACACTGAAACTAAACGATTGAATCCTTTTTTTGTTTTCATATAAAGTTCCCCCTAGAGAAAAATATATTAGAGCATTATTTATATAGATAGATGCACACTGTAATTGTAACAGAAAAACTTTTTTCTTTCAAGTAATTATGAATAATTTTTCATCTTTGAACCGCTTTTTTGTACAGTTTGACGATTTTTGCGTTTTGGCTTTGTTATTTGTGACCGTGAAAAAAGCCCCGCCGTTTCACGGCAGAGCAGGAATTTCCATATTATAGGAAAAGATTTTGACTTGAAAACAATCTAAAAGATCCGCCGTAAGGCGGACACCTTATACTGACTACTGTACATAGCGTTTTCCGCCGAAGGCGGATAATGCGTACACTGTATACTGCAAATCCCTTGCTATGCTTTGCATAGCAAGGGATTTACAGTGGAGCTGATAATCAGAGTCGAACTGATGACCTCATCCTTACCAAGGATGTGCTCTACCAACTGAGCTATATCAGCATCGCAACAATAGAATTATATCACACATTAAAAAAATTGTCAATAGCTTTTTCAAAATATTTTTAAATTCGGCGTGTTTGCAGGCATTGACATTTTGCGGCAAAAGTGTTATAATATGCATGACTATATGTAAAGGAGAAATAAAGCTATGTCAATGACATTTAAAAGAAAACTTCCTATCCCGCAGGAGATAAAAAAGATGTATCCGCTTTCTCAGACCGTGCTTTCCGTAAAAGCCGAGCGCGATAAGGAAATAGCCGATGTGCTGACGGGAGCGTCGGGAAAGTTTTTGCTTATAATAGGTCCTTGCTCGGCGGATAACGAAACGTCCGTGCTTGATTATACGACGCGCCTTGCAAAGGCCGCGGAAAAGGTAAAGGATAAAATTGTTGTTATTCCGCGCGTTTACACGGGAAAGCCCCGCACAAACGGCATGGGCTATAAGGGAATGTTGCACCAGCCCGACCCGACAAAGGGCGAGGATATGCTCGAGGGAATAATAAAGATCCGCGAGCTTCACACTAAAGTTATCGAGGAAACGCACCTGACTACCGCCGACGAAATGCTTTATCCCGAAAACTATCGCTATCTTTCGGATATACTTTCTTATGTCGCAGTCGGCGCGCGTTCTGTTGAAGATCAGCACCACAGGCTCGTTGCTTCGGGAATGGAATGTGCGGTCGGAATGAAAAATCCCACGAGCGGAACGCTTTCCGTTATGTTCAATTCAATTCAGGCAGCGCAGGCTTCTCATACATTCCTTTACAGAGGCTGGGAGGTAACTTCTGACGGAAATCCCCTTGCACACGCAATTCTCCGCGGCGCGCAGAACAAACACGGACAAACTATCCCGAACTATCATTTCGAGGATCTGAAGCTGTGCTGTGATCTATACAATGAAAAGGGGCTTAAAAATCCGGCGGTCATCGTTGATACAAACCATTCAAATTCGGGCAAACAGTATCTGGAACAGATAAGAATAGCCAAAGAAGTTCTCCATTCAATGCGCCACTCGCCCGATATAGGAAAAATGGTAAAGGGGCTTATGATAGAGAGCTACATTGAGGACGGCTGTCAGAAGATAGAGGAGGGCGTTTACGGAAAGTCCATAACCGATCCTTGTCTCGGCTGGGAGAAATCCGAAAAACTTATTTATGAAATTGCGGATATGCTCTAATAGAAGCTAGAGATTAAGAGGCTAGAGGCTAGAGTTTAATTCAAGACAAGATTTCCTTTTCAAACCTTGCTTTGACTTCAACTCTTACCTCTAAAAACTACTTGACAAAATGCGACTTTTATGTTAAAATAAAATGTATATTTTAAAGCGTTGATGAGAACACAGTAGTTTGCGGAGCGTTCTTTCAGAGAGCCGCTGTTTGGTGTAAAGCGGCAGAATACCGTAAATGAATTACATCTCGGAGCGGCTTTGCGAACGGAACTTTTTCTTAATAGCAGGCACGGGAAAGCCCGTTACAGCTTTTAAAGGCGGCGTTTATTCGCCGTAAACTGAGGTGGTACCGCGATAATTCGCCCTCTATGATAAAAATTCATAGAGGGCTTTTTTATTGAAAGAGGGTAAGAGGGTGTTAAACGTGAGATGTAATTATCTCGCAGGCTATGAAAAATTCTCGCTTTAATAATTAAATAATTAAAGGAGGATTTATGATAAGAATTGCAAATAATTGCGACCGCGAAGAACTTATAAAAATGTTTATACAACTTCACAGACATCACGTTGAGATAAAGCCCGAAACGTTCAGAATGCCCGAAAGAGAATGGTTTTCGCGGCGCATTTCGGAAATTCTCGACGACGGCGAGTTTAAAGTTTTCGTTCATGATAACGGCGGCGGTATTGACGGCTACGCGGTCGTGAAAATCATGGACATAAAAAGCGAGGAGAAATTTCCGAGGAAAGTTTGCTATATCGACTGCTTTGCGGTAGCTGAAAACTGCCGAAGAAAAGGGATAGGCACAGAGCTTTTCAGCGCCGTAAAAAAATTCGGAATTGAAAACGGCTGTACAAGCGTTCAGCTCGGAGTTTCGGCGTGTAATCGCGGCGCGGTCGCTTTTTATGAAAAACAGGGACTTTTGCCGAGGACGGTACAAATGGAACTTCGGCTTTAAAATAACAGAAATATTCGGAGGAAATAAAAATGGAACTTTATGATGAACTTGTGGCGCGCGGACTTATCGCGCAGGTAACGGACAAGGACGAAATAAGCAAGATGATAAACGCGGGAAAAGCAACGTTTTACATCGGCTTTGATCCAACGGCGGACTCGCTCCATGTCGGACATTTTATGGCATTATGCCTTATGAAACGCCTGCAAATGGCAGGGAACAAGCCTATAGCGCTTCTCGGCGGCGGTACGGGAATGATAGGCGATCCGTCGGGAAAAAGCGATATGCGTAAAATGCTTACGAAAGAAGATATCGAGCATAATATATCCTGCTTTAAAAAACAAATGAGCAGGTTTATTGACTTTTCGGACAATAAGGCGCTTATGGTTAATAACGCCGACTGGCTGATGAATTTGAATTATATCGACGTATTGAGAGAGGTCGGAGCGTGCTTTTCGGTCAATAAAATGCTGTCGTTCGAGTGCTATAAACAGCGCTGGGAGAGAGGACTTACGTTCCTTGAATTCAACTATATGATAATGCAGAGCTACGACTTTTATATGCTCTATCAGAAATACGGCTGCAATATGCAGTTCGGGGGAGACGACCAGTGGGCGAATATGCTGGGAGGAACCGAACTTATCCGTAAAAAGCTCGGAAAGGACGCCCACGCAATGACCATAACCCTGCTTTTAAATTCCGAGGGCAAGAAAATGGGAAAGACCGAGAAAGGCGCGGTATGGCTCGACGCGGAGAAAACCTCGCCTTATGACTTTTTCCAGTATTGGAGAAACGTTGCGGACGCGGACGTTATAAAGTGCCTGAAAATGCTGACATTTTTACCGCTCGAAGAAATAAGCGAAATGGAAAAATGGGAGGGTTCACAGCTCAACAAGGCAAAGGAAACTCTTGCATTCGAGCTTACAAAGCTCGTTCACGGCGAAGAAGAGGCGAAAAAGGCTCTCGACGGAGCAAAGTCGCTTTTCGGAGGCGCGGGAAATACCGACAATATGCCCACCGCCGAAGTTGAACTCACCGACGGCAAGATAGGAATTCTCGACCTGCTTGTAAATACAAAGCTCGCTCCCTCAAAGCGCGAGGCAAGAAATCTTGTCGCGGGAAAGGGAATAGCCGTAAACGATAATGTAATAGAGGACGCAAACGCTGTTATTGAAATAAACGGGGAAATAATAGTGAGAAAGGGAAAGAAAGTGTTCCTTAAAGTCACGGGAAAATAACAATTTTTAAAAAGTATTTTCTTTTTTATCATAATATTGTCACATAAAGTCTTTATACTATTGTTGCAAGGGGGAAACAGAATGGCTTATGCAAATACCTTTAAGCGAAAGGAAATGAAATTTCTTCTCAATGAAGAGCAGTACAGCAGGCTCCTGAAAGAAATGAACCCTTATATGACAGCCGACGAATACGGCGTTCATACGATAATGAACATCTATTTCGACAGCGCGAACGATGATGTTATCATGAATTCTCTTTCAAAGCCCGTTTATAAAGAAAAACTAAGGCTGAGGGCATACGGAAAAGCCGCAGGGGATGACGACGAGGCTTTTCTTGAAATAAAGAAAAAATACAAGGGGATAGTTTATAAAAGGCGCCTTGAAATGACATACAAAAAGCTGTTCGATTATGTAAGCGGCGGCGAAGCACCCGATATTCCCGAAAAGGATAAACAGGTCTTTGAGGAGATAGAATATTTCATAAAAAGGCTGGGGCTTGTTCCGAAGATAGTTATCTGCTATGACAGACAGGCGTATTTCGGAAATGACGACAATGAATTCAGAATAACGTTTGATGGGAATGTCAGAAGCAGGAGAAACGAAGTAGACCTCAGAAAAGGCGACTATGGAGAGCTTTTGTTTGATCAGCCTTACAGGGTAATGGAGATAAAGGTATCCGACGCGATACCGCTCTGGCTCGTTAAATTCCTTTCGGAAAACAAAATTTATGCGGACAGTTTTTCAAAATACGGAAATATTTATCTTGATGAAGTAAAGAATAGTATACAGAACAGGAGAGAAACAAAATGTTTTCAGGCATAATTAACAGTGCTGTCAGCGCCGCCGCAGACGTACAAAAGCCGTTCAACTTTTTTTCGAGCATAATCGACAATACGGTAGGACTTACGGGAGAGAGCGTCCTGTTCTGTACATTGACCTCAACGGTCCTCGGTGTGATCGCGTCGATATTGTACAGATTTCATAACCCCAGACCGTCGCGGAATTTAATGGTAACGCTTGTGGTACTGCCCGTGCTGGTGCAGAGCGTGATAATGCTCGTAAGCGGATCATTGGGCGCGGGGCTTGCGGTAGTGGGCGCTTTTAATCTCGTGAGATTTCGTTCGGCGCCCGGAACATCAAGAGAAATTTGTTATGTGTTCTACTCAATGGCGATAGGTCTTGCCACGGGTATGGGTTACATAGGCTTTGCGATACTTATAGGAGCCGCGGTCGGGATAATACTCGTAGTACTCGGGTTTATCCCCGCGTTTTCCGTCACAAAGTCGGCAAGGTCAATACGCATAGTTATTCCCGAAGATATGGACTATACAGACTGCTTCAGCGATCTGTTCAAGGAATATCTTTCGAGCTACAGACTGATACTGTCAAAAACAGTAAATATGGGCACGCTTTATGAGCTTCGGTATGAAGTTGTATTGAAAAACAGCGCAAAGGAAAAGGAATTTCTGGATAAAATCCGTGAAAGAAACGGAAACCTTACTGTTTCATGCAGCGTTTTAGCCGAAAATCATGAAGAAATGTGATCTTAAAAGGGGAGTCATATTATGATAAGGAGCTTTAAATCTCTTGCGGCAATTTGCGCAATGGCTGTACTTTCGGCAGCAAGTACGGGCTGTGATAAATCCGAAACGCAAAGCTCGAATGAAAGTTCGACAGGTTCATTTTCTTCGGGCGTAAGCTCTGCTGGAGAGGTTAATTTTGAAACGGAAAAGCCGACAATATCGAATGATGATGTCTTGTCCAAAGCGGCTACTTGTACGATCAGCTTTTCGGACAGCGGAATAACCGTTTCGGGAAACGGCGCTTTTGCTTCGGCTGATACAGTCACGATAAATAACGAGGGAGTTTTCTCTCTGTCGGGCGTAAGCGAAAACGCAAAAGTGCTTGTAGAAGCGGATAAGTCCGACAAAGTGACATTGATATTAAACGGACTTTCTCTTTCCTGCCAGAAAGGCGCGGCTATCGACTGTGAAGAAGCGGGAGAGCTTATTATATGCACGGCAAAGGATTCCGAAAATTCCATAACCGACAGCGAAAATTATACCTTTGACGGAACTGACACCGAGCCCGACGCGGCTATATTCTGCCGAAGCGACCTTGTTCTTTCGGGCGGAGGAGAGCTTGCCGTAAACGGAAATTATAACGACGCTATAAAATGCAAGGACAATTTGCAGATAATCGGCGGCAGTTATGATGTGACTTCGGTCTCCGACGGCATAACGGGAAAGGACAGCCTGAAGATCTTTGACGGAAGCATTACGGTAAATGCGGGCAAGGACGGAATAAAATCCTCTCAGGACAACGATCCCTCGCTCGGCACCGTCACCATAAACGGCGGTGATATAACGATAAACTCCGACCACGACGGCATACAGGCAGAAACAAAATTGTCTGTTTTCGGCGGGAATATAAAGATAGTATCGGGCGGCGACGCGGCTTATGAAGAAGTTGCTCCCGACAACGGTCAAGGTCCGGGCGGCAGACCGTTCGGCGGCGACTGGGGCGGACGCGGCACAAGCCAGGACACGACGACAACCGAAATTTCCCAGAGCCTTAAAGGTCTTAAAGCGGGCGGTGATATAAGAATTTATAATAAGGACACTGTCATTGACATAACGTCTGCCGACGACGCTATTCATTCGAATGCAAACGTCAATATTTCAGGCGGGCAGATAACTCTTTCGAGCTGTGACGACGCAATTCATGCAGACGAGATATTGACAATAGACAACGGAACGATAAACATTACAAAGAGCTATGAGGGCTTTGAGGGCAAGAGCATTTCCATAAACGGAGGAACTATAGACCTTTTGGCCGCAGACGACGGAATGAATGCCGCAGGCGGCGACAACGGCGACTATTTCGGCTTTGGAAGTGACTCGGACGAGTATTATATTTCAATTTCGGGCGGCGATATAACCGTAAACGCAGACGGCGACGGTATCGACTGCAACGGCTCTGTGGCAATGAGCGGAGGAAAGCTCACAGTATACGGACCTACGAACAGCGGAAACGGCGCGCTCGATTACGGTAAATCGTTTGCAGTGAGTGGGGGAGAGCTTATCGCGCTCGGTTCTTCGGGAATGGCGCAGGCTCCGAGCACGCTTTCACAGCCCTGCATTTCGATTACGTCGAATGTTTCTGCGGGAAGCAAGATAGAAGTAAAGAGCGAGGACGGAACGGTCGTTATGAGCACGACTACTCCCAAAAACTGCCAGTCGCTTATATTCTCGAGCTTTAATTTCAAAGAGGGAAGCACATATAACGTTTATGTTGACGATACGTCAATTTCCACAGTTACCGCGCAGAACGGAGTTACGGGCAACGGCGGAATGGGCGGTAATCCCGGCGGTATGGGCGGTAACCCCGGAGGTCACGGCGGAAATCCCGGAGGACCGGGCGGCGGTCGCGGAATATAAGCATCTAGAAGCTAGAGGCTAGAAGCAAGAGGAAAGAATAAGTTTTGAGTGGTAAACAACATTATATTTTCAAACTACAAAACGAACGGGCGCACGAAAGTTTTTTGAAAAGGGAGTCCTTTTAGAGGTTAGAGGTTAGAGGTAAGAGGTAAGAATTTCGGGGAGCTTTTGAGATTAAAGTTATTTGATTATTAAAAAAAGAAGCAAGAGGCTAGAGTTTGGTTATAGAGGAAAGAAACTTCTCCTATTAAACTCTTGCCTCTTGCCTCTTTCTCCGAAATCCAAATAACTTTTCCTCTTTAAAGTTCCTAAAAATTCTTACCTCTTACCTCTTACATCTAACCTCTAGTAGGGGTTTTCCCCGCATTGCCGTTTTAAAAACCGTGTTTTTAAAACGGCAATCCTAAGAGAGGTGTAGAGCGGGGAACAACCTTTAAAATGCATTTATCATATAGCGTGAATTTAAACCACAAAAAAGAGGTAAGGACTCAAATCCTTACCTCTTAATTATTAAGAAATTAAATCAATGCCAGCCACTAGTCAACTTCAAGGAACTCTTCAAGGCAAAGTCCGCTGTCGTGTACAAGTTTTGCAGTGCTCTTGCCGAGGTATCTGATATGCCACGGCTCGTAGATATAGCCCGTTATGTCTACCTTATCGGCGGGATAGCGTATGATACAGCCGTATTTATAGCAGTTAGCCGCGAGCCATTTTCCCTCTTCGGTGTCGGCATAGTCAAGTTCTGTTCTGGTTATGTCCGCCGCATAGCCAGATTGGTGTTCGCTGTGTCCGGGGAGCGCGGAATAAGTAATAGCGTTTTCATAACCGTCCGTCTCGCAATAATAGTTGAACCACCATTCCTGCGTCGCGTAGCTTCTGTAACCCGAAGAAGCTCTGAGCGTCATTCCGAAGCCCGTGTCCGCGCGCATCTGTTCAATAGCTTGCTTGAGTTCAGGCCTTATATCGCCGATATCCGTTCCGAATTCGCGCGGGAGACTGTATTCTTTGTTGACGAGAAGTACGCCTCCCACATAAGTAACGCCGTCTACTTCTACAGGCTCGGGCGCGTCTATCTTAGCCGTTACGGTGCCTTTGCAGTCTATGTCGTCAAACGAATTTACAACATGTAAAATTCCCGGACCGCTTATTGTCGCGTCCTCTTCGATAATTAGCTTTCCCTCTACATAAAGATCTCCCGAAAGGTCAAGATCCCCGCCGAGCGTCAGGGTGCCGCCCTTTTCGATCCTTATCTCATTGCCCTCTTTGCAGGTGATATCATCATTTATCACAAGAGGCTCGTCCGCTGATACCGTTATATTTTCGTCAGTCGGTTCCGAGCTTTTATCGCCTGTGTTGTCTCCCGGATCGGTCGGGGTTATAAACTGAGAATCATTGCCCGACTGTTCACTGTTTGGGGTGACGTCTGCTTCACTGCACCCCGCAAGTGTTATCACAGCCGCGCATATCAATGCCATGCTTTTTTTCATTTTTTCTCCTTTTCTGTTGTATATTTTCCCGCTTAGAGCACACTTTGTGTTCACAAATATAATTATAGAACGTTTTAAATAAAATGTCAATAATTTTTTTCTTACAATTTCGTTACAATTTTAGGGCTGACTGCTCAACGTTCGTCCGCCCCACAAGAGGCGGGACATAAGGTTTTGGAAAGAGGTCAATGGGAACTTTTCATCATAAGAGCATTTGATTTCACGCTTTAAGGTAAATGCATTTTTAAGTTTTTTTCCGTTCAAAACCTCTTTGTAAGATTGCCGTTTTAAAAACACCGTTTTTAAAACGGCAATGCGGGGAAAACCCCTACTAGAGGTTAGATGTAAGAGGTAAGAGGTAAGAATTTTTAGGAACTTTAAAGAGGAAAAGTTATTTGGATTTCGGAGAAAGAGGCAAGAGGCAAGAGTTTAATAGGAGAAGTTTCTTTCCTCTATAACCAAACTCTAGCCTCTTGCTTCTTTTTTTAATAATCAAATAACTTTAATCTCAAAAGCTCCCCGAAATTCTTACCTCTTACCTCTAACCTCTAACCTCTAAAAGGACTCCCTTTTCAAAAAACTTTCGTGTCGTCGCCCGTTATGTAGTTTTAAGAATAAAAGTGGTTCGCCGCTCAAAACTTATTCTTGCCTCTTGCTTCTAGCTTCTAGCCTCTACTTCGCCAGACACTCTTTCAAATACCCGAGCAATTCTCCGTAATCCTCAAATGCAGGAAGATTAGGATTGTCTTTCTTTATCTGCTCCGTAGAGCGGAACAAAAATCCGAACTTGGAAGCGTTTATCATACCGAGGTCGTTAAAGCTGTCACCGCCCGCGATAGTCTCAAATCCTATGGACTGAAGCGCCTTTACTGTCGTCAGCTTCGACTTTTCAACGCGCATTTTATAGCCCGTTATCTCGCCGTTCTCCGCAACTTCCAGCGTGTTGCAGAAAATAGTCGGCAGCCCCAGCTTTTTCATAAGCGGCGCGGCAAACTGTGTGAACGTGTCGCTTATAATAATTACCTGCGACAACTCGCGAAGTTCGTCCAAAAACGCTTTTGCGCCCTCCATAGGCTCTATCTTTTCGATGGTCTGCTGAATTTCTTTAAGTCCCAGACCGTGTTCTTTAAGTATGTTTATGCGGAATTTCATGAGCTTGTCATAGTCGGGCTCATCGCGCGTTGTGCGGCGAAGCTCGGGTATTCCCGATTCTTCCGAAAACGCTATCCATATTTCGGGTACAAGAACTCCCTCAAGGTCAAGACAAGTAACGTACATTTTTATGCTCTCCTTTATTTTGTTAATTTTTGATATGCGTAAACACACGCATTATACTTCAACATCAGCGGAATAATCCACCCCGTCAATTCCAAATCCGAACAGCGCGTAAAAATCTTTCCAATAGCCGTCTATGTCGGTAAATTCCTTGAAATTATCCTGGTTAAGTTTTTCCCATATTTCGCTTACTTCGGCTTGAATTTCGGGCTTCATTTCGAGGTCGTCCATTCTTATCCTGCCCTCGTCGTCAAGGTTCAGGTCATTTTCGGATATCCTCTTGAAAAGCCTCTGCATCTGTTCAATACAGCCCTCGTGCGTTCCGTGCTCTTTCATGACCTTGTACAAAATTGAAATGTAAAGCGGAACTATCGGGATTGCCGCGCTCGACTGCGTAACAAGAGCCTTGTTTACCGAAATATACGCGCGTATACCGCTTTTTGTTATTTTCCGAGAGCTTTCAAGCAGGTCGTCTTTCGCTCTGCCAATGCTTCCCTCATAATACATCGGGTGAGTTATTTCGGGACCGATATAGGAATAAGCAATAGTTACGGTGTTACTTTCAATTGCGTCGGCTTCTTTCAGCGCCTCTATCCACATCTCCCAGTCCTCTCCGCCCATAACTTTGACGGTAGCCTCGATTTCCTCGGCATTCGCGGGTTCGATCGTTATTTCGGAAACGGTGTTGTTTCTAAGGTCAATAGTCTTGTTAGTATAAGGCGCGCCCGTTGTTTTCAGAACACTTTTGTAAACAACATCGCCTACCGTTCTTCTCGGAGCGGCGAGCGAATAAACCACCATATCCACCTTTCCGAGATCGGCTTTTATCGTGTCAATTACTTCTTTTTTGCATTCTTCCGAATAAGCGTCGCCGTTTATCGTCTTTGCATAAAGATTTTCTTCTGCGGCGAATTTTTCAAACGCCTTTGTATTGTACCAGCCCGACGTACCCGTTTTGTTTACCGAGCCGGGCTTGTCGAACATAACGCCGAGCGTCGCCGCGCCCATTCCGAACGCCGCAGATATTCTCGAAGCAAGCCCGTATCCCATTGACGAGCCCAACACAAGGACTTTCTTGGCGCAAGCTCCACTCATTTTTCCCTTTGACTTTACATAGTCTATCTGCTCTTTTACGGCTTTTTCACAGCCGACGGGGTGAGCCGTTGTGCAGATAAATCCTCTGACCTTTGGTTCTACTACCATTTTTCTGCTCCTTTAACATTTTATTGCAATGACATTATAGCATGACTCGCATATAACTGTCAATAACAAAACTTATTTACCCTGATTTTTTCTGTATGCAAGATAACTTTCGAGAATAATTGCCGCCGCCGCTTGGTCTAAAGCGTCCTTGCGCTTTTTGCCGCGCTTGTTGTTTTCGTTCATTATCGAGATGGCCGAAACGGTCGTAGACCGCTCGTCCCACATAACGACTTCAAGACCTGTTTTCTCGCGCAATTTATCCGCAAACAGCCTGCATTTTTCCGAGCGGGGACCTCTTGTGCCGTTCATATTTATCGGATCGCCCACGACAATAAGCTCTGCGCCGTTTTTTTCGGCGTTTTCTGCGACAGCTTCCACACACCTGTCAAAGTCCTTTTCATACACCGTCACAAGCGGCGAAGCCAGAATTTCGCTTTTGTCGCTTATCGCAAGACCTGTCCGGCTGTCGCCATAGTCCACAGACATTATTCTCAATATATTCACCTGCAATTACCGATAAAATTCACATTACCTATTTTAACATAAATTTTCACCTTTGTCAAGGAAAAAGCACTTGAAAAAATCAATAAAGCGTGTTATAATATAAAATGTATATCAATGAGTATTATGGAGGAGAACGATTTGGAAAGTTCTGCTACAAATTTAATATGGTTTCTTTCAGGTCAGGTACCTGTAGGTACGCTTATAATTTCGATTTTCGCCGACTTAATTGTTATATTCGTCTGCTTTCCCGTTCACGAGTGCGCTCATGCGCTTGTCGCAAAGCTCTGCGGAGATGATACGGCGGAAAGAGAGGGAAGAGTTACTTTAAATCCTTTCGCACATATCGACTGGATAGGCGCGCTTATGATATTTCTCTGCAATATCGGCTATGCAAAGCCTACTCCCGTAAATCTCGCAAAGTGCAGGAAAGTGCCTGTCAGAACGGCAAACGTCCTTGTTTCTATTGCAGGTCCTCTTTCAAACCTGCTTATGGCGTTTATCCTGCTTATCCCGAGCAGAATACTTCTTGTTCAGGCGGTAAATCAGCTGTCGGAGACGATGTACCTGATTTCGGATATGCTGTATTTTGCCGCGCGGATAAATGTTGGTTTGGCTATTTTTAATCTTATACCCATTCCTCCTTTTGACGGATATCATGTTCTTGCGTCGTTCCTGCCCGGAAAGGCTCTGTATTTTATGGAGCGCAACGGCAGAGTTATACAGATAATTGTCCTTATAGTTATATTCTCGGGACTTCTTTCTATCCCTCTGAACCTGGCGGCAAACTGGCTGATGTATGTGCTTGAGCTTCCGCTTTCATTTATTATAAAATAGCATGGTAGAGCTGAATTTTAAGTTAGAGCAGTTCGAGGGCCCGCTCGATGTGCTGTTGTCGCTTATACAAAAGCACAAACTGAATATACAGGACATAGAGATATCGGTGCTTTTAGAGCAATTTCTCATCTATCTCGAAAGAATGACAGACGAGGATATGGAAGTAACTTCCGATTTTCTCGAAATGGCGGCACGGCTTATCCTGATAAAATCGGCGGCACTGCTTCCGAAAGACGAAGCCGAAAAGATGAAAAAAGAGCTTCAGGGCGCGCTTATAGAATACGCACTCTGCAAGACAATGGCCGAGAAGCTGAAAACAAGGTGGCGCGGAGATGATGTTTTCGTCAGAAAGCAGACCGAGATAGAAGTCGACAGCTCCTATCGCCGCACTCACCAGCCCGAGGAAATAACCTCGGCATACAGCGCAATATCCGAGCGCATACGGAGAAGAACAGAGGCTCCGCGCTCCGTAACGCCCGTTGTGGCAAAACCGTATGTAACGGTGTTTACGGGGATAATGACAGTGTTAAAAGCGCTTAGGAAAAATAAAACGGTAAAGATAGAGGACGTTTATAAGGGGCATACGCGCTCGCAGAGAGTGTCGATGTTTCTTGCGATATTGGAGCTTTCAAAGTCGGGGAGGGTTAATATTTCCGACGACGGCGAAAGCATGAGCCTTATTTCCGAAAAGGAGAAAAGATGAAGTTTTCGGAGGGAATGTCGGCGGTAGAGGCGGTTTTGTTTGCCGTGGGAGAGCCGATAGAGCTTGAAAAGCTGGCGCAGGCTTGCGAGCTTGAAGAAGAAGTGACAGTGCGCGTTATCGAGCGGTTAAACGACCGCTATCGCGAGCAAAAAAGCGCGTTTGAGATAGTAAAGCTCGAAAGCTGTTATCAGATGATGACAAAAGCGGAATATTCGCGCTATATAAAGTCCGCCGTTGAAACGCGCAGACAGACTCCGCTGTCGCAGGCGGCGCTCGAAGTGCTGGCGATAGTCGCGTATAATCAGCCTGTGACAAGGGGATTTATAGACCAGATACGCGGGGTAGATAGTTCGGGAGTTGTAAAGAGCCTGACGGAGCGCAACTTGCTCGAAGAACACGGCAGAATGAACGACATACCCGGAAAGCCTATTGCCTATAGGACAACGGAAAACTTTCTTAGATGTTTCGGTTTAAACGGTCTGGACGGACTGCCTCCCATTCCGGGAAGCACCGACCAGCTTAGTCTTGACGATTACGAAAACGACGAGTTTTAAAGAGCGTTTTTTGGAGAGGAGGGATCGTTTTGGGTTGGATAATTGCAGGCATAATATTTATTATCATTCTTGTGCTTTTGCTCGGAAAGGTACAAATAACTGCCGACTACAGCGAAAACTTTATCCTGAAAATAAAGTATATGTTTTTCCCGATCCTGACGCTGCCCTCGGCAAAACCGAAGAAAGAAAAAAAGCCGAAAAAGCCCAAAAAACCGAAAGAAGAAAAAGCCGAGGACGAGAAAGAGAAAAAACCGAAGAAGAAAATATCTCTTACTCTTGATGATATCTTAGCGCTTGCAAAAATGGCGCTGAACAGTATAGGAAAACCGCTTAGAAAGATATTAAAGCGCGTTGAAATATCACATCTTTCTCTGGATATAGTGTGCGGGGGAGAGGACGCCGCAAAAGCCGCGATAACTTTCGGAGCGGTAAATATGGCGATAGGAAATCTTCTCGGCTGGTTCGATACGATATTTACTTTAAAGCCTGTGGACAAGCTCGCTGTAAACGTGGACTTTGAAAGCGAGGAAACAACGGCAGACGCCTATGTAGAAGTAAAGCTCACGGTAGCGGCGGCGTTTGCATTTGCGTTTACGCTTATCGGCAGGGTAATAAAGAATTATATCACCGGCAAGGACGTTCGCACGGCAATAAAAAATCTGGTCTGAACGGATATCCCGTTTTGATACAATGAAAAATTTTGAGAGGAGTTTTTATTATGGCAAATCCTATTGAGGGTATACTTGACGTTTCCATGCAGAAAATACGCGAGATGGTAGACGTAAACACCATTATCGGAGAACCGATAACGGCGGACGGAGCTACTATAATCCCCGTTTCAAAGGTAGCGTTCGGCTTTGCTTCGGGCGGAAGCGATCTGCCCGTACAGGCGGCTGAAAAGTTTGCGGGAGGTTCGGGCGCAGGCGTTACGGTAAAGCCCGTTGCGTTTATCGTCATAAAGGCTGACGGTGATGTTCAGCTTATGGAGCTTGGCGCAAAGGGAAGTCCGCTCGACGGAGTTATGGACGCTTTGCCGGGAGTAGTTGAAAAGATAAAGTCATTCCTCGCTGATAAGAAAGCCGCAAAGGCTGAAAAGAAAGCGGCAGCAGAGGAAAAAGCAAAGCTCGAAAACGCAGAAAATCCTGCCGAATAATTTTTAAAAGGAATATTTTCCCGAAATAAACGCACACTATCCGTGAAAATAAATTTTTTGCGGAGTGTGTTTGTTATGAAAAAAATTGTTGCGCTGTTACTTGCAAATTCGATATTTTTCGGCTTACTTTCGGGAATAGGAGCAAGCGCCGAGAGTGCGTCGTCTGCCGAAAGCGCTATCCTTATAGAAGCCGAAACGGGAGCGGTAATAAGCGAAAAGAACGCCGACGAACGGCGTGCAATGGCGTCTACGACTAAAATAATGACTGCCATTCTGACCATTGAGGCGGGAGACTTAGACAAAGAGTTTACCGTTGACAGCTATGCGATAATGGTCGAGGGTACGTCTATGGGCTTGCAGGAGGGCGACCGCATTTCCCGAAGAGACTTGCTTTACGGGATATTGCTGCCCTCGGGAAACGACGCGGCAAACGCCGCGGCTGTTTCGGTCGGAGGGAGTATCCCCGCTTTTGTAAAGATGATGAACGAAAAAGCCCAAGCTCTCGGACTTAGCAATACGCATTTCGTTACGCCCTCGGGTTTGGACGCAGACGGGCACTATACCACTGCGAGAGACCTTGCGGCGCTTGCGGCTTATGCAATGAAAAACGAGACTTTCAGAGAGATCGTAAGTTCAAAGTCCAAAAAGCTGGAGTTCGGAAACCCGCCTTATCCGCGCACGTTGTACAATTCAAATAAAATGCTCTCGAATTATGAGGGCGCAATAGGCATAAAAACAGGCTTTACAGACAACGCCCGCAGGTGTCTTGTGTCCGCTGCGGAGAGGAACGGAGTTACGCTTATTGCCGTAACGCTGAACGCCCCCGACGACTGGAACGACCATACGAAAATGCTTGACTACGGTTTTTCTGTAGTTAAGAATTATCCGCTCGAAACGGGCTGTACGGCTAAGACGGCTGTAGCAGGCTCGGGAAAGTCTGTCGGAGTATTCGCCGAAAGCTCGGAGCTTTCGCTGACGCCCGAAAACCGTCAGAAGCTCGAACGGCGCGTTGTTCTTCCGAGAATGGTCTACGGAGGTGTTAAACAAGGTCAGAAGCTCGGCGAGCTTCAGTTTTTGCTTGGCGGGAAAGTTGTAAAGACCGTTCCGCTTCTTGCAAGAGAGACGGTAGAAGTAAAAAGCGAGCTTAGCCTTTGGCAGAAGATATTGTCGTTTTTCGGCATATACGCTTAAATGAATAACTAAGGTGAATTATGGAACCTATCAGAATACAGAAAATAATCGCCGACAGCGGCTATTGCTCCAGAAGAAAAGCGGAGGAGCTTATTTCTTCTGGAGAAGTCACCGTAAACGGCAGAAAATGTTCGCTCGGCGATAAGGCAGATCCGCAGAACGATATAATAGCGGTCTGCGGAGAAAGA
This sequence comes from uncultured Clostridia bacterium, assembly GCA_947627205.1. Lineage (GTDB taxonomy): Bacteria > Bacillota > Clostridia > Oscillospirales > Ruminococcaceae > CAG-115. Next base: position 177,909 of record CANQVE010000001.1, on the reverse strand, counting down.
CTTTCCGCCGCTCTTCCCGAGCGGCGTTACATAATGCTCAACAAGCCGCGCGGCTATGTCGTTACAATGAGCGACGAACAGGGAAGAAAAATAGCCTCCGAACTGCTCACGGGCGTAGAGGAGCGCGTTTTCCCCGTCGGGAGACTTGACAGAAATTCCGAGGGGCTTTTGCTGTTTACAAACGACGGGCAATTTGCCAACGAAATAACCCACCCCTCTCACCATGTCAGCAAGGTCTACCGCGTGACAATTGACGGAAATGTCACCGACGAACAGCTTTCAAGGCTTTCGGGAGGAGTAGAGCTTGACGGCGGGGAAAGGACTTTCCCCTGCAAAGTAGAGGTGCTGACAGAGGAGCCGGAGCGCACGGTCCTGCGCTTTGTGATAAAACAGGGACTTAACAGGCAGATACGCAGAATGTGCGAAGCAGTAGGACTTAAAGTCGGCAGACTTCGCAGAACTGCAATAGGCGGCGTAAAGCTCGGAATGTTAAAGCCCGGCGAATGGCGCGACCTTACAAAAGAAGAACTGCGCATTTTGCGTTCTTCGATAGGAAAAGGCAAAAGGTAACGAAAGTTTATGATAGAAATTATTCAGAACAAGGAAAATCTCGACAAGATAGAGTATGTTGCCCGAGAGAACGGGAAAGAACTCGGACGAATTGCAGGGAGGCTCGACGGGCTAGATACGTTCGTTATTGACGAGCTTTCATGCGAAGAGTTTATGGCGGACGGACTTATCCGCGCGATATTGAATTTGATGAACCTGCACGGTATAGACAGAGCAAGGTTCGAGCTTCCCGAATATACGGAACTTTTAAAGCGTTTAAGGTTTATCGGCGATAAGCCCGAGATAGAGAGCATTGAAGCGTTTTTTGCTGCGCCCTGTCAGAAGTAAGAGATAAGAAGCAAGAGGTAAGAGTTTAGATTCTAACCTCTTTTTTCTTTTATGCGTAATGCACAAAAAATTAAAGATAAATTTTATCAAAACGTAAAAAAACAGTTTAATGAAAAAAATGCCTTGTTATTTGGCGAAAGATGTTGTATAATTAACGTGGATATTTTTGTGAGCCAATGGAAATTTATTACAATTATACAGGGTTCATATTTTAAATAGGAGGAAGATTATGGCATTAAAAAAAACGTTGGCTGAAATGGAACAGACCGTTCCTGACAGCGGCGCGAGAAAAAGGCTCGCTGAGTTTTTCGATGAGGGAACATTTACGGAAACGGATAAGTTCCTTGCTTCAGACAAGGAAACGAGTTCTGTTGTCGCGGGATATGGAAATGTCAACGGAGCGAACGTTTTCGCGTTTGCTCAGGACGTAAGCGTAAAAAGCGGCGCTGTGGACAAGTATGCGTCAAAAAAGATAAAGCGCGTTTACGAGTCCGCGGCAAAAGCGGGAAACCCCGTCGTAGGTTTTTATGATTCAAAGGGCGGCGATATAGGCGAGGGAATGAGCGTTCTTGCGGATTATACCGAGATACTCTCCGCTTCTGCAAAGCTGTCGGGAGTTGTTCCGCAGATAGCGGTTATTACGGGCGTATGCGCAGGCTGCGCGGCAATGCTCGCGGCTACGGCTGACATCGTTATAGCGACCGAAAAGAGCGAGGTATTCCTTACTTCCCCGTTCAATAACGAGGACGGAAAACTTTCGGGCGCGGGAACTGCCGAAAACGCCGCAAAAGCGGGCGTGTGCCAGATAGTTGCAAAGGACGAAACGGATGCGGTAAAGAAAGCTCAGACGCTTCTTGCAATGCTTCCCGCAAATAATCTCGACGTGCCTTTCTGCTATTTGGAGGCTGAACCCTCCGACGGAAGCATTTCTGCTTCGGCAAAGGGAATGGAGCTTGTAAAGGCTTTCTCCGACAAGGGCGTTGAGATAGAACTTGGCGAAAAGTTCGGAAAAGCGGCAGTTACGGCTCTTGCCGCAATAAATTCAAATACGACCGCATTTGTTACTACAGATAAAGCTGAAAAGCTCACTGCCGCAGACTGCGCGAAGATAGCAAGGTTTGTAGAATTTGCCGACGCATTCTCTATTCCCGTTGTGACTGTTGTTAATACAGAGGGCTTTGAGGGAAGCAGCGCGGCAGAGCTTGCGGGAAGTATTCGCGACTGCGCGCGCCTTGCACAGGTATATGCAAACGCAACTACCGCAAAGATAAACCTCGTTACGGGAAAGGCTTTCGGCGCAGCGTTCGCCGCACTCAACAGCGCTGATGTCACCATAGCATGGGACGGCGCGGAAATTGCTCCGATGAACTCCGAGGCTCTGAAAGTATTTGCGGGCGAGGAGCAGGACACCTCCGCATTTGCCGCGGCAGAAGCGGGGCTTGTTGGCTCGGTCATAGATCCCGCCGATTCTTATGAGGCAGTATTCAGCGCAATAGACTTGTATTCGGGAAAACGCGAGAATGCTCCGCACAGAAAACACGCGAATTTGTCGCTTTGATAAAAATACAGAGAGGTATATAAAATGAAAAATTATGTAATCACAGTAAACGGCACAGCTTATGACGTAACCGTTGAGGAAAGCGGAGAGAGCACTGCTCCCGCTGCCGCTTCAAAGGCTGCCCCTAAGGCGGCTCCCGCTCCCAAAAAGGCTGCGGCTCCTGCGGCAGGCGGAACTCCCATAAACGCTCCCATGAGAGGAACTATCGTCGAGGTCAAAGTAAAGGTCGGCGATAAGGTAACAAACGGCACTGTCGTTGCTGTACTTGAAGCAATGAAAATGGAAAACGATATCGTCTGCGACAAGGACGGCACGGTTGCGGCTGTTCTCGTAAACAAGGGCGACGCTATCGAAACAGGCGCGGCTGTTATCACTATTAACTAAGGAGATATTTATGGCTAAACTGAAAATAACGGAAACCGTTCTCCGCGACGCACATCAGAGTCTTCTTGCTACGAGAATGTCCATAGACGATATGCGCCCCATTCTTCCCGCGCTCGACAAGGTCGGATTTTATTCGGCAGAGTGCTGGGGCGGAGCAACGTTTGACTCGTGCATACGCTTTTTAAATGAGGATCCGTGGGAAAGACTCCGCATTATTCGCAAGGAAATGCCCAACACCAAGCTCCAGATGCTGTTCAGAGGACAGAATATGCTCGGCTATCGTCACTATGCGGACGACCTTGTTGAGTATTTCGTTCAGAAGTCAATAGCAAACGGTATCGACATTATCAGAATTTTCGACGCATTAAACGATATCAGAAACCTTGAAACCGCTATCAAAGCGGCAAAAAAGGAAAACGGCCATGCGCAGGTCGCTATTTCGTATACAACAGGCGAGGTTTTCACTCACGAATACTATATGGATTATGCGAAGCAGGTCGAAAACGCTGGCGCGGATTCTATCTGCATAAAGGATATGGCTGCTCTGCTCACGCCTTATGAGGCTGAAACACTCGTAAAGGACTTAAAGAGCGCGGTCAAAATTCCGATCCAGCTCCACACCCACTACACGTCCGGTCTTGCTTCTATGTGCATTTTAAAGGCAGTTGAGGCGGGCGTAGATATGGTCGATACGGCTATGTCGCCGCTTGCGCTCGGAACATCTCACGCTCCTACAGAGTCCATAGTAGCTACGTTTATGGGAACGGAATATGACACGGGAATTGACCTTGTCGCTCTCGGCGAAATAAGAGAGTACTTTATGGGACTTCGCAAGAAGTACATTGACAGCGGTCTGCTCGATCCGTCAATGCTCGCTACAAACACAAAGGCTCTTATTTATCAGGTGCCCGGCGGAATGCTTTCAAACCTGCTCTCACAGTTAAAGCAGGCAGGCAAAGCCGACCAACTCGAAGAAGTCTTGAAAGAAGTTCCCCGCGTCCGCAAGGATTCGGGCTTCCCGCCGCTCGTTACGCCTACTTCACAGATAGTCGGCACACAGGCTGTGTTCAACGTTATCACGGGCGAGCGCTATAAGACCGTCACAAAGGAATTCAAGGGCATGGTAAAGGGCGAGTACGGAAGAACGCCCGTCGAAATTGATCCCGAATTCAGAAAGAAGATACTCGGCTCAGAAGAGCCGATAACCTGCCGTCCCGCAGACCTGCTCGAACCCGAGTTTGAGCAGATGAAAGAAGAAGCAAAGGAATGGTGCGACGGCTCGTCCGTTGAGGACATTCTCACCTACGCGATGTTCCCGAAAGTTGCTCCGAAGTTCTTTGAGACTCGCCGCGACAAACAGCTCGGAATTGACGCAGAGCATGCGGATAAACAGAACAAAGTTCACCCTGTCTAATAAAACAAGCGCTCCGTTTGCAAAAAGATATTTGCCGCGGAGCGTTTTTATTGCTTGTTCACTTTCTAAACATTTAAGTAATTTACTCAAATTATACGGGTTTTGTTGCTCAAAAATAAAAATCGGCAGAATGCACAAAATAAAAGTTACAATTCAGTTACATTTGACGTTTTAAAGTGAAAATTAGTTAAGTAAAAAGTGACAGCTTTGTGAAAACGTGATTAAATAAAGGGCTTGCGGGCTTTTTTATAATAAAACATAATTTAAGTTATAAAGTTAAAAAGTCGGCAAAATAGACAATAAGAAAAAATTGAAAACGTTTTCCGAAAACGCTTGGAAAAAATTTAAAAAAAAGCACTTGCAAAAGTGAAAAAAATGTGTTAAACTAACAGTGTAAACGAGCAGTGATTTCCATATCATTTTAGGCTCGAATAAGCCTTTGAATATTCATAAGGAATAAGATAAGGCTCATAACATTTAGGAGGAAAAACCAATGAAGAAAAGAATATTGGCAGGAGTTTTGGCTTCTGCAGCTGCTCTTGCGGCAGTGTCTTTCTCAGGCTGTAACAACACCGAAGAAGAGCAGGGCGCTCACAAACTTCCCGAAGCAGAACTTACAGATGACGATGATACCTTAACCATTCTGTCTTGGGAATCAAACAGTGATATGCAGGGACTTATAGACTACTTCTGCGAGGCTACAGGAACACCCAAGGACAAGGTAGTTTGGAAGAAAGTAGGCGCAGGCGGCGAAGACGCGCGTGACGGATATGATGATTATCTTCTGGGCTCCGGCGACGCAGACCTTATCTTCTGCGATGCTGACTGGGCTGCACTTTATCCCAACGACGAGCGCGACTTTATAACACCGCTTTCATCTCTCGGACTTAGTGAGAGCGATTTCCCGAACGCTTATGCTTATACCCTTAAGGTAGGCACAAACGACGCAGGTCAGTTTGTCGGCGCTACATGGCAGGCTACTCCCGGCGGATTCCTTTACAGAGCAGACTATGCTGAAGAATATCTCGGAGTTAAGACTCCCGATGAGATGCAGGCTCTTGTAAAAGACTGGGATACTTTCGAGCAGACAGCTGATAAGCTCGCTAAGGATCACGGCGTTGCTCTCGTTGCTTCTGAGGGCGGTCTTTGGCAGATCATGCAGTGCCAGAGAACTTCTCAGTGGGTTCAGGACGGCAAGCTCGTTGTAGACAGCTTCGCTACAGACTTTATCCAGAAAGTTAAGGACTATGTTGACAAGGGCTATGTTACAAAGGAAACTCAGTGGGAGGATCCTTGGTACAACGTAATTAGAGAAGGTAAGGCTCTCGGCGACTTCGCACCTACATGGGGCGTTCTCGACAACGATACTTCTATTGCTGCTAACTTTGCAGGCGACGAGAAGGGCGTTCTCGGACTTTGCGAAGGTCCTGCAAGCTGGTATTGGGGCGGCACATATATGGAAGTTTGCGCAAAGTGCAACTCCAAGAGCCTCGCTAAGAAGTGGATCGAAACATTCTCTATCAACGAGACAACAATGGCTGAATACTCGAAGAAGAGCGGCGACCTTATGAACAACAAGAAAGTTATGGAAGAAGTTTCTAAGGATACTTCTCTCACAAACTCCCTCTTCAAGGATGGTATCCACCAGTTCGGCGTACTCTACAAGAGTGCTGACAAGATCAACCTTTCTGTTACAAAGTATGACTCTGTAATCAAGGGCGCATTCAACAACGCTGTTCAGGGCTACGCTATCAAGGGCACATACGCATCTGTTGACGATGCTGTTAAAGGCTTTAAGGATGAGGTTGCTGGTACCTACGGTGAAATCGTTTAATTTAAGTTAAACGGCTACGCTGTAAAATAGTGATTTTTGCAATATACGCTTGCGGGAGCGATTCCCGCAAGTCGTATATTGATTTTTTAGCGCAAAATTATATATAAAAAATTTTTAACAAAAGGGGTGTTTTTATGGCAAATGCGACGACAAAACAGCACAAGATGGTAAGCTATTCAAAATATGGCTATATGTTCATTGCGCCGTTTTTTATCATCTACGCATTGTTTATGTTTTATCCTTTGATAAACACCATAAGACTGAGCTTTTTCGGAAACCAAGGCTTCTCTACCAAGGGACTTAATAAGTTCGTAGGTCTGGAGAACTACGCCAACCTGCTTTTCGGCGGGGATAGTGCATTCGCACAGTCTAACCATGATTTGTTTATTTCTTCCATAGGAAACACGTTTATCCTTTGGATAGGAAACTTCGTGGTTCAGCTTGTACTTTCGCTCCTGCTTGCGGTATGGTTTTCCGACGTCAGAATTAAAACTCCCGGAAACGGTTTCTTTAAGGTAGTTATGTATATGCCGAACATCATCACGGCGGCTTCTGTTGCGGCTATCTTTTTGATGATCTTCAACGACAGCGGCTACGGCGCGTTGAACTCTTTCCTGGTAGGCGCAGGCATAACAAATGAGCCTATCATGTTTGTAAGTAACGAGTGGTCAGCACGAATAATTGTTATGATGGTCCAGACGTGGATGTGGTTCGGAAATACCATGCTATTGCTGATGTCGGGTATTTTCGGAATAGATCCGTCCATTTATGAGGCGGCGGCTATAGACGGTTCGAGCGGACCGAGTACATTCTTCAGAATTACAATGCCTATTCTTAAGCCCATCTTCATTTACGTTGTAATTACTTCTCTTATCGGCGGACTTCAGATGTTCGATATCCCGTATATGCTCCATACAGGACGTGCAAATAACATCAATCCTGCATTGAGAACTGTTGCGGTATATGTATACGAGAGATTTACTACGGGCGGTGTAAGAAACTACGGACTTTCTGCGGCGGCATCTGTTATTCTCTTTATAATCACGCTTATTCTCGGCATGGTTATAAACAAGTTCAATACCGATTCTACCGCGCCGAAGAAGAAACGTAAAAAGGGTTGAGAGGAGAGTGAATTATTATGGCAGATTCTTATAATCAGTCCAACAAGGCGTATAGGAGGAGTCTGATGACTCACTCTATAATCAGATTGATAGTCTGCATTATACTTACTATCATCTGCTTGTTCCCGATCTATGTTATCGTTACAAACGCGACAAGAACCAACTCCGAGATCATTGATAGCGGTATCGGTTTCTTCAGCGGTGCGCTCGGAAAGAACTGGGATACCATTACAAACCCCGAGGTATACGGCGGATTTTTCGCGAGCAGTTTCCGTCTTTGGGACGGCTATAGAAACAGCCTTATCATTGCGGGTTGCTCAACTATACTTACGGTGTTCTTCTCCGGAATGACAGCATACGGACTTGTAGTTTATGATTTCAAAGGAAAGAAATTCGCTATGAATTTTATCCTTGCGGTCATGATGGTTCCTATGCAGGTCGTATCTACAGGTTTTCTGCAGTTTATGATCCAGATAAACCTCTATGGCGGACCTCAGGCTTATATAGCTCTTATTCTTCCGTCAATAGCGGCTCCTGCTGTAGTATTCTATATGCTCCAGTACATGCGCTCGTCTTTCCCGCTTGAAATAGTCGAGGCGGCTAGAATAGACGGCTGCGGAGAGTTCAGAACGTTTATGCAGATAGCGCTTCCTATCTTTAAGCCCGCTTTTGCGGTACAGGCGATATTCGCTTTTGTTACAAGCTGGAACAACTTCTATACGCCCTCCATGCTCCTCGGAACAGCGGACACCAGCTTAAAGACAATGCCTATGATGGTACAGACGGTACTTCTGGCAGATAAGCTCAGCGACTACGGCGCAAGATATCTTGTTGTTACACTTTCTATCCTGCCCGTTGTAGTTATCTACCTCATACTTTCAAAGTTCATCATCAAGGGCGTAGCTCTCGGCGCAGTAAAGGGATAAACAAACCCCAAAAGTTAAAAAACAGACCGATGCTTAACGGCGTCGGTCTTTTTTTGTTGACAGGAGAGTTTTTTTGTGATACAATAACATTGAGGTGAAGAACAATGTATTGCGAAAATTGCGGCAAGGAGCTGGAGGAAAACGTTTTGTTCTGCGCATATTGCGGTGTGCCTGTACCGTCGTCTAAAGATAATCTCAACGTTTTGTTTATGGTCCTAAGCATTTTGTTTCCTATATTCGGCTTTGTATACGGGCTTATAAACTATCTTTCAAACAACGGAAAGCCCTATAAGCGTTTTATTCTTGCGGCAAGCATTTCTTATATAGTTATGAACGTGGCTGTTATTGTGTTCGCAGTTTTAGAGATGAAATTTGTTTTCAGCGCTATTACAAATGAAGACAGCCCTTTAGTTGATTCCATTCTTGATACTATTATAAAGTTATTTAAAGCTATGATAAATCTTTTGGGCAAATGGGCGGAATATGTCAGCAGATTTCGTTAACGGAGGAATGAAAAATGTATTGCAGATATTGCGGAGAATTGATGGAAAACGGAGTTTGCAAGGCTTGCAAACAGGAAAGGGAAAAGCGCGAGTATTCAAGGGTAAGTCTCGTGCTGTGTCTGGCGTCGATACTTATTCCGCTTTTCGGTCTTACGGTCGGTATCTTTAATATCGCAAACCGCAGGATAGTTCAGGGGATAATATACCTTGTCTGCTCGGCGATGTTTTTTGTGTTTATTCTTCTCTATCAGTATGTACCGGGCTTAAGCAGCAGTATCAGCGAGTTTTTGTTTAATTCAATTGGTAAAAATTAAAAGAGCTGTTTGGCTTATACATAAAGCTGAAACGATACTGTATACTGAAAAACGGACTGCCGAAAAGCAGTCCGTTTTTTTAGCAACCCGAAGTTGTTTTATTCGGTTTCAAATGCGTCCTTACCAAGTCCGCAAACAGGGCAAACCCAATCGTCGGGAATATCCTCCCACTTTGTTCCGGGAGCAATTCCTCCGTCGGGATCTCCTACAGCGGGATCATAAACATATCCGCAAGGGCAAACGTGTTTTTCCATAATATTTTCCTCCGATAAAATTACTTGAAATAGCGGTTGAGCAGTCCCTCAAATGCTTTTCCGTGGCGAGCCTCGTCCTTAGCCATTTCGTGAACAGTGTCGTGGATAGCGTCGAGGTTAGCTGCCTTAGCCTTTTTCGCGAGGTCGAGCTTTCCCTCTGTAGCGCCGTGTTCAGCGGCAACGCGCTTTGTGAGGTTTTCCTTTGTAGAAGCGGAAACTACCTCTCCGAGCATTTCCGCGAACTTTGCCGCATGTTCAGCCTCCTCATAAGCAGCCTTTTCGTAGTACATTCCGACCTCGGCATAACCCTCTCTGAAAGCGGCTCTAGCCATAGCGAGATACATACCTACCTCGGTGCATTCGCCCGTGAAGTTAGCGCGAAGACCGTCAACTATCTCCTCGGGAACGCCCTCGATGATACCTACTTCATGCTCGCAGGCAAACACGAGCTTGTTGTCCTCTTCCATAACTTTAAACTTGCTTCCGGGAACGCCGCACTGGGGGCATTTCTCGGGCGCGGACTCGCCGATATAAACGTATCCGCAGACAGGGCATACATATTTCATAATAAAAACCTCCTGATTTATAAAATTTTTGGATAAATTTATATTACCATAAAAAAAATAATTTGTCAATACCAAAAGCGCAAAATTTACTCAATGTTGTGTCATTAAAATTTTTTTTACAATAAGTTGTGTAGATGTTATAAAAAACGGTTGATTTTCTCCGCAGTTTATGGTATAATAATCGCAAGGCGATTATTATACATTTATGTCCACGCACATCCGCAAAATTTTTTACAAAATTTTGCTCCGTGCGGTAATGGACAATTATACCATAAATTCTTGCGAATTTATGGTATAATTATAAAAAGTACACGCTTGAATTATTTTGCAAGGAATCTGTAAAATTCTTCCTATAGTGAGAAAGAAATAGATCACATTTTTAGTATTAGGGATTATAATGTTTTGGGCAGATATGTGTTAGTTATCGGTAAATATCTGCAAATTATTTAAAGAGGGAGCGAAAGAGATGAAATTTGATGCGTCAAAATTTTCTGTCGATAATAAATTCAGGCTCATCTGTATTTGCTGTGCCGTGACGCATCTGACCTTTCTGATAGAATTTGCATCGCTTAGTTATTTTTTGCTGGCAGGATTTAATGTCCTGAGCGTAACCCTTTACATTTGCTGCGCGGCGGCCTGCGACAAAGGCACAGTATCCGAGCACGCAGACAATTGGATAAACGCTATTTATTCCGAAATAGTCGTACATGCTTTTCTCTGCACGCTGTTTCTGGGAGTAGACGTCGGATTTTACGTTTACTATCTGCTGACAATTCCCATCGCGGCATATTGCCTGTTCTTTTACGGGAGCAGGGAAAAATTCAGAAAGCAGATCGTTCTGTTTACGTCTGCGTCGGTCATTCTGCTGATAATAAGTGTTGTTTTCGACAATATTTTCGGTCCGTTCTATGAGCTGATGAATATTCATACCCTGAATGCTACGGGGACGATCATAATGAAAACCGTCAATATTTTCTTCGCAATGGTCTGCTTGTGTGCATTTACGCTGATGTTCTGCGCGGAGATATCAGGGCTGATAAGAGAGCTTGGCAAAAAGAACGAAGAGCTTGAATACATAGCCGAACATGACGCGCTCACGGGACTTTATAACCGCCATGCCTTGTGGGGTTATTTTGACGAGCTCATGAAGAAAGAAGAGAGCTTCTGCGTTATAATGGGCGACATAGACGACTTCAAGAAGATAAACGACACCTACGGTCACGACTGCGGGGATATAGTGCTGAAAAATGTCGCAAAGGTATTTCTTGATGAAGTCAGAGAGGGAGATATAGCGGTGCGCTGGGGCGGCGAGGAAATTTTGATGATACTTTTAGGCACAAGAAATGACTGCCTCGCCCGCACGGAAAAAATAAGATCGCACATAAATAAGCTCGGTCTGGTTTATAATGAAGAGAACATCAATGTAAGTATGACATTCGGACTTGCAAATTATACAGAGCTTAAAATAAATTCGGGCGCTCAGTCTTCTACATATATGGATATGCTTATCTCGGCCGCGGATAAACGGCTTTACGAGGGGAAAAACAGCGGAAAGAACAAGGTCGTTGTCTGAAGCATGTACAAAAAAATTATCAAAAAATTGTGTAATTTGCTAATTGACATATACAAGATATTGTGTTATACTCTAATCACACCCCAAAAATATTGATAGGAGATTGATAAAAATGATTGATATTAACGTTATGGGCGGAAGCCTTTCAGAAGCTGAGGTTCAGTATTACATCAACGAAGCGAGGGAAAAATACCCCGACAAAACGCTCAGAGCTATCGAGCTTGAGCTTGACGGCGGTTATGTAAACGCAAAGTACAGCTTTGCGGAAGTTCCTTTCCAGCGTATCCGCAGGATAACGGGTTATCTCGTAGGAACTCTCGACCGTTTCAACAACGCGAAGCGCGCCGAGGAAAAGGCTCGTGTAAAGCACGAGGTAATGTGAGTGCATTTAAGCCTTTCACTTTTTTGTAATCTTTAGTAATTTGTCTTGACTTTTCGTATTAAAATGTTTTGGATAATACTCATGGTCCGTTGTACATTACTGCTTACAATTAACGGTATCAATGCAAAATTGCGCTGATACCGTTAAATTTTTTAGACAGGCATTAGGTTGTGATCTTTCACAAGTCTATTATTACTTAAATACTTAAACATCAGATAAACTATATCCCATTATCTTATTGAGGGCATAGAAATTTAAACCCAACCATCCTCTATTAGTTCCTTTAAAGCATTTAATTCTGGACTAGTCCAGTCAAATGCTCCAGCTTTTGCTGCTTCGCCGATTTTATGAGAGATGTATCGTAAGTTTACAGAAAAATAGGTATGAAGTTTACTCTTGTGTTCATGCGGTTTTATGCTGTTGTAAGTATTGTCCATATAATCGACAAATTTCTGCACATCATTTCGTATTTTACCGTTTAAATCATTTTTAATGATTTTCCAGCAAAGATTTTCAAGTGCACCGGAAACAGGTTCAGCATTACATGATGGCATCAATGTAAAGGCTGTTTTAATATCCTCGTTTTCTTCGCTCCATTGATGACAGCCATTTGGTACAGGAAGTTCAGCTTTTTCTAATGATTTTTGTATCATACTGATTGATTTTTGGACATACGTTTCAGCGTCTCTGACAATCAACAATCTGTTCACTTCATCAAAATGTTCTATGTTTTTCAAATTTAGAATAAAATTATCTAAATCGTTTATTCCACCAAAATTAAGAATTTGTATATCATTACTGAATCTTGAGTCGTATTTCTTCAGTACATCACTGTTCAGATACTCTATCAAAAAATTCTGTGTATCAATACCTTCGCAAAGAATAAGAAATCGTTTTATAATGCATTTATTTTCAATTGCCATTACCTTACCTCCATTTCGGACGTCAATGCCCCTTGAAGCATTGTATAGTCGAAACGACAGGCAACGGTATTTTCTTTTTTCTTACCTATCCTATAATAGCAGAAATCATTACATTTATCTATATTGTCTATCACTCCGGAAATCAATTCATAGCTGTGTGTTGTCGCAACGACTTGACAGTTTGCTCTTTGACTGATATGATCAATAAGATTCCATAGTTTGCCATACATAGAGTAATGAAAGCCGGATTCTATTTCGTCAATTAAAACAAGACCATTTTGCTGACACATTATTGATGAACAGATGCTTAGAAGTTTTGCAATTCCATCACCGGCATATTGCAAAGGTCTTAGTTCTCCGGCAATTTTGATATACAACTGTGTTATGCCATGCACTACCAATGTAACAATATCTTCAATGGAAGGATCCATTTCCTTTAATGCTCTGACAAGTTCCTGTTTTTCACCGGACAATTCTACTCTTCCAATATCATTTATAATGTTATTATTGCGGAAAAAAAGATTATTCATAAACTTCGTTGGTTTCATTGGTAGATTTTCATTTCCGGCAAGTGAAGTAGTGAAATCCCTAAGAACTGAGTTTTTATTCAATGTGAAATGACCTTGTTCCTTATAATTGCTATCTGAAAAAGAGCAGGCTAATGAATAAGAACTTCTTGTATCCGCTCGGAAATTTGCAAGAACCTCTTCTGATAAACCACTGATACCGGACGGTAAATATTGATCGTCGCGCTCGTAAAGCAGATGTCCTGTCCTGTCATTGTCGGTAACGGTGATATGAATAGGGTTATTCGTATCCATCTGATAAAACAAAGGTTCCCATAAACCTTCAACACCCATACCAACCGTACTTCGGAATCCATTCAATTTCCCGAATGATTCTACGGATAAATGATCCATATATAAGAACATAGCTTCAAGTATGGTACTTTTACCGATATTGTTTCTACCCGAAATCAAAGTCATTCGTTTAAGATCTTTAAATTCTATATGCCTGAAAACCTTAAAATTTTCTATAACAAGAGCTGTAATCATATATTATATTCTTCCTCTCTCTGAAATTTATTTTCTGAATCTACTTAAAAATACAATATGTCGATGTTATTATAGTATATGTGTTATGAAATAAGCACTCTGCGATTACATTTATCGCACGAAAAAAATTTTTGTAGAAAATTTTGCAGATGTGCGCTGACATAAAGTATATTAACCATTCTGAGATTATTATACCATAATTCTTTTAAATTTGCAATGTTTTTTAAAGATTCTTTTATCTTATTGTGTAGATGTTAGACAATAGACATAGAGAAAATGGTTGAGGTTTGTAATTATATTATAGCAGGGGAACCCAAAAGGTCCCCCCCTTGCGCGTCTTTGTGCCTTTCCTTATCCTTTGTCGCCTCTAGCCTGTCTCACCATATCTTCCACGACAATATCGTAAATTTCGCCGAGCGTTCTGCAATATTCGAGAATTTTCCACGGCTCGTTTGTGTGAAAATGGATTTTCGCCGTATCCTCGTCTGCTATAACAAGCAGGCTGTCGCCGACAAAATGCTCGCGGATATAGCTGTCAAGCTCGTCCTCGTCGATGTTCTCTCCGTCTATCAAAAGCTGTGTGTCATACCTGTATAAAATATCGTCCGCCATATTATCCTCCGTTATTTCTTCCATTTCATTGAAATATCAAACGCCGAAACACTGTGCGTAAGCGCGCCAAGGCTGATTATATCGACACCCGTCTCGGCAACTTCGCGAATGTTCTCTAGCGTCACGTTTCCCGATGCCTCGGTCTTAGCCCGCCCGTTTATAAGCTCTACAGCTTCTTTCATCTGCTCGGTGCTCATATTGTCGAGCATTATCACATTTACATTGCACTCCAGCGCTTCTTTTACTTCTTCAATATTCCTTGTTTCAACTTCTATCTGGAGCATGTGTCCCGCCTTTTTGCGGAGCGCTTCTACCGCGGGAATAATGCCTCCGTATGCGTCAATGTGATTGTCCTTGAGCATTGCCGCGTCCGTCAGATTATAACGGTGATTTCTGCCGCCGCCAACCGTCACCGAGTATTTCTGAAGCGCGCGAAGCCCGGGAAGAGTCTTTCGCGTATCTGTTATCGACGCTTTTGTGCCTTTTACAGCCTCAACGCACTTGTTCGTATAGGTCGCGATCCCGCTCATGTGCTGTAAAATATTGAGCGCAGTTCTTTCGGCTTTGAGCATAAGGCGCGTGTGACCGCAGAAATCTGCGATAATCTCGCCTTTTTTTATCTTGTCCCCGTCTTTTTTGTACACTGTCATTTTCATATCGGGATCTAAAATTGTAAACACTCTCAGCGCAATTTCAATTCCCGCAAGCACTCCGTCAGCCTTTGCCATAAAGTACGCGCTTGAAATTGAATTTTCGTCAATAAGAAGATCTGCGGTGCTGTCGATGTAGTTTATATCTTCATTGAGCGCTGTTTTTATAAGGTCGTCAACGTAAAACGGCAGGAGTATCATTCTTCGTTTCTCCTTTCCCAAATTTCACTAAGGATTATAAAAGCAACCACAGCTAAAGACCTTGTTTCGGTATGGTCTGCATTTATCTCATACCCGCCGTTTTCGAGGTCGTCTTTTATCTCTTTTATCCTTTTAAGACCTTTCTCGGTCTCGTCATAATCGGGGTAGACAAAATATGCTTTCTGCATAATAGAGCGTATCTCGTCCTGAATTTCGGCTTTGTTTGCGAGAGGCTTTCCTTTAGGCTCGCTCATGGGATATTCTGCTTCGGGCTGTTTTTGTGAAATATCCTTTGAGTTTATGTCCTCGGCGATAAGCCTTGAAAAAACAAGCGCTTCAAGCAGAGAGTTCGACGCAAGCCTGTTTTTCCCGTGAACGCCCGTATGCGAACATTCTCCCGCGGAATACAGCCCCTGAACATTTGTCGCGCCTTTTCCGTCTACATTTATCCCGCCCATAAGATAGTGCTGGCAGGGATATATCGGTATAGGCTCTTTTGTCATGTCATAGCCTTTTTCGAGCACGTTTTCATATATCATCGGGAATCGGTTTTTGATGAAATCCGCGTCCTTATATGAAATGTCGAGCCAGAATTCGTCGGAGCCTGTTTTCTTCTGTTCTTCCATAATGCATTTTGAAACAACGTCTCTCGGCGCAAGCTCTTTTCTTTCGGGTTCATACGCGGGCATAAAGCGCTCTTTGTTGCAGTTTAAGAGATACGCTCCCTCTCCGCGCACTGCCTCCGACACGAGAAAGCACTCGTTGTTTTTCTTGTCGGCAAAAGCGGTCGGGTGAAACTGAACATAACTTAAATTCTTTATCTCCGCGCCTAAGTCGTGAGCTAAAGCAATACCGTCGCCCGTGGCAATTTCGGAGTTTGTCGTATATTTATACACTCTGCCTATTCCGCCTGTCGCCATAATTACAAAATTCGCGCAGTAATATTCGTGAGAGCCGTTTTCGGTAAACACGTCCGCAAAGAACAGCCCGTTGTCCTTTTCAAGTCTGCACAGCACCGAGTGATTTATAACGGTAACATTCTTCAGCTTTTCAACCTGCGCAATAAGACACGTTTCAATTTCCTTTCCCGTTGTGTCCTTGTGATGTGCAATTCTCCTGCGCGAATGTCCGCCCTCAAGCGTCAGCGCAAGCGAGCCGTCGTCGTTTCTGTCGAAATCCACTCCGTATTTTTCCACGAGTCTTTCAACATCGCGGGGACCTTGCTCGACAAGTATCTTTACATTGTCGAGGTTGTTTTTATACTGTCCCGCAATAAGCGTGTCCTTTATGTGCAGCTCAAAATCATCATTCTTGCTGTCCATAACTGCCGCAACGCCGCCCTGCGCAAGAGCAGAGTTGCAAAGCGAAAGCTCCTTTTTCGACAGCATAAGCACTTTCAGTTTGGTATCAAGGTTGAGCGCCGCATAAATGCCCGAAATTCCCGTGCCGACAATAAGCACGTCAAATCTCTTGAATTTCATAGTTTGTCCTTTCTAAAGCCCGCCTTTTGAGCTTTAAGGTTTTATAGACCGAGAACTTGACAAGGCGTATAAAAAATGCTATAATCTTTTTTAAGGTCTTATTTTTTAAGGCATGATAAAAACCAAAGGAGAATAAAATGCCCGAAAAAGCAATTCTGGTTTCCGTAGATACGGGTGAATACGACTGCGATATATCATTAGACGAACTTTCCGAACTTGCTAAAACAGCGGGTGCGGAAGAAACGGCGCGCGTTATACAAAAGCGCGAAGCATACGAATCGGCAACCGTTGTCGGAGAGGGAAAACTTAGTGAGATATCCGAGCTTTGCAGGCTGTATTCCGCCGAACTTCTTATATTCGACTGCGAGCTTACCGCTTCGCAGATAAGAAACATAGAGGACGCGGCGGAAGTCCGAGTTATCGACCGCACAATGCTTATCCTCGATATTTTCGCAGGACGCGCGGTTTCCGCAGAGGGAAAGCTCCAGGTTGAGCTTGCCCAGCTCAAATACCGCCTGCCGAGGCTTATGGGAATAGGCACGAGCCTTTCCAGACTTGGAGGAGGAATAGGCACGCGCGGTCCGGGAGAAACTCAGCTCGAAACCGACCGCCGTCATATCCGCAGGCGCATAGACAAGCTGTCGGAAGAACTTCGCGAGCTTGAAAAGCGGCGCGGTCTCATGCGTTCACGCAGGAAGAAAGACAATGTACAAGTAGGCGCCGTCGTCGGTTATACAAACGCGGGAAAATCCACGCTGTTAAATCTCCTGACGGGAGCGGGAGTCCTTGCGGAAGACAAGCTCTTTGCGACGCTCGATCCTACCGCACGTTCAGTTGAACTTCCCGACGGAAGAAATCTTGTGCTTATAGATACCGTAGGGCTTATCCGCAGACTGCCTCATAACCTTGTAGAAGCGTTCAAATCCACTCTCGAAGAAGCCGCGAGCGCAGATATCATCATTCATGTATGTGACGCGTCCGATCCCGAATCCGCCGAAAAAGCCGAAGTTACTCTGAAAACTCTTGCAGAGCTCGGAGCGGCGGAAATACCCGTCGTGACTGTCTTAAACAAATGCGATAAAATAAGCGAGGAGCTTCCGACAGATGAAAGAACGGTAAAAATATCCGCACTGAAAAACGAGGGTATCCCCGAGCTTATGCTGGCTATTTCCAGAAATCTTCCTCAGACCTCGCGCAGAATGAAACTGCTTTTGCCTTATGAAAAGGCGGGCTTGTCCGCGCAGATACGTCAGAACGGAAAAGTCTTTTCCGAAGAATATACCGAAAACGGCGTGCTTATTGACGCGCTTGTAGAAAACGCGCTGATAAAGCAGATGAGCGAATATATCGCCGAGTGATATACTGTTTTGTGTCAAGAGTTTCTCTTGGCACAATTATTTTTACCCTAAATCTACCTCGCACGTTCCTATTCCGCGCACTGTCATAAAATGACATGCTCCGTTGCCGAATATCCTGTCGATGTTCATTCTGAACTGCTTTATATCATCAAACGGCACTATAGCCTGTATCGTACCCTCAAATCCTCCGCCGTGAACTCTGCATGTTCCGTGTCTGTGAAGCGTTATCTCCGCCGCCTGCAATGCGATAGAAAGAGGCTGATGTGAAATGTCGTCGGGGGAGTAGACGTCCTGGAGATATTTAAACGACGAATCTCCGCTTTCGCGGACGGACGACAAAAAGTCCTCAAACTTGTTGTTTATAAGCGCATGAGCGACTTTCTCCACTCTGTCGTTTTCGCGGAAAAAGTGTATCGCTCTTAAAACCGCTCTGTCGCCGAACTGCCTGCGAAGCTCCGTGATGTTCAGCATTATGTCGCTAAGCGACAGCGCCCTCAGATTTTCGCAGTCGAAATAAGCCGCTATCCCGTGCATATCGTCGCTTATCTGCTTGTACAATTTTGCGAGGTCGAGCCTCGGAGCTTCCTTTATTTCAATAATGCACAGCGAATGCTCAAACTGCGAAAAATCACACGGAATGTTTTCGACAATGGGCGCGTCAATGTCCTTGAAATCAATTGAAGTAAAACCGCCCGACGCGCATGAGACTGCCCTCGTCAGCCCGCAGGGCCTTTGAAAATAGTTTTCCTCTGCAAACTTAGACGCAAGCGCCAGCGTCACAGGTCTTATCTCTCCCTCGTTAAACAGGTTTGAGAGGATAATTCCCGTCAGCACTCCGAACGCCGCCGCGCTTCCTAGTCCCGAACCCCTGAAGAGCGTCGAGGTCGTATAAGCGCGAAATCCGCCGATATTGTATCTTTTCTTGGTGAAATATTTCAGAACCCCGCGTATAAGTCCCGACGAGCAGTTTTTGTCGCTCGCTTTAACTTCAAGGTCATCAAGAGCAATTTTATCCTCGGGCAGTCCCTCGGACTTTATCGTTACAAAGCCGTCGTCAGTCGTTTCTACCGCAGCGATTATATCAAGGTCAACTCCCGCCGCAAAAACCTTTCCTCCGTTCTGCTCGGTGTGGTTTCCGCAAATTTCGGTAGTTCCGGGAGTAGAGAAAAACCTTAGCTCACCGTGTTCGCCGAAATATCCCGAAAATCCTTTTTTAAGCTCGTCATAGCGCTTTATCTGCTTTTCGGGATTTTCATAGATATTTTCCGGCTTCTTTACAATAGGGCGCATAACAGTTACGTCTCCTTTTTGTCTACAGTTTTTATTTTTTACAGCAATTATCGCTTTTAAATGTCGGTGTGCATTATCAGTAAAACATGTGCTTTTCTTTTTCTCTGTGAGCCGAAACGCTGAGCACAAGCCCTATACAGACATTTACCATAATTACGGCCGTACCGCCTCTGCTTATAAACGGCAGGGGAATGCCTATTACGGGCACAACGCAAAGCACAACTCCTATATTTATCACGCAGTGAAAGAATATCATTGCGAAAACGCCTATACAAATCAGCTTTCCGAGGTTAGTCTGCGCGCCCGAAGCGTTTGACAGAAGTTTCAAACACAAGAGCGCAAGCATTATGACAAGCGCCATACACCCGATAAATCCGAGTGTCATTCCGATATATGCGAAAATAAAATCGTTTGAAAGCTCCGAGGTATAGTGATAGCTTTCCTGCTCAAAACCAAGTCCCGAAAGCTGTCCCGAGCCTAAGACTATGGTGCCGTTATATTGCTGATAAAACTTGTCGAGTTTTTCGGCCTCCTGCATATCCTTGTTGAACAGGATAAGAAAACGCGTTTTGTGGTGGTCTTCCATAAGGAAATTCCACGCTAATATCCCGACCAGCGGTATGCTTGCTATTCCTGCGATAAGATACTTCCAGGAAATGCCCGCCATAAACAGCATGCAAATGAAAATGAACAAAAAAACCAGCGCCGAGCCTGCGTCTTTTTGTAGCATGATAAGCGCCACGGGCGCTAATCCGTGAATGCAAATAAGCAGAAGATGTTTTGGCGAGTTTATATTTTCTCCGACCTTTGAGATATGCGTCGCAAGGGTTATTATAAAAACAAACTTCAGTATCTCTGACGGCTGTATCGTTATAAATCCGAAATTCAGCCACGCTATATCGTCGTCACGGCTTACGCCGAGAGGTGTGAACAGCAATAATTGTAAAATAATGGCAACAGGCGCCATAACAAACCACATTTTTGACAACAGTCTGTAGTCAATGGCGCTTATTATTATACCTGCAATTATTCCGAGCACGGAGGCTATAACCTGTGTCCTGAACGTTCCCTCGTCCATAAACGTTACGAAGCCTCCTCTGCTCACATATCCCGTCTGCGTCATAGAATACATGATAAACAGGTCAAACGCCGTGAGCGCGAGGCATATCAGAGGCAGAATTTTGTCAACGTGTTTAAGATAATCGCGTACATAATTTAAAACAGTTTTCATCTTGCTCCAAAAATCTAACTAAAAATTCCTACACATTATTTATTATATACTTTTTTAATTATATTTTCAATAGCAATATTAAATAAAATTCCTCATAATTACACTTAAATTTACGCTAAATGTATAAAACAGAAACTAGAGGCTAGAAGCTAGAGGCTAGAATGTCTATACACACAAAAGCGCCCCGTCTAAACGGACAGGACGCTCAAGTTGTTTTGTTGTCAAGAACTTATTACTGCTTATCCTCAACATACTTTACGATATCGCCGACGGTCTTGATATTCTCGACCTCGTCCTCGGGTATTTCTACCGAGAACTCGTCCTCGATAGCCATTACAAGGTCAACTACGTCGAGCGAATCAGCGCCGAGGTCGTCTGTAATGACCGAAGCCTCTGTAATGATGTCCTTATCGGCAACATCAAGCTGGTCTGCAATAATGTCTCTTATTTTCTCAAAAATTTCCATTGTTATATCCTCCAAAATATTTTTACCAAAAACTTCTTGGCATTGTCAAGTTATATTATAAATCATCTTTACAAAATAATCAAGAGCAATTTAACAAAAATTGCTGGTAAATATTACTGAAATTATTCGGTAAACATACCAATTTTTCTAAATTTTTTGTAACGGTTTTCCGTGAGCTTGTCTGTCGGCACGGTTTTAAGTCTTGCTACAGCGTCGACCAGATACTCGTAAATGCTGTCGGCGGTCTGTTCGGGATTAGTCTGCGCGCCGCCGTCGGGCTCTTGTATTATCTTGTCGCACACGCCAAACCTCGAAAGATCCTCTGCTGTTATTTTAAGAAGCTCGGACGCTTCTTTTTCTTTAGAGCCGTCTTTCCACAGTATAGACGCCGCGCCACGCGGGGAAATGACCGAATATGTCGCATTTGAGAGCATAGCCAGCTCGTCGCATACCGCAAGCGCCAGAGCGCCGCCGCTTCCGCCCTCTCCTAAGACTACCGAGATAACGGGCGTTTTGAGCGTCATAAATTCGGCAAGGTTTTTCGCGATCGCTTCACCCTGACCGCGTTTTTCAGCCTCTATCCCGCAGTATGCTCCCGGCGTATCCACAAGACAGATAACGGGACGGCGGAATTTTTCCGCCTGCCTTGCCAGCCTCAATGCCTTTCTGTAGCCCTCGGGGTGGGGCATTGAAAAATTCGTTCGGCGGTTTTCGTCGAGAGTTTTGCCCTTGACCTGCGCCAATACCGTAACAGGCACGTCGCTTAAAAACCCGATACCGCCGATTATAGCCGCGTCGTCGCCGAAAAGCCTGTCTCCGTGAAACTCCATAAACCTCGTGAATATCGCGGGGATATAGTCGTTTACGGTGGGGCGGTTTTTATTGTGAACTATTTCCATTCGCTCCCAGGCAGATAAATTATTCATAATTTTCTCCTTTAAAAGCCGTTTATTCTTCGTTCTTTACGGGCTTGCTCCCTCTCTCTTTGGGAAATCCATGGAGCTTTAATATGTTTGAGAGTCTTTTTCTCATCATTCCGCGCTCGACTATCATATCCACAAACCCGCAGTCCTGCTGAAACTCTGCCGACTGGAAATCGTCGGGCAGGCGCTGGCGAATGGTGTCCTCAATAACTCTTCTTCCCGCAAAGCCTATAAGAACTTTCGGCTCTGCAATAGTTATGTCTCCGAGGCTCGCAAATGACGCCGTAACTCCTCCCGTCGTCGGATCGGTCATTACCGCTATATAAAGTCCTCCCGCGTCGCTGTGGAGCTTTACCGCGCCGCTCGTCTTTGCCATCTGCATGAGAGATACTATGCCCTCCTGCATTCTGGCTCCGCCCGAAGCGGTAAACATAATCACGGGCAGTTTCTTTTCCGTCGCATATTCAAAAGCGCGCGTTATTTTTTCTCCGACAACGCTCCCCATGCTCGCCATCATAAAATGGCTGTCCATTATGCCTATAACGCAGCGATAACCGCGGATAGTACATTCTCCCGTAACGATAGCCTCGTTTGTATTACAATCCGCCGCGCATTTATGCACTTTTTCCTCATATCTCGGAAATCCTATGGGATTGAGAGAATGAAGATTTTCGTCAAAGGGGATAAAGCTCCCCTCGTCCGCTGTCATTTCAAGGCGCTCCTGCCATGTAAGCCGAGCATGATAGTTGCATTTGGGGCAGACTTTTTTGTTGTTTACAAACTCCTCGTTATAAAAAACATTAGAACAGCGCGGGCATTTGAACAGCAGATCCTGCGGAATTTCAACGTCCCTAATTTCATTTTTGTCCGCAGTGCCGTGGCTGTCGTCCGTAAAACGCGCCTTTACGACCTTGAACAGTTCTTCGATGTCCATTATGCTCACTCCCTCATAATATCAACGCGGTTCAGAAATCCGTTGTCGAATTCCCCGCGCACGAAATTTTCATTCTTCAAAAGCGCAAGCTGGAAATCAATGTTCGTTTCAATGCCGTCTATGACAAACTCCGCCAGCGCAACGCGGGCTTTCATTATTGCCTCGTCGCGGTCCGTGCCTTTTACTATGAGCTTTGCTATCATGCTGTCATAATACGGCGGTATCTCATATCCCGCATATACGGCGCTGTCTATTCTCACATTAAAGCCGCCCGGAGCATGAATTGATTTTACAAGTCCTGGGCAGGGCTGGAAGTTTCTTCTCGGGTTTTCGGCGTTTATGCGGCACTCTATCGCGTGACCGCTGAGTTTAACGTCGTCCTGCGTAAACCACAGCTTTTCGCCCGCGGCAATGCGTATCTGCGCTTTTACAAGGTCAATGCCCGTTACAAACTCTGTCACGGGGTGTTCTACCTGTATACGCGTGTTCATTTCCATAAAGTAGAAATTCTTGTCCTTGTCAACAAGAAACTCTATCGTTCCCGCGTTTCTATAGCCGCTGACCTTTGCCGCGCTCACCGCCGCTTCGCCCATTCTTCTGCGGAGGTCGTCCGTCATAATGGGGCTGGGGCTTTCTTCGAGAACTTTCTGATTTCTCCTTTGAAGAGAACAGTCGCGCTCTCCGAGATGTACGACGTTTCCGTAGTTGTCGCAAAGAAGCTGAACTTCAATATGCCTAGGGTTTACGACAAATTTTTCGATATAAAGCCCGCCGTTTCCAAAGCAGGCTTCCGCTTCGGCGCTTGCGGAAAGGAAATTGCTTTCGAGAGCGTTTTTGTTTTCAACAAGACGTATCCCTCTGCCGCCGCCGCCCGCAGTTGCCTTTACCATAACGGGATAGCCTATCCTGTCGCATACCTCGTATGCTTCTTCGAGAGTTTTTACAATACCGTCCGAACCCGGAATAACAGGAACTCCCGCTTCTATCATGGTTTTACGCGCGTTCGCCTTGTCGCCCATTTCGTCCATGACCTGCGGAGTAGGACCTATAAAGGTTATCCCGCATTTCTCGCAAAGCCGCGCAAAATCTGCGTTTTCCGACAAAAATCCGAACCCCGGATGAATAGCATTTGCGCCCGTCGCTTCACAGGCGGCGATTATAGATTTTGTGTTCAGATAGCTGTCCTTAGACGGCGCAGGACCTATGCAGACAGCCTCGTCCGCTATCTGCGCATGGAGCGCGAATTTGTCCGCAGTAGAATATACCGCAACGGTTTTTATCCCAAGCTCGCGGCAGGCCCTCATTATTCTTATCGCGATCTCGCCGCGGTTTGCAATAAGTATCTTGTTAAACATTTACTTCTCGCTCCAATTGTATTTACTCGGTTTTCGGATCTGAAACGGCAAAGGAAATTTCCGCCGTAACCACCTTTTTTCCGTTTACCTTTGCGACGGCTTTTCCAAAGCCTATCGGACCTTTCTTTTCGGTCATTTCCACAGACAGTTCAAGAGTATCTCCGGGCAGTACCTGTCCGCGAAAACGCGCCTTGTCTATCCCCGCAAAGAACGCAATTTTCCCCTTGTTTTCGGGGAGCGACAGCGCGCACACTGCTCCCGCCTGGGCGAGCATTTCTATCATCAGCACTCCGGGAGTTACGGGCTGTCCGGGGAAATGCCCCTTAAACCAATATTCGTCGGGCTTCAGATATTTTTTTGCCGTCACCTTAGCGCCCGGTTCAAGCTCCGTTACTTCGTCAATGAGCAAAAACGGATCGCGGTGGGGGATTATTTCCTTTATTTGTTCCAAATCAAGCGTCATATTTTCACCTTATTCTATCTTCATTATCTTCTGGTCAAATTCAACCGTATCGCCGTCGTTTACATATATCTCTGCAACTCTTCCCGAAAATTCGCTCTGAACTTCGTTCATGAGCTTCATGCTCTCGATTATGCACACAACGTCGCCCTCTTTTATCGTGTCGCCTACTCTTACAAACGGCGGTTTTTCGGGAGCGGGGGAGGTATAGAAAGTCCCGATTATCTTCGACTTTATGAATTTACCCGAAACAGTTTCCTGCGGTTCGGCTTTAGGCGCACTCTGAACAGGCTGTGAGGGCTGTGCCATGATCGG
Source organism: uncultured Clostridia bacterium (assembly GCA_947627205.1). Lineage (GTDB taxonomy): Bacteria > Bacillota > Clostridia > Oscillospirales > Ruminococcaceae > CAG-115. The sequence continues at coordinate 152,929 of CANQVE010000001.1, read as the reverse complement.
CATAGTGGGAAACGGAGGTTTTATCGGGGACTTTCCCTCTATAACTATATCCAATTCTTCCGTGCTTATTTTGATCTTAGAAAGGTCGTTTTCCTTTACTATCTTTGCGAGAGCCTCTATACATTCTACGGTGTCTTCTATTACGGTCGGCTCTTTTTCTTTGTCTTTTAAATTCATCTTCGTTCTCCTTTTTAATTTATTCGGCAGGAACAAGGCAGATACAGCCGTTATGTCCGCCAAAACCGAGAGAATTGCTGAGCGCCGCGGTTATTTTCAGTTCGCGCGCGCCCTCTGTAACATAGTCAAGGTCGCATTCGGGATCGGGAACTTTATATCCCAGCGTTCTGTGTATCTTCCCGTATTTAACGGAAAGCGCCGTAACTATCGCTTCAACGCCGCCTGCCGCGCCGAGAAGATGACCTGTCATCGATTTCGTGGAATTTACCGCGATATTTCCCGCGTGTTCTCCGAAAGCGAGCTTTATAGCCTTTGTTTCCGTAAGGTCATTCATGTGCGTCGAAGTGCCGTGGGCGTTTATATAATTCACCTGCTCAAACGGAATGCCTGCTTCTTCTACCGCAAGCTCCATGGCCTTTGCTCCGCCCAAGCCGTCGGGATCGGGGCTTGTTTCATGATATGCGTCGCAGGTCGAGCCGTATCCGCATATCTCCGCGTATATTTCCGCGCCTCTTGCTTTTGCATGTTCATATTCTTCAAGAACAAGTATCCCGCAGCCGTCGCCGAGGACAAATCCGCTTCTTTCCGCGTCAAAGGGTATCGACGCTCTGTCAACGTCAGTTGAACGGGTGATAGCTTTCATATTGTTGAATGACGCATAGCAGAAGCCTATGTCCGAATGTTCCGTTCCGCCCGTTATAGCCGCGTCAAGATAGCCGTGCTTTATCGCTCTGAACGCTTCTCCTATCGACTGCGTACCCGAAGCGCACGCCGTCGTAACGCAGAAATTCGATCCTTTAAAGCCGTGTCTTATCGCGACTGTCGCCGCCGCCATATTTCCTATCATCTTTGTAATTGTAAAGACCGAAACTCTTCCGCTTCCTTTAGAGCGATAGGCGTTCATTTCGTCCTCTGTCGTGCAGATACCGCCGATACCGCTTCCTATTATACAGCCGACGCGAAACGGATCTATGTCTTTCAGATCTGTTTTTGCGTCTTTTAGCGCCATTTCCGCGCAGTATACGGCATATTGAGTTATAACGTCGCTTCTGCGAAGCTCTTTCTTGTCGAAAACCGCGGACGGATCAAAGTTCTTTACTCTTGCGACAACGTTCTTTTCCTCGGTGTTTTCCTCGGGGAACCACGGCTCAAGTGTAAATCCGTGCTTTCCCATAAGCAGGCTGTCCCACAGCTCCTGCGGAGAATTTCCGCAGGGCGTAACACACCCAAGTCCCGTTATCACTACTCTTCTTTCACTACTCATAAAACCTCCGTGACCATTCCTATAAAACGATAATAAACTTCTATCACATGCTTAACCCGCCGCTGATTTCTATAATTTGCCCCGTAACATACGAAGAATCTTCTCCGCACAAAAACGCGACAACGTTTGCTATTTCCTCGGGCTGTCCATAGCGTTTCATGGCGATCTGTCCGAGAATGGCGTTTTTCTGCTCGTCCGTGAGCTTGTCTGTCATGGGCGTCTGGATAAATCCCGGCGCTACCGCATTAACGCGTATCCCGCGGGAACCAAGCTCCTTTGCCGCGGTCTTTGTCATCGCTATGACTGCGCCTTTTGAAGCGGAATAGTTCATCTGTCCCGCGTTTCCGTAAAGTCCCGCAACGGAAGCCAGGTTTACGATACTTCCGCTTTTTTGCCTAAGCATTATCGCTCCGACGAGCTTTGTCATATTGAACACGGATTTCTGATTTATGCGAATGACCGCGTCATAGTTTTCCTCGCTCATTCTCAGAAGAAGCCCGTCGCGGGTAATTCCCGCATTGTTTACGAGAACGTCGAGCGTTCCGAATTCCTCTTTTGCTTTCTTTACCATTTCCTCACACTGTGCATAGTCGGAAACGTCCGCCGCGTAAACTTCCGCCTTTACTCCGAGCGCACGGCATTCCTCTGCGGTCTGCTGTCCTGCTTCTTCGGAAAGCTCGTTTATTACGATATTAAATCCGTCTTTTGCTAAGCGCTTTGCAATAGCTGCTCCGATACCTCTTCCCGAACCTGTGATGATAGCTGTTTTACTCATATAATGTCCTTTCGTCAACTAAAGTCTATGTTTTCTATTAAGTCTCCATGATTATCGAGCCGTATGTAAGCCCCGCTCCAAATCCGACCAGACAGAGCTTCATTCCGCGTTTCAGCCTGCCGCTCTTATAAAGCTCGTCTATTCCTACGGGAATACACGCGCTCGAAACATTTCCCATGTATTCTATATTTGTATATACTTTTTCTTCGGGGATACCCAAAAGCTCCGTAGCCTTTGCGATTATTCTCAGGTTAGCCTGGTGCGGTATCACAAGATCAAGCTCCGAGGGCGCTATACCTATCTGCTCCGAAACGTGATTTACCGCGTCAGCCATTGCGTTTACGGCAAATTTATATACCGCTCTGCCGTCCTGATAGAGGTAATTCTTCTTTGCAAAGGTATCGAAGCGGTTTTCATAAAACTCGTCCTCGTCCTTAAACCACGGGCAGTTGCTCTGATAGTTCACCTTGCAGTAGAGCGCGTCAAACTCGTCGCCCTCCGCTCCGAGAAAAGAGCTGAACTGTCCGTCGCTTTTCGCAACAACGACCGCTCCCGCCGCGTCGCCGAAAAGAATACAGTTTGCACGGTCGGTGTAGTCCTGCTGTGAGGAGAGCTTTTCGCTCGATACGATAAGTATTGTTTTATACTTGTCCGTTTCAAGAAATTTGTGAGCAATGTCCATTGCGGTTATAAAGCCCGTGCAGGCGCTGTTCACGTCAAAGCAGGAGGCATTAACCGCGCCTATGCGCTTTTGTATAAGGCAGGACATAGCGGGGTAGAAGAAGTCGGGAGTACAGGTCGAAACTATGATGAGGTCAATTTTGTCCGCCGTTATTCCCGCAGACTTCAGCGCGTCCTTTGCCGCCTCCGTACCCATATAGTAGTTGGGCTTGTCCACCGCAAGCTGGCGCTTTTTTATTCCCGTGCGGGGATATATCCATTCGTCCGAGGTATCGAGGATCTGAGAAAATCTGTCGTTATCAGCGACAAAATCGGGGACATAACTGCCTGTTCCCAAAAACTGCAATCCGCTCATAAAAAACTCCTTGATTTTATTTGCAAAATAATGTATAATATCATTATGGTTTGTATGGCGTTGTTTTAAAAAGCCTACACAAAAAAATTCAATATAAATTTATTATAACTCATTTTGGTAGATTTGTCAAGTATATGTTGTAAATTAGAGACGCTAGAAAAGGAAATTTCATCTTTTTGCAGATGATATTTCTCATTCTTCGCCTTTTATGTTTAATATTATCATTACACTGTCGGAAGCAGAATTCAGGCAGGAAAAAACTTTGGAGGTTTATCTATGAAAACGGCATTTTTATTTTCGGGACAAGGTTCGCAGTATCCTCAGATGGGCGTAGAGCTCGCGCAGAAATACCAGAGCTCGGCGCAGATATTGCAATGCGGTTCGGACATTATGGGCTTCAACCTTATGAAAAAGCTCAAAGAGTCTACTGCCGAGGAGCTTGCTCAGACGCGCCTTTCACAGCCCGCTATTTTTACCGTGTCGCTTCTTGCACTGCATGCTGTGAGAGAAAACGGGATCGCCTGCGATGCGGTTGCCGGTCATTCTCTGGGAGAATACGCGGCAATGGTCGCGGCGGGCGTGCTTCCGTTAGAAGATGCGTTTATGGCGATAAAATGGAGAAGCGAGGCAATGGCGAAAGCCGCCGAAAATTCAAAGGGCGCAATGGCGGCGGTCATCGGTGCGTCTGACGAAGAAATCGAGCAGGTTTTGTCAAGCGTAAGCGGTTTCGCAGCGCCCGCAAATTATAATTCCCCCGTGCAGACGGTTATTGCGGGAGAAGCAGCGGCAATTGACGAGGCTATCGCGAAATTCGGCGAGATGAAAAAACGCTGCGTAAAACTTGCGGTTTCCGCGGCATTCCACACAAAACTTATGCAGCCTGCAGCTGACGAGTTCAGGGAGAAACTAATCTGTACAACATTCAGCGATCCTAGCTGTGCATTCTATTCAAATCTTTACGGCAAAAAACTTGACGATTTTTCGGATATGCCCGGTTATCTCGCAAAGCATATATGCTCTCCCGTGAGGTTTGTAGATGAACTCAACGCCATGCAGGCTGACGGGATTGAAGCGTTTGTTGAACTCGGTCCGAACAAGGTTCTGACAGGCCTTGTAAAGAAAACGCTTAAAGATGTTATAAGCGTGAATGTTGAAAACAATGAAACATTGGAAAAGGCTCTCGCAGTTTTGAAAGGATAAGGAATTATGAAAAAATTTTGTTTAATAGGTCACCCTCTCGGGCATTCATTCTCTCCGCAGATACACAAAAGGCTGTTTGAGCTTTCGGGAATTGAAGCCGAATACACTTTAAACGACATAGCCCCCGAGGAGCTTTCCGAGAAGTTTAATACTCTCGAAGAATACGAGGGATTTAATATCACCATTCCTCATAAAATTGCGATAATTGATTATTGCAAGGAGCTTTCCGACGGCGCACAGCGCTACCGCTCGGTAAACTGTATAAGAAACAGCGACAAGTCTGGCTATAACACCGATGCCATAGGCTTTACAAAGTCAATTGAAGCCATGGGCGCAAGTCTTAACTCTAAAGTCACCGTCATAGGGTGCGGGGGCGTAGGGAGAATGATATGCATAGAAGCGGCGCACTGCGGTGCGGAACTTACTATCTGCGCGCTGGAAAGCGATCTGCCGTTGGCGAAAAAGGTTGTTGAGGAAATTGAAGAACAGGGCATAACGGCAAAGGTTAATGTCAGGACGTTTTCGGGGTTTGTGCTTGAAGATACTGACGGGGGCGATCTGCTGATCAACGCAACGCCCGCAGGAATGTTCCCGAAAGTTGACAATATGCCTTGTACCGAAGAAGTCGTAAAGAAGTTTAAGAACGTTTTTGACGTTATCTACAATCCCAAGGAAACAAAGCTCCTCAAAACCGCCCGCGAGCATGGCATAAATGCAATGGGCGGAATGGCAATGCTCGTTTTGCAGGCTGTCGCCGCGCATGAAATATGGTACGGCGCGAAGTTTGAAAAGAGCGATATAGACAAGCTCGTGTCCGATATGGAGAACGCAGTATGAAAAGTATTTATCTGTGCGGGTTTATGGGCTGCGGAAAGAGCCATATAGGGAGAATGCTGTCCGCAAGGCTTAAAATGAAGCTGATAGATTTGGACAAGTATATAGTGGACGCGGAGAAAATGTCCATTCCCGAAATATTTGAAAAGTTCGGCGAGCCGTATTTCAGAAGCCTTGAGGCAAAATATATAAAAGAGCTTTCGGGCGGAAATGTCGTAGCTACAGGCGGCGGCGCGCTTTTAAACGACGAAACGGCGCGTTTTGCGAGGGAGAGCGGGATATCCGTTTATATAAACACCTCGTTTGAAACGTGTTATGCGAGGATAAAGGGCGACAAAAACCGCCCGCTTGTTGTGAAAAACACTCCCGAACAGCTTGAAGAGCTGTATAACAAGCGCGCTCCGATATACCGCCGAAACAGTACATATATGGTAAACGGAAACACCCGCGATACAACGATAGTTGATGAAATAGAAAAACTATCTCGGATATCCGAAAATAACATTTGAACTAAGGATTTGAAATGGTAATTAAAAACGTAAAGATAATAACAATGGCGGGCAGTGACATTGAAAACGGCTTTGTGCGCTATAACGAGGCAATAACCGAAATAGGCAGTATGGACAGCTATGTAAGCTCCTCCGAAGAAGAAATTGACGGCGCGGGGAAAACTCTCTACCCCGGATTTATCGACGCGCACTGTCATCTCGGAATGTGGGATGACGCGCTGTGCTTTGAGGGCGACGACGGAAACGAGGACACCGATCCATCTACGCCCCACCTCCGCGCAATAGACAGCATAAACGCCGCGGACAGGTGCTTTGAGGACGCCGTTTCTGCGGGCGTCACTTCGGTATGTACGGGAGTAGGAAGCGCAAATCCCATAGGCGGAAGCCTTGCCGTTATAAAAACTTTCGGCTCTAAACGCGTGGACAAGCTCATAGTAAAAAGCCCCGCGGCGATAAAATTCGCCCTAGGCGAAAATCCCAAGAACACTTATAACGACCGCGACGAAACGCCCGTCACCCGAATGGCGACCGCCGCGATAATCCGCGAACAGCTCTCAAAAGCGCTCCGCTATAAAGAAGACCTCGACGAATACCGCCGCACAAAGGGCACGGATGACGAAGTTTCAAAGCCCGATTTCGATGCAAAATGCGAGGCGCTTATTCCGCTGTTTAATGAGGAAAAACAGCTTCAGGCGCATTTTCATTGTCACAGAGCCGACGACATTTTCACGGCTGTGAGGATAGCAAAAGAGTTCAAGCTCGATTATGTGCTTATACACTGTACGGACGGCGGGATAATTGCCGAGGAGCTTGCGGAGGATATGCCGAAAGTGGTCTTAGGTCCTGTTTTCGGCGACAGGGGAAAGCCCGAGCTTAAAAATCACAGCATAACCACCCCCGCCGTAATGGATAAATTCGGGATAGAGTTTGCCGTTTGCACCGACCACCCCGAAACGCCTATACAGTATCTTCCGCTTACGGCGGCGCTTGCGGTAAGAGGCGGGCTTGACAGAAAGACAGCGCTTAAAGCAGTGACAATAAACGCGGCGAAAATTTTAGGAATTGACGACAGACTAGGCTCTATAGAAGTCGGAAAGGACGCGGACTTTTCGCTGTTTTCAGGGGAGCCGCTCGATATTTACGAAACGCCCGTTTTTGTTTGCGTAAACGGAAAGACAGCAGTGAATAAGCTGTAAAAAATAATATAAACTGTATAATAAGTCCAACTTCAGACTGTAGAGAAAGCCCCAGATACTAGGAAGCGTTACTGCAACTAGCCTTTGTGGCTGTTGCAGTGACCGTGTTATCCGCCTTTGGCGGATAACCATACGACGTAGATGGGGCTTTATATACAGTCTGGAGGAGAAAATTATGCGGGAAATTGACGCTATACTTATTACAGAAAAAATTGCCGAGCTTTGCGTAAAAGCAAATCTACAGCTTCCGTGCGGTATGCGCGAGTGCATAGAAAGCGCCGCCGAAAAAGAGGAGAGCGAGCTTTGCAAAAGCGTTCTCGGCGATATAGTTGACAACATAGACTGCGCCAAAGAGCTTTCCGTGCCTATATGCCAGGACACGGGAATGGCAGTCGTTTTCGCCGAAGTCGGACAGGACGTGCATATCATAAACGGCGGTTTTGAAGAAGCAATAAACTTGGGCGTGGCAAAGGGCTATGTCGAGGGAAAATTAAGGCTTTCCATAGTAAAAGATCCCTTGATAAGAGAAAACACGAACAACAACACCCCCGCGCTCATACATACAAGGATAGTAAAGGGCGACAAGATAAAGCTGACCGTTGCTCCAAAGGGATTTGGAAGCGAGAATATGAGCAGGCTCAAAATGTTCACTCCGTCCGCTTCAAAAGAGGACATAATAAACTTTGTGGTCGAAACGGTTTCCGTTGCGGGGAGCAATCCCTGCCCGCCCGTTGTAGTGGGAGTGGGTATAGGGAGCGATTTTGAGGGCTGTGCATTGCTTGCAAAAAAAGCGCTTTGCAGGGATCTTTCACAGAGAAACACCGAACCTCTTTACGCAGAAATGGAACAGAAAATGCTTGAAGAAATAAACAAGCTCGGAATAGGCGCACAGGGCTTTGGAGGCAGAATGACCGCGCTTTATGTAAACATAGAAAAAGCTCCGACGCATATTGCGGGACTTCCCGTCGCGGTAAATATGGGCTGTCATGTCACAAGGCACGCCGAAGCCTGTATATAAAGACTCATTTCAAGTTTGGAAACGACGTTTATTTTTCACGTTTTCCAAAATTCCAAGTTTTGCAACGACGTGAAATTTTCACGTTTTCAAAATTTCAAAGTTTTGAAATGACGTTAATTTAACGTGGTTTCAAAAAGTTGAAACGACGTGAAAACACGTTGCTTCAAATTGTTGCAACCCCTTATATATAGTTCGTTTCACTTCACTCCGTTACGCGTGTACGGTAGGTCACCGCTAAAATGCGGCGGTGACCTCCCTACACGCTTAACCGGTTAGAGGTAAGAGGTAAGAAGTAAGAGGTAAGAATTAAAAAGTTGTTTTGGAGATAAAGTTATTTGGTTTTCAGAGAAAGAAGCTAGAGGCTAGAATTTTAACTAAGGCAAGGTTTGAAAAGGGAAACTTGTTTTGACTTCAACTCTAGCCTCTTTCTCTGAAAAACAAATACCTTATCTTCCGAAAGCTCCCCGAAATTCTTACCTCTTATTTCTTACCTCTAACATCTAATAGGGCAGTGGGCTGTAGTCAGTTGACAGTGTACAGTATTCAGTAATATCCGAACGACAATTACACGAAATTGCCCTCTTCGTTTCCAGACCAACTCACATGCTCAATTTACATGTTGTAAAGGGGTTTGGGGCTTCGCCACAAGGCGGGGCACGGGGCGCGCCTAGCGCCCCGCATTCTCCCCCTTTCCCTCCGGGAAAGGGGGCAGGGGGATAGGGCGAGATAACGTTATTGAGGGAAATTGCGTCTTAGAGACAAGATGTTAGGAGCTAGAGTTTGAAAGGAAAAGTTGTATGTGGTTTAAAACAAATTCTTGCTTCTTACCTCTTATTTCTTACCTTTAACCTCTAGGAGGATTTTTTTTATCAAACTGCAACTTTTTCGGCTCTTGCCGAGTATTGTTTATGACAGAAGAAAATTCGGAGAAAATTTATGGAATTATCTCTAAAAACTTCAGAGAGCTTTGATGAAGCCATGAGGCTGTATATCCCCATGGTTTATGCTATTGTGCTCGAAAGGCTCGGAAACGCGGCTGACGCCGAAGATGTGACGCAGGAAGTTTTCATAAGATATTATAAAGCCGACAAGACTTTTGAAAGCGAGGAACACAGAAGATTTTTTCTGATAAGAGTAGCCGTAAACTGTTCAAATTCATTCGCCAAAAGCTCCTGGCACAGACACAGGTCGTTATGCGATCCCGATGATATTATCGGGCTTTTGGGAGATAACGCAGATGAAACAGCAGAAGAAAATGAAAGGAAACGCGCGGTTTTAGAGGCTGTTATGAAACTTCCCGAAAAATACCGAACAGCCGTCCACCTTTTTTATTATGAAGATCTGTCTATTGCCGAGATCGCCGAGATAACGGGCGAAAAGGAAAACACCGTAAAATCTCACCTGTCGAGAGCGAGAGAAAAACTGAAAAGGCTTTTGAAAGATGAAGAATTTTAGTGAGGAGGAAAAGTATGAGCTTTAAAAACGATTATAAGTCGGCGCTTCGCTCTGCTTCTCCCGACACGGAAAAGATAATTGCCGAGGTGCATGAGCGGCTTTATGAAAACGCGCCTTTGAAGATAAGGACCGAGCAAAGGAAGAAAAGACCGCTTTGGCAGATCATAGCGCCTTTGGCGGGAGCGGCAGCCTGTATCGCATTGTGCATAATATTCATTCCTAAGTTTTTCGGTTTACCTTTAAGCAATACGGGCGAAATGAACAATATGGGCGACATGAACGGAGCGGGCAACTCTCCCGAACATATTGAAACGAATAATTCGGACAATCTTAACGGTGGAATGGATATAGCTCCGGAAAACAGCTCTCATGTCATATCGGACAGTTCGGGCAGTTCGTGGCAGTCTGAGGAATTTGAAATAGTACGCTCAGATGACGGCGATATGATCGAAGTCGTACAAAACGGCACTCGATATTTCAGAACGGACAAGGTCAGAGCTTATGAGATCTCCGAAAAATATGACAGCGTGATACAGGTCGACGGAAAGAGCTATTATGTTATATTGGAGGGAAACGAAGATATTATTTATCTTGTTGAGGATACTTCTGCATGGGCGTATGCTTTTGAAAAAATGTCGGTATATGTAAACGGAAAGGACATCAGCAATATTGACATAATGCTTGTAACAAATGACGCTGAAGAAACGCGCGTCATGCTCGGAGAGGACAGCTATATAAAAACAGGCGAGAGCTTTTATCTGAAAACGCTTCCCGACAGCGCGGCGCGTTTCAGCTCGGACGGCATAAAGTATCTTATCTGCGGAAACGGAAATAGAGTTATGGTCGTTGATACGGACACTTATTCTGCGCAGTATTACACAAAAGAAAACAAAGAAGTTCTTCAGTCCGAAGTTATTATAAACGAAAGCATTACAGCAACTCAACAGCAATAACCGTATGTAAAATACAATTAAAAAGACCGCCGTACCCGAAAGTACGGCGGTGTTGTTTTAAATCAGATCATGCTCTCCTGCCAGCAGTCGGGAGCTTTAAGCCCGAACATCTTTACGACCGTAGGCGCGACATTTGAAAGACCGTAGTTTCCGTCCTTTATCGTGTACTTAACGTCCTTGTCGTAAATTATAAACGGCACGGGATTGAGCGAATGCGCGGTGCGGACCTGAATTTCGCCTTTCTTGTTCTTTTCGAGCATTTCGTCCGCGTTTCCGTGGTCGGCGGTAATTATCATAGTCACGCCGTATTCGTCGCAGACTTTCATCAGCCTTGCAAGTCCGATATCCACTGCTTCAACGCCAATTATCGTAGCAGGCATTGAACCTGTATGACCTACCATATCGCCGTTCGGGAAGTTGCAGCGCAAAAAGTCGTATTTCTTCGACTTTATCGCTTCAATCAGATCGTCAACAATATCCGCCGATTTCATCCACGGGCGCTGGTCGAATGAAACGTTGTCGGAGGGAATTTCCTTGAACGTTTCGAGATCCTCGGAGAATTTTCCGCTTCTGTTGCCGTTCCAGAAGTAGGTTACATGACCGTACTTCTGCGTTTCGGAAACGGCGTATTGATTGAGCTTAGCTTCTACAAGGACTTCGGACAAGGTGTCGTGAATTTCGGGAGGATTAACAAGATAACGTGCAGGGAGCTTTAAGTCCCCGTCATACTGTAACATTCCCGCATAGCATACGTCGGGCTTACCTCCGCGCTCAAAGTATGTGAAATCGTCCATATCGAACGCCATTGAAAGCTCAATAGCTCTGTCGCCGCGGAAGTTGTAGAGAATGACGCTGTCGCCGTCAACTATCTTTCCCACAGGCTCGCCGTCCTTTGCGATAACAAACGGCGGAAGATCCTGGTCAATTGCGCCCGTTTCGTTTCTAAGGGTTTCAACCGCTTCTCCTGCGCTCGCAAACTGCCGTCCCTCGCCCTTAACGTGAGTGTTCCAGCCTCGCTCTACCATAGCCCAGTCTGCCTGGTATCTGTCCATTGTTATCTTCATTCTGCCGCCGCCCGACGCTATCTTTCCGTCGAAATCCGCGTCGTTAAGCTCCGAAAGCGCCTTTTCAAGCTGTTCAATATAGATAGGCGCAGACGTCGCGGGAACATCGCGTCCGTCAAGTAAGCAGTGAACTCTTGCTTTCTTTACGCCCTCTGCTTTCGCTTTTTTCAGCATGCTGAACAGGTGGGAGATGTTCGAGTGAACATTACCGTCAGACAGCAAGCCTATAAAATGCATTGTCGAGTTTTTGGAAACGCAGTTATTTACAAGCTCTTTCCAGGCGGAAGAATTGTACATCTTCCCGCTTTCAATGCTTTCGTTCACGAGCTTTGCGCCCTGCGAGTAAATTTGCCCGCAGCCAAGAGCGTTATGTCCTACTTCCGAGTTTCCCATATCGTCGTCAGTCGGCAGTCCTACCGCCGAGCCGTGCGCTTTAAGTCTTGTGTTCGGGCAGTTTTTCAGCAGCCAGTCAAGAGTAGGAGTGTTCGCCTCTGTAACAGCGTCGCCAAGTCCCGTTTTTGAAAAGCCAACGCCGTCCATTACTACAAGTAAAACAGGTTTAACAGCCATATATCAGTTTCCTTTCTTTTTAGTTCGCTTCGGCGGCTTTGATTATTGCCGTAAAATCGGGAGCCTTAAGGCTTGCGCCGCCGATAAGACCGCCGTCTACATTCGGCTTCTTGACAAGTTCTTCTGCATTCTTTGCGTTCATTGAACCGCCGTATTGAATTGTCATGCTGTCCGCAGTAGCCTTGTCGTATTTCTTTTCAAGCTGTGCTCTGATAAACGCGCAAACTTCTTCTGCCTGCTCTGCGGTAGCGGTTTTTCCTGTGCCTATCGCCCAGACAGGCTCGTAAGCTATCGTGCATTTCTTGGCGTCCTCTGCGGAGATACCGAACAGATCGAGCTTTATCTGGCGCGCGATAACTTCTTCCGTGATGTCGCACTCGCGCTCCCAGAGAAGCTCGCCAACGCAAACTATCGGCTTTAATCCCGCCGCAAGAGCCGCCTTTGTGCGCTTGTTTACGGTCTCGTCGGTTTCTCCGAAATACTGTCTGCGCTCGCTGTGACCTAAAACTACATACTCAACGCCCATTTCAGCCAGCATATCCGCAGAAATTTCTCCCGTAAAAGCTCCGCTTTTCTCAAAGTGGCAGTTTTCCGCGCCGACCTTTATATTCGTACCCGCTGTCACCGCAAGCGCCGTTTCAAGGTTTGTAAACGGAACGCACGCCACTATCTCAACGCCCTTTACATCAGCAACGAGCGGCTTTAATTCTTCGAGCAGGGTTTTTGCTTCAGGTCTTGTCTTGTTCATTTTCCAATTGCCCGCGATTATAGCTTTTCTAACGTTTTTGTTCATAAAAAACTCCTTTAAAACAGTATATGTTTTCCCCCGCATAGCAGGGGAAAAATAATAAAAAGAAGCTATATAAAGTCAAATTTCAGACTGTAGAGAAAGTCCCAGATACCGCATTGAACGCTTCGCGTGCAACGCTGAAGCGTGGCTGCGGCTAGGCTTTGTGCCTGCCGCAGTTACGCTGACGAAGTAGATGGGGCTTTATATACAGTCTGAATTACTTGTCCTGAATAGCGTCTATTCCCGGCAGTCCCTTGCCCTCAAGATATTCGAGAGAAGCGCCGCCGCCCGTGGAGATGTGGCTCATCTTGTCGGCATAGCCGAGGTTAATTGCCGCCGTTGCAGAGTCGCCGCCGCCGATAATTGTCGTAGCGTCAGCCTGTGCGAGAGCCTCGCAGACAGCTATAGTTCCTTTTTTGAGCGTGGGATTTTCAAATACGCCCATAGGACCGTTCCAAACTACCGTCTTTGCGTTCTTCGCTTCAGTTGCAAAAAGCTCCATTGTCTTAGGACCGATGTCAAGTCCCATCATATCAGCGGGTATCTTGTCAGCGTCAACTACCTGAACTTCGATATCAGCGTCAATGGGATCGGGGAATGCCTTTGCAATTGTCGCGTCAACAGGCAGAAGCAGTTTCTTTCCGTTTGCCTTTGCCTTTTCTATCATCTCTTTGCAGTAGTTTATCTTTTCATTGTCAACAAGTGAAGTTCCAACTTCATAGCCCTGCGCCTTGAGGAATGTGTAAGCCATACCGCCGCCGATTATCAGTGTGTCGCACTTTTCGAGGAGGTTAGAGATAACATTGAGCTTATCCGCTACCTTAGCTCCGCCGAGAATAGCAACAAACGGACGAACGGGGCTTTCAACAGCGTTTCCGAGGAACTCAATTTCCTTGTTCATAAGATAGCCTACAGCGGTTTCCTTTACAAACTTTGTAACGCCGACAGTAGAAGCGTGTGCTCTGTGAGAAGAACCGAACGCGTCCATAACGAAAATTTCGTTGTCAACGAGGTCAGCAAGCTCCTTAGAGAGGTTCTCGCCGTTCTTTGTCTCGTCGCTTCCGCGGAAACGTGTGTTTTCAAGAACAACGATCTCTCCGTCGTTCATTTGAGCAACAGCTTTCTTTGCGTTTTCTCCTACTACCGTATCATCGGGAGCGAACGTAACCTTGCACTTTACAAGCTCTGCAAGTCTGTCAGCCGCAGGCTTGAGCGAGAATTTAGCCTCGGGACCGTTCTTGGGTTTTCCGAGGTGAGAGCATAAAACGACTTTCGCACCGTTTTCAACGAGCTTGTTGATAGTCGGCAGAGCGGCGGTTATACGGTTGTCGTTAGTGATAACGCCGTCTTTCATAGGCACGTTAAAGTCAACGCGCACCAGAACTTTTTTGCCTTTTACGTTAAGATCCTCTACATTTTTTTTGTTCAGCTTCGCCATGATGTGAAATATCCTTTCTTTACGTTAGAATTTGACAGTGTCCTGTCATTTACACTATATATTGTACAATATTTCGGCGAATTTTTCAAGTAGATTTTGGAAATTCTCACAGAATAATTTTTGAAAAATTTACAGACTGCCGACAAACCCGTTCCCCCGATAATGCGCTTATTTTCGACAGCATTTCGGCTTCCGATATTACAGTCTTTCTCATCAAGAAAAAAATTTTTTCAAGAAATCATCTTCCGTCCCTCCGTCAATCCCTCTTTTTTCGCGCGTAGCGCTGAAGAATGAGTGATTGATGAATGAGTATTTAATTGTTTAGTATTTTATATTATAATAATGTATGCGTTGAGGGCTTATCCGTTGACGGGAATGCCGTTGACGGGAAACCCGCTGACGGTGAAAGCCGTTTACGGTAAAATCCGTCTGCGGGAAAACAAAAGAGGGCAAACATTATGCTTGCCCGCGGTTGTTTTTAGTGGATATAATCTATTATTTCACAATTCGGAAGTTGCTGTTTAAGCCAAGCAATGTCTTCCTCGCTGATATTATTGCCTGCATAAGTCAGGGTTTGTAAATTTTTAAGATTTGCCAGAGGTTTTATGTCGCTTATCTGATTAAATTCTATGCTTAACCTTTTAAGATTTTTAAGATTTGCGATAGGCGTTATATCGGTTAATTGATTTCTCGCTAAATCCAAACTTTCCAAATTTGTTAGACCTGAAAGAGGAGTCAGGTCGCTTATCTTATTGTTATGTAAAGCCAGATAGTCCAGATTTGTAAGCTCCTTTAGCGGAGTAAGATCACTTACTTCATTATAACCAAGGTCTAAGCTCTCCAACACGGTAAGATCTGAAAGAGGAGTTAAATCACTGATTTTATTTTGATAAAGCATTAAATCTTTGAGATATACCAGCTTTTCTATTCCTTTAAGGCTTTCGTCTGTAACGTCGGAATTCATTAAATCAACGTTTTCGGTCGTCGCTATATCATATTTCTGACCTTTAACTGTCGTTGAACCCATAGTGCCGTATATGCGAATTTCATCCTTTGAGCTTGAAGCGGGTTTGCTTGAACTGCTTTCGGAAGAGCTGAATGTTGAGCTTGAAGAAACTGACGAGCTTGATGTACTTGAATAGCTGCTTTCCGTATGGCTCTGTGTTTGTGAAGAATTGCTCTCATTAAGTTCGGAGTTGTTATTGCACCCCGAAAGCATCAGCGCCGTTATTAAAACTACTGATAAAATTTTTGCTTTTTTCATTTTGACCTCCTTGGACTGATAATAAAATGTAGTTAAGATTGCAAGCTATACACGGTACAATTATTTTGAGCCTGACACTCGCCATATAGACTTGCAAACCGAGCGGCTCAACATCACACTGTACCTTAAATTAATTATATCATATACGCAGATGCTTGTCAATAATTTGAGTCAAAAAAAGTTGCATTTCGGAAACTTTTTGCAGTTTAAAGATATATTGTGTATTTGTTGAAAAATCGGCACAAAAAAGAGGGAAGCCCTGCTTCCCTCAATGCATTATTTGCTTTTTTTGATCCTTTCTATAAAATCCCCCGAGTGCAGCGGCTGTCCGTTTACCGCGCCTTGTATCAGGTCGACGTTGAAATACCGCGTGAGTTCGAGCGTCTTTTCGTTGTCTACTCCGCTTACGCAGACCGTCATTCCGCTCTGGTGCGCCTTTTCAATGAGCGCCCTTAAATATCCCGACGAAATTTCATCGCCGTGAAGCCTTTTAGAGCTTATCTTCGCAATGTTTACATAAGGCATCTTGAACAGCGTTTCCGTCAGAAAACTTCTGCCCTTGTCCTCGCTTATTATGTTTACACCGAGCTTTGAAAACCGCCGCAAAGTAACGCTGCTTTTCGCGAGCGTTCCCGAATTGTCAGAAACCGATATGCTTATAGCGCTTGCGGGGAGAGAATACTTTTCGAGCGTTTTGTTCAGCATTACTATATAATAGTCCGAGTCCAGCGCGAACCTCGGATATTCAAAGCCTACCCTGAAATCGGGATAGCCCAGCTTTCTTACTTCCGCGCAGAACCAGCACAGCTTGTTTATCGCATAGTCATAAAGCTCTTCAAGTTTTCCCTCGCGTTCAACTATCGGAAGCACCTTGTCGCGCGGCGCAATAAAGCCCTCTTTCTTCCAGAAAAGCCTGCTCTCACAGCAAATAAGCTCTCCCGTCGCCGCGTCGTTTATCGGTGAATACAGATAGTAAAATCCCTCAAAGCCGTTTTTCGCGTCGTCGCTTATCATCTTTCTTATGCGGATATTCTCGTCAAGTTTATTTTCAAGGTCGGGCGACACGCTGACCGCTCCGCGCTGATTTTCGCATTCTGAAAGTTTCAGCGTTTCCGACGCCGCATTTTCACATTCTTCCGCCGTGTAAACATCATCGGGGAAGAAGTTTACTCTCGCGTACATTTCTATATTATGATAGGTGTCGTCATAATACCAGTTGTGCGAGAATTTTCCTAAAACAGTCTTTGCAAAGCCGAGAGTTGCTTCTTTGCTCGCGTCCTCGATAATGACGAAAAGCACGTCGCTTGAAAACAGATAAACGCTCGTTTTGTTTCCCAAGGGTATCGCCGCGATATATTCCGCTATGCTCCCGACTATCCCGTCAGCATACTGATAGCCGTAAGAAGCCGTCATAGCCTTGTAGTTCGCGATCTCAAACGAAATGACCGCGCCGCTCTTGCCGTCTTGTACTGTCTGCGCGAAATCCGTTTCAAAAGCCGTTCTGTTCGGGATACCCGTCGCCGCGTCACGGAACGCGAGCCTCTGGAGATGTTCCTGCGAGAGAGCGAGCCTGTTTTCCGTGAAAGAACGGTAAATAAGTGTCGTAAGTATCTGCGTAACGCTCCTTAAAACTTTTCTGTCGCGGTTCGTCCAAGCTCTCCCCGAAGTATGGGAAATGAACATAAAAACGCCCTTTGCGGTGCCGTTGTCATAAATTCTCGAAAGCGCGCAGCTTCTGTTCTTCTCGCTCTTTTTCCCGCGTATCTCGTCCTCGTCAACATAAACTATAGTGTTGGATTCAAGTTCTTCATTTATTTTAACATTGGTTATAAAGTCGCTCGAAGCGGGGCTTATCGCGCCGTTTTCGTCCCAGTGGTAGACTTTGGGCGGATCCTCTCTGTCAATGCAGAAAATAAGCCTGTCGAGCGCAAAATAATCCTTTACGAGCGGAATAATTTTCCCGAACGCATCAACGCTCGTCTTGCATTTGAGGATATTTGTGTAGATGTTATTTATCAGCATCTGATCCTCAAAATTTTCGCCGAGGAGTTTGTTTGCCTTTCGGCTGTTTTCGACTTCCTCTCCGACAACGACATAAGAGTTCGCGATATTGCTCACCGTCTGCACCATAATGTCAAGAAGCTGAGAATTTGCATTTATAATATCAAGATTTTCTCCCGCAATTATCCACTCTGCGGCAGTCTTGTGCTTTATTCGTATGCTCTTTTTGCGCTGATAGCTCATTTTGTTGAGGTTTTTGTTTTTCGGCTGACCGCTGGCAACGGCGATTATTCCTCCGCTCGGAGAAACGATAGCCGAGTAAAGCCCCTCTGTATTAGCGAAAGGCTGTTGTATAAGTTCAAGATAATTCTCTCCGAGTATCTCGCGAAGCGACGGTATTTCGTCCTCTATCTCCGAGTAAGCTCCGACCTTTTTCTTGAAGTCGCTTACAACGTCCTCAAAGTCGTCCGAAGCCTCCTGCATTGTTCCCAGAAACTCCGTAGAATTTTCCTCCGTATGCTCGGGAGCCGCGGAGATATAATACCATTTATAAGCGTCTTTAAGTTTTAATCTCGAATATATTTTAAGGCTCCTGCTCCTGCCGTCTACAACGTCGTTCACAGCCTCGCAGAAAGGCATATAATCGTCCGTATAAATAATGTTGTTTAAAACTTCCGACCTGTTTTCCCCGAAAAAATCAATGGGAAAGCCGGGCTTGTATTTCATAGAGAAAGCAAGATTTCCGCTGTATGACAAAGCTCTTTCCAATTTTGACATTATGCTGTCACCTCTTAATTGTTAAATTTATGTTTAATGTGCAAATATACTAAAATCTGTCAACTTATGTAAAAATTTTTATGGAAAATATATTCTGCCATGTTTATTATAACAAAATATATTCAACATTTCAAGTACCTTTTAATATATTTCATGAGATTTTCAATTAGACTCTAGAAATTCAGAGGCAAGAGGCTATAGCTTGAACAGAAAAGCAGTTTGTTTGTTATTCCGTGGATCTGATTTAAACGCACAAAGTCAAAATGCACTTGTCCGCTCAAACCCTCTTCTAGCCGAACAGCAGGCTCCCGCCCGCTCGGCGCCGCGCCGCTGACGCGGCTTGCTCACTCCGCTGCGCGTCGTTCGTGATTTTGCTTCGCTCCGCTCAGCAAAATCGCGGCGCCGACCTAAGCTCTTTTTCTTGGATCAAGTTTTTTGGTTTATAGACGCAAAAACCAAAAGGTGGTTAGTTGTTTTATTAGTTGTTTTTAATCATATAGTGAAATTCCACAAATTTGTGTGAAATTATTTTAATTATTTGTGTAATTATTTTTCAAAAACACTTGACAAACGTTTATAATTGTGTTAAATTATATTTAGCACTCAAAGAGATAGAGTGCTAAAACAAGCAAGGAGTGGTTTGCGTGGAGCAGCGCGGAATGAAGATATTAACCGCGATAATCGACGAATATATCCGCACGGGCGAGCCTGTCGGCTCAAAAACTCTTGCGGAAATGTCCGATATCGGCGTAAGCTCCGCCACTATCCGCAACACAATGGCGGCACTCGAACAGGAGGGCTATCTCGACCACCCGCACACGTCTGCGGGAAGAGTTCCGACCTTTAAGGGATTCAGGTATTATATCGACCACCTTATGTGTCCCGAACCGCTCTCCGTTGAAAAAATCTCGCAGATAGACGAGCTTCTCGAAAGCGGAGGATTGACAGATGAGGCGATAGTCGAAAACGCGGGAACGGCTCTCGCTGAAATTACAAAATGCGCGGCGATATCCACAAATCACGCGGCAAAGTTTTCGGTAATTTCAAAGGTCGAAGTCATTCCGACGGGCAGAAGAATGTACGTTCTGCTTATGATAACGTCGAACGGCGCGATAAAAAACAAGGTCTGCCGCATGGAATTTGACCTCACGAACGAGCAGATGCAGAGCATAACGAGCTTTTTAAACGAGCATCTGTGCGGAATGAACGTTGAAAATATGTCCGAGGAATATGTAAACGGCGTCGTCGCGGCAATGGGAAGCTATATGCTTTCCCTCTCGCCCCTCATAAACGCTGTATACGAGCTTTCCGAGGAGATGATGAAAGACAGCGTTGACGTGAGAGGAGAAGCAAATCTTCTTGCCTGCAGAGAATTTGAAGCGGACGACGTTATGAAATTCCTCGAAAAAAAGGGAGAGCTTACGGAGTTTTTGGACAACGCTTTTTCGGGAATAAACGTAAAGTTCGGCGAGGAAAGCGGAACGTTCGCCATTTCAAATTCAACGCTGGTAAGCACCAGCTATTATAAGGACGGAAAGCCCGCGGGAACGCTCGGCATAATAGGTCCTATGAGGCTCGACTACAGAAAGATAATCCCCTATGTGGAATATCTTAGCAAAAAGGTATCGACAATGCTCTCCGAAAAAGAGAGCCTTGAAATAGAAAACAAGGGAGATGACGATGATGAATGAAGAAGAAAAGTCCGAAGTGAACGAGAACGAGGCAACCGAGACAAATGAGGCAACCGAGACAAATGAGGCAACCGAGGCAAAAGAGACGACCGAGCCCGAAAAGCAAGCCGAGGACGGCGCGGACACTGCCGAGGAAATCAAAGACGAGGACAGCAAAATTGCCGAAGAGCTTAAAGCCGTAAAGGATCAGCTTTTGAGGACAATGGCGGAGTATGACAACTTCCGAAAGCGTTCGCAGCGCGAAAAGGACGCATTGAGAGCGGACATCATAACGAACGTCACATCAAAGTTCCTGCCCGTTATGGACAATCTCGAAAGGGCTTTAGCGGCAGAATGTTCCGACGAGAACTACAAAAGCGGCGTAAAGATGATCTTCGACAGCTTCTGTGAAACGCTCAAAAGTCTTGGCGTTGAGGAGATAAAGAGCGACGGCGAAACGTTCTCCCCGAATTATCATCAGGCGGTCCAGAAAGTTCCCGGAGGAGAAAGCGGCAAGATCGTTCAGACCTTTGCAAAGGGTTATAAGATCGGCGACAAGGTCATAAGGTTTGCAATAGTGGCAGTTGCCGAATAGCAAAGAGCAAAAACTTAAAATCTTTTATTATTGAAAAGGAGATATAATTATGAGCAAGATAATAGGTATTGACTTAGGCACGACAAACAGCTGCGTATCCGTAATAGAGGGCGGCGAGCCTGTCGTTATTACAAACTCCGAGGGTTCAAGAACAACCCCCTCCGTTGTTGCGTTTACAAAGGACGGAGAAAGACTTGTAGGTCAGCTTGCAAAGAACCAGGCTGTACAGAATCCCGAAAAGACCGTTATTTCAATTAAGCGTCACATGGGAAGCGACTACAAAGTTGACATTGACGGCAAAAAGTACACTCCCCAGGAAATTTCGGCAATGATACTTCAGAAGCTGAAAAACGACGCTGAAGCATATCTCGGCGAAAAAGTCACGGACGCGGTAATAACCGTTCCCGCATACTTTACAGACAGCCAGCGCCAGGCTACAAAGGACGCAGGACAAATTGCGGGACTTAATGTTCAGCGTATCATAAACGAGCCTACGGCGGCGGCTCTCGCATACGGCGTAGATAAGGAAGAGGACCAGAACATTGTTGTTTACGACCTCGGCGGCGGTACGTTCGACGTATCTGTCATAAACATCGGCGACGGCGTTCAGGAAGTTCTTGCTACCGCAGGAAACAACCACCTCGGCGGCGACGATTTCGACCAGAGGATAATGGACTATCTCAAGAGCGAATTTAAGAAGTCCGACGGAATTGACCTTTCAAACGACAAGTTCGCAATGCAGAGACTTAAAGACGAGGCTGAAAAGGCAAAAATAGCGCTTTCAAACTCCACTTCCGTAAACATTTCCATTCCGTATATAACCGCCGACGCAACAGGTCCTAAGCACCTGAACGTTACGCTTTCGAGAGCAAAGTTCAACGAGCTTACCGCAGACCTTGTCGATATGACAATGGGCCCGCTGAAGCAGGCTATTGCCGACAGCGGTCTTGAAAAGAGCGAGATACACAAGATACTTCTTGTCGGCGGTTCGACCAGAATTCCCGCAGTTCAGGACATGGTAAAGAACTTCCTCGGAAAAGAGCCGTTCAAGGGAATTAACCCCGACGAGTGCGTAGCTATCGGAGCTTCAATTCAGGGCGGTGTTCTCAATAAGGAAGTACAAGGTATCGTTCTTCTCGACGTTACTCCGCTTTCGCTCGGTATTGAAACAGCGGGCGGCGTATGCACGAGAATGATCGCAAGAAACACCACCATTCCTACAAAGGAAAGCAAGGTATTTACGACTTATGCGGACAATCAGCCCTCTGTCGATATAAACGTTTTGCAGGGCGAGCGTGAGTTTGCAAAGGACAACAAGTCCATAGGAAACTTCCGTCTTGACGGAATTGCTCCCGCTCCCCGCGGTATCCCGCAGATAGAAGTTACTTTCGACATTGACGCAAACGGCATTGTAAACGTATCTGCAAAAGACCTCGGCACGGGCAAGGAACAGCACATCTCCATAACCGCTTCTACAAATATGAGCAAGGAAGATATAGACAAGGCTGTTAAAGAAGCTGAAGCGTATGCCGCAGAGGACAAGAAGCGCAAAGAGGACGTTGACGCAAGAAACGAAGCTGACTCTTTGTGCTATCAGGCAAAGAAGTCAATGAGCGAGTTCGGCGACAAGGTTTCCGCAGACGACAAGGCAAAGGTAGAGCCGAAGATAACCGCTCTCGAAGAAGCCCTCAAGGGTACTGATATCGAGGCAATAAAGAAAGCCAAAGACGAGCTTCAGAACGCGTTTTACGGGGTAGCTCAAAAGGTATATCAGGCTAGCGCTCCCGAGGGCGCGCAGGGTGCTCAGGGCGCAGGCAATAACGGCAATAACGGCTCAGATAACGACGACGGCGCTGTTGACGTTGAGTACACCGAAAAGTAATATTGTTTAGTTTATGCACAACGCCGAGCGGTTTTCCGCCGCTCGGCGATTTGCAGTATATTGATAACTGCGGTATACGGAGGACGGAATGAACAACGAACAGGCTAACGCCGCGTGCAAGGCTTTGTCCGAATGGCTCAAAAAGACGAAAGATTTCGGCAAATCTCCCGCTAAAATCGAAGCAACGCATGACTTCGTTATGGACGGTCTGACGTATTACGTCATAAGATACAAAAAAACCGCTCTCGGAAAGTGGTTTATCGGCGTTGCGGGAGGTTATGAGGGCAATTCTCTTGAAAACTGCGGGCACGTTTTCACGGGTATGAGGGACCTGTACGACGAAAAGACCGCGCTGGATTTTGGGCAGAGAATGGCGGCATTTATCCGCGATTTTAATGCGCGCGAGCAAATGAAAGCGGCTATAAATACGCTGTTTAAGAAAAATCAGGCGTATGTCCAAAGCATGACGCTTGACGCTGACAAGACCGACAGGCAGTTTGTAAAGAACGTGACGCGGAATTTCCTCGAAGTCGGAAAGGTAGATATAACGTCAAATCACGTTGTTGTCGCCGATCCGCTTTGTTATATCGCAATGGGAAAGTTTATGCCGACTTTGGAGCAGGAAATTCCAAACGGCACATATCCCGCCGAGGTGAGCATTTGCCGAAGCCGTATCACGGGAATAAGAATTTGCACCGCGCGGCTTAAGATAAAGGACACGAAAGCCGTTCGCTATGAGCTTGCAAAGCCCGTTCCCGAAACCGCGGCGAACGTTTCAAAGGACGGCACGATATGGACGGGTTATCCCGTGGACGCAGGCATGACGTGCTTTATTGACGCAAAAGGCGCGGATAAAATGGGCGAGTGGATAGATAAATGGCACAAAGCAAATCCCGATAAAAACCACTATGACGATTATTTCGCGTCAATTCTCGCCGAAAGCTATAAAAAGCTCCCCGCATTTCAGCGCGAGGGCGGCGACTTTACCGAGTGGACAAATCCCGACACAAACGAAAAAATGGTTATGATATCGTCGGGTTTCGGCGACGGATATTATCAGTGCTTCTGGGGATATGACAAAAGCGGAGAGATATGCGAGCTTGTAACTCCGCTTGTTGATCCCGACTTGTTTGACAAAAGTGAAATAGGTGCAGAGTAAAAGAGGGAATAATTATGGCAGACAAAAGAGATTATTACGAGGTTTTGGGACTGCAAAAAGGAGCGACTGACGCCGAGATAAAAAAGGCGTACAGAAAACTTGCAAAGCAGTATCACCCCGACTTAAACCCCGACAACCCCGAGGCGGAGGAAAAGTTTAAGGAGATAAACGAGGCAAATCAGGTGCTTTCGGATCCCGAAAAGCGCGCAAAATACGACCAGTTCGGCTTTGCGGGCATTGATCCGAGCTATGGCGGCGGGGCGAATTTCACGGGCGGTTTTGACGGCGTCGACCTCGGCGACATCTTCGCGGACATTTTCGGAGGAGGCTTCGGCGGTTTCGGAGGAGGTTTTTCTTCGAGCCGTTCTGCGAACGGAAGCGCCGCAAAGAGAGGCTCGGATATTGCCGTTAATCTTGATATCAGCTTTATGGAAGCATGTAAGGGCGTTTCCAAAAACATAAACGTAAGCTGTCTTGAAGAATGTCCCGACTGTAAAGGCACGGGCGCAGCTGCGGGAAGCACTGTAAAGACCTGCCCCGATTGCAACGGCAGGGGAGTTGTTACCGTACAGCAGCGCAGTATGTTCGGAATGATGCAGACGCAAAAGCCCTGTACAAAGTGCGGAGGAAAGGGAAAGATAATCGAAAAGCCCTGCTCGAAGTGCGCGGGTTCGGGAAGAACCATGCAGACAAAGACCGTAAATGTAAACGTCCCTGCGGGCGTTGATAACGGAATTACGCTCTCTGTTCGCGGAAAAGGTGCGGCAGGCACAAACGGCGGTCAGCACGGTGACTTGAAAGTAAGAATTTCCGTAAAGAGCGATCCCGTATTCAAGCGCGACGAGGACGATATCCTGATAGATTTCCCGATAACATATATGCAGGCGGTCTGCGGTGCGGAGATAGACGTTCCGACAATTGACGGAATGGTAAGCTATAAAGTCCCCGCGGGAACACAGCCCGGTCAGGTATTCAGGCTTCGCGGAAAGGGCGTTCAGCGCCTGCAGAGAAACCCCGGCGACAGGGGCGACCAGCTTGTAAAAATGGTAGTTGAAGTTCCGAAAAACTTGAACAAAAAGCAGAAAGAGGCGCTTATCGCTTTTGACGAAACGCTTGATGATAAAAACTACGAAAAGCGCAAAGGCTTTTTTGATAAACTTAAAGATATGTTCAAGTAGAGGTAAGAGGTTAGAGGTAAGAGGTAAGAATTCGGATCAAACAGTTATAGAAAATTTAAGGGGAGAACCATTTGAAAAAGGTTTTCCCCTAAATTTTATTTCAGTTCCATAACAAGGCTTTTAAAGTGTCTCCCTCTTTCCTCAAAGTTTTTATAAAACCCGTAGCTTGCTGCGGCGGGGGAGAGCACAACGCGCTTTTTCGCGAGCCTGGCGGAAGTTTCGACCGCCTGCTCCATATTCTGTGCGAACACAACGTTTACGTTTTCGTTCGTTATGAGCTTCGCCAGCCTTTTTCCCGTATCGGGCAGGAGAATGACGTTTGCGACTTCTCCGCCGTTTAAAAAATCTCCTAATTTATCATAAGATATCCCTCTGTCCATTCCTCCGAGAATAAGACAGTCAACGCCGTCAAAAGCCTTTACCGCCGCGATCGCCGCTTCGGGCACGGTGCTTATGCTGTCGTTTATATATTCAACGCCGTTTATTACTGTTACTTTTTCGAGCCTGTGTTCGAGAGCATTGAAATCATTCAGCGACAAAAGGCACTTGTCCTTGTCCGCTCCCGCTTTTACCGCCGCCGCAAGCGCAACGGCTATATTATACAAATTATGCTTTCCGCAAAGAGAGGTTTTTATGTTTGCAAGTTTTTCTCCGAACATAAAAATGTCCGTGCCGTCCGTCCAAATGTCCGCATTTTCGTCGAGCGCAGCGGTAAATACTTTCGCTTTCGTTTCGGCGGGCAGAAGAGCTTTGTTTATTACAGCAACGCCGTCTTTATCCTGAAACCGCGCTATATTGCGCTTTGCGTTTGCATAAGCGTTAAAATCAACATAGTGGTCGAGGTGTTCGGGGAAGATATTCAGCAAAACCGAAATATCGGGCGAATGCCTTACAAATTCAAGCTGATGACAGCTCATCTCCAAGACCGCCGTCGTATCTTCGTTCATCTCTTCGAGCCTTTGGAGCGGGGGAATGCCGATGTTTCCTATAAGCATTGAGTTTATGCCGTTTGCCTTTAGAAAGTGATAAATAAGAGAAGACGTAGTTGACTTTCCCTTTGTCCCCGTTATGCCGATTATTTTGCACGGGTGAAGCATTAAAAGAAGCTCGGTCTGCGTCAGTATCTTCGCTTTCGTCTTTTCATCGAGCCTGTTTTTTACGATAACCCCGGGCGATTGTAAAATAAGGTCGTATGTCGCGCATTTTTCAAGATAGTTTTCTCCCGAAATTGTCGTTATATCGGGAATAGAAAGCTCGTTCATATCGGCAACGGCTATTTCCTTGCAGACATTCAGTTCCTTTAATATTTCGAGCCAGCTTTTCCCCTCGCGACCGTAGCCGAGAATAACGGCTCTTTTTCCGCTGAATATCGGTTTTAGTTCATCATATTTCATCTTGCGAGCATCTCCACATATCCTGTAAATTTTTCGGGAACGAAATTGTTCCTGTCAAAAAACTTTGTAAGTTTAGCGGGCTTGTAATCGGGGAATTTTTCACTGAACCGTTTTAAAAGCGCGGGAACATTTGCCTTTCTTTTTTCAAGAGCCATTGAGAGCGAAAGCCTAACTTCGTTTTTCGTTCCGACGCACTCAAACGGCTTGTCTTCTTTTTCGAGCATAAGCCCGTCGAGCATATCCGAAAGCTCCTCTTTTTCGAGCATATTACAGCCGAAAATTTTTATAAGCGTATCATCATCAAGAAATGCTGCGAGCAGAATGTATACATAAAGGCATTTGGCGCAGTTACAGCACCATATATCCGTTTTCCCTCCGAGGTTACAGCTTTGGAAAACGGGGAAATACTGCGGATAATTTACGAATGCGCGCGCTATCTGCCATTCTGAAAGCGGGCGCAGTAGGCTGAAATATTCGGGGCAGTTCCCGAAAGTTTTCGCGCAGTATACGCGAAAATCACTTTCAAACTCGGTGGATTTGCTGTATTGGTGGTTTACGTTTTTTCCCTCGACATAAGTTTCGTTCGCACTGCTTTCGTTTGAAAGTACGATGTATCTTTTATTTGTCATTATCCCGAAAAGCAGAGCCGAAAAAGCCACTACCGCCGAAAACGGCGTATGACCGTTAAGATAGCCTTTTTTATTTAGTTCAAGCAGAGTTTTGTCTATTGTTCTGTGGGGACAAACCGTCTTTTCGGGAGAAATGCCCGCCGCTTCGACACAGCCTGCTGTTGCTTTTCGCGAGTTTATAATATATGGCGTTATGTCCTCTTTAGCCTGTTTAAGAATTTCAAGAGTAAGGGCGCTGTCCTTTCCTCCGCCCACGGGAACAAGCGCGCCGTTCAGAACGCTGTTCGTTTCGGGAAGCGGTTCGCTTTCGGGCGCGATTATTGTCATAAAGCTGTCAAATTCTGCTTCAATGCCGTTTCGGTAAAAAAATTCTCCCAAGCCGTTAAAATAGAGCTTTTTCCACCATTCTTTCTGCCATTCGGAAAGCCCTTTGCATTTTATTTCAACCGTAGGACAGCAACTGCACTTCCAGTATGAAACAAGCTCCGCCATTCCCAGCGAGAACGCCGCTTCTTCGAGCTGAAGCCGTGAAAAATTCCCTTGCAAATAGTTTTTGTCAAATTCCCACTTCGGATAAAAATGATATTCGTCCATCTGAAAGTGGAAAGTAAGGCTGTTTTCGCTAAGCTCATAGCTGTGATAGATAAACAGCGGATGTTTAGTTCTTAGTTCATCAAAATTGCTCATACAGTACCTCTATTTTGGTTTCGGATAATAACGGGCTTTGCGGTAAAATCATATCCGCAAGGAATGGGCGTTTCAAACGCAAGAGCGTAAATATCTCCGAGCCTTGCTTCGGAATAAGCCTGCCTGTGTGCCGAGGCAGAAGCCGATGACAGCGCTTTCAGCGAAGTGTCCACGGGCAGTCTGCATTTCGCCGCCGAAAGAATTTCCTTTCCGCGCTCATTCATTCCCAGAACGCGTATATAAGCGGGCGGCGAAAATTCTTTCGTTATGCCGAGAAACAAACACAGCGCCGCTCGGCGTACCCTTGCTAAAGTTATGCTCTTGTTTTTTGCGAGGAAGTACAGCTCATCTAGGCTCCCCGCTTTTTTTACGGCTTTATACAGCCTTTCTCCCAAACCGTTAGAACAGTCCGCCCCGCCGAGGAATTCTTCCTCGGAAAGCGACCTTAGTTTTGAAAGCACCGCGCGCTCAAGCCGTGAAATATCAGCCGTCGGCTCGTTTATAACGGGCGCAAAAGCGGAATAGTCCTCGCCGTTTATTATCATCTGCCGTATAAGCGACGCGCTCGCAAATTCCCCGTTTTCAAAGCCCTGTTCTCCGTGAGGAACGGTACGCTTTACCGTAAAAGGCTTTATGCGGTTTTTCAGCTTTTCAAGCGCATTTAGATATTCTATGCCGAGGGTGTTGTTCGGGCTTTTTAAAATTTCGCCGATATCCTCGCCGCAGTATTCCTTAACGGCAAACTGTAAAGCCGCGGGATAGCTTTTCCCCAGCTTTATCTGCTCGCAGAATTTATCGGAGCGTATGCATTGTCTCACAGCCGCCGCCGCTTTTTCAAGAGCCGAAATATCTCCGCATTCGCTCCCGAAAGCAAGCATATCCGTAACATTAAGCTCGGATAAGATTCCGACCGCGCCCCTTGCAAATCCCTCCGCAGACATAAGCGAAAACCTTGCGGGAAGTTCAATTACAAGATCTGCGCCGTTTTCGAGAGCAGCCCTTGCGCGTGCAAATTTGTCGAATATCGCCGCGTCTCCGCGCTGGACAAAATTTCCGCTCATAATGCATAAAACGTGTGTTGCTCCCGCTTTCCGCGCCGTTTCAATAAGGTGTTTATGCCCGTTATGGAACGGGTTAAATTCCGCAATAACTGCCGCCGTATACATAGATGTCCTCTTTTAAAATTATTTACTTAGTATATTTTACAACATTTCTTAAATAAAATCAATAAAATTTTACAAAAGCCCTTGATTTTTTTTAATAAATGTTTTAAAATGAAAGTGGCTATGTGGCTATTTTTATTATATGAAAGGAAATTTGAAACAATGAAGATCTTAGTTATCAATGCCGGCAGCTCCTCGCTTAAATATCAGCTTCTCGATATGGACAACGAGAGCGTTATAGCAAAGGGAAACTGCGACAGAATAGGTATCGGCGGTCACATCAAGCACACTACGTTTGACGGAAAAGTAGTAGATACAGACTGCGATTTTCCGACTCATACCGAGGCTTTTGAAAAGCTGGTAGAGGTGCTTACCACAGGCGACGCGGCGGTAGTAAAGTCTATGGACGAAATTTCTGCTGTAGGACACAGAGTTGTCCACGGCGGAGAGCAGTTCGGAAAGACGATACTTGCAGACGACGCTGTCATTGACGCAATAGACGCTCTTTCGGAGCTTGCGCCCGTTCATAACCACCCGAACGCCCTGGCTCTCAGAGCCTGCAAAAAGGTTCTTGCTCCCGGTACTCCCCAGGTAGCCGTTTTCGATACGGCGTTCCATGCGACAATGCCCGAAAAGGCGTTTATGTACGGACTTCCTTATGAGTGCTATGAGAAGTATCATGTCAGAAAATACGGCTTCCACGGAACATCGCACCGCTTTGTTTCAAAGGCTCTTGCGGATGCTATGGGAAAGGACATAAAAGACCTGAAGATAGTTTCCTGCCACCTCGGAAACGGCTCGTCAATAACCGCTGTAGAGGGCGGAAAGTCAATTGATACTACAATGGGCTTTACTCCTCTTGACGGCGTTATTATGGGAACACGCTGCGGAAGCGTAGACGCTTCGGCTGTTACGTTCATTCAGAACAAAATGGGGCTGTCTCCCAATGAAACGAGCGATTATATGAACAAAAAGTCGGGCTTCCTCGGCGTTTCGGGAGTTTCGAGCGACGCGCGCGACCTCGGTGCCGCGGCGGCTGACGGAAACAAGAGAGCAAAGCTCGCGCTTGAAATGCTCCGCTATGAGATAAAGAAGTATATCGGTTCTTATGCGGCTATAATGAACGGACTTGACGCTGTTCTGTTTACGGGCGGTATCGGCGAGAATTCCGACGATCTGCGCGAGGACGTATGCTCGAATATGGAATACCTCGGCATAAAGCTCGACAAGGAAGCAAACAAAGGTCTCCACGGAAAGCTCGCAAAAATTTCTGCTCCCGACAGCAAGGTAGAAGTCTGGGTGGTTCCCACAAATGAGGAGCTTCTTATTGCGCGCGATACAAAAGCACTTGTCGAGGGCAAGGAAGTTTAAAAGCATATAAGTGAAAATATTATTTTACAAAAACTCTTGACAAATTCTTTTCAATATGCTATAATACAATCGTGAGATAGGAAACGCCAAAATTTCCACAGGTTCACAGAATATCCCCCTGAGGGTGGTACTCAGGGGGACTTTTTATGTAGGCTTACCGATTACTGTTCTACGTCGAGCCAATTGTAGACCGCTTCTACGAACAGACCTGCTGCGACGGATATTAAAAACGCCAAAATTATATCCACAGATTTCACCTCCCCTCGCATAAAGCTCGGGTGGTAACCGGCAAATGTATTATATCATAGTTGAAGTTATTTGTCAATTTATGTCATAAAAACAATTGACAAATTCTTTTCAATATTCTGTAACGTAATTGTGAGATAGGAAACGCTAAAATTTCCACAGGTTCACAAAAATATCCCCCTGATGGTGGTACTCAGGGGGATTTTTTATGCGGGTTTACAAAACCATATCATCTTTAGAGCCTCGCTTAGAGGGATTTTTTTGCTGTTTTTCGTTCTGAAGTTTAAACGCAGTTTTCATAAGCGACAGTACAAGCTCTTTCTCGCGGTCGGTCTTTCCGTGTATCTGCTGAAGAACCTGCATTGAAAGCGAGTCGATTCCGAGCAGATTTGTGCTTGTTTCGGCAAATATATCGTTTAATGAAAAGCCCATGACGGCGCATATTTTTTCAAGCAATAAAACGGTCGGATTTGCCGTTCCGCGTTCAAGCTGACCGTAATATGACGTCGTGATATCTGCGCGCATCGCAACTTCCTCCTGCGACAATCCGCGCTCTTTGCGCAGTTTTCTCAGCCTTTCTCCGTATTTAAAACATTTTTCATTATTCATTTTAACCACCCTATTATATTATAAGTTATTATAGTTGTATTTTCAATATGATATAGTTATTAAAAAAAATAATTAAAATAGTATTGACATTTTAAAAATATTATGATATAATACAATCGTTAAAAGATGTTTTTGTTGAAACAGGTGCACCGATAATACAACATTAAACAAAAAAATATGTAATAAAACGGAGGTAATTGATATGGCTGAAAAAATCAAATATGAAGATCTGACGCCTGCTATGCAGAAAGCGTATGACAAGGAGAACAAACTGCGGAAGAAATGGCTGATAATAGGGCTTATAGTTGGCGTGCTGTTTGGGGTAATTATAGTCAATATGCAGGGGACTGTTGATTTTACAACCGTAACTGTTGGGGTTGTTTTCGCGTGGATGATGAGCGCAATAATAGTGGGCACTGCTCACCAAAGGCGCTGGTTTTCCAACATCAGGCACAGCATGCCTCTTATTCCGCTGGGGCTTATCGTTATGTACTTCACTTTAATTCCCGCGGGTATGCTGGGCTATGGATTAGTGCCGATAGACATTGTACGCTTCATTATAAGAAAGCCGTTGATCTTCAACTCGGAGATACCAAAGATAGTCGATACGGAAGAAGTTGCACAAGAAGCATACATGAAAGCCGCGATAGAACAGTCCGTCACTGCAAAACTGAACGAACTGAAACAAATGCTCGACAACGGACTTATCTCAAAAGAGGACTTTGAAAAAAAGAAAGCTGAACTTTTGAACAATATGTAATGTACAAATACGATTTCAGCTTTTATAAAATCCTATTTATGTTTCTTTTCAAACACTATTATTCTAAATTACGTTTATGAACGCTTTTGGAGGCTAGAGTTTTAAACCCTAACCTCTTATTTTTTATAACAAACCAGCTCCAATAAGGAAAACAACTTTTCCTCTTAAAACAAACTCTTGCCTCTTACCTCTTACCT
This sequence comes from uncultured Clostridia bacterium, assembly GCA_947627205.1. Taxonomy (GTDB): domain Bacteria; phylum Bacillota; class Clostridia; order Oscillospirales; family Ruminococcaceae; genus CAG-115. The sequence goes on along the minus strand of CANQVE010000001.1, from coordinate 121,068 downwards.
CTTACCTCTAAAAGGGCAGGCTTCGGCTTGCCTTTGGGGTTTCCTGATTTTGTTCATTAGTCAAAATGACGAAAAAGACGACGGAAAAATCCGAAAATATCTATAAATATTACATTGCAGGACGGAAAAAATAATGTTATAATATAAGTTGGCAGTTTGTACCTGACTTTTTGTAAATATTTTCGGAGGAACTAAACTAATGTTTGGAATAAACAAAGATATCGGAATTGATCTCGGAACCGCAAATACACTCGTTTATATGAGAGGAAAAGGCATTATTATCCGCGAGCCGTCGGTCGTTGCGGTAGATAAAAAAGCAAACCAGGTCCGCTATGTCGGCTCAGAGGCTAAGGAAGTTATAGGAAGAACCCCGGGTTCTATCGTTGCCGTAAGACCGCTTAAAGACGGCGTTATCGCAGATTTCGACATGACGTCTATTATGCTCTCGCAGTTTATAAAAAAGGCTCTCAAAGGCAGAGGCAGAGCGAGAGTTATAATATGTATACCCTCGGGCGTAACGGAAGTTGAGCGCAGAGCCGTTAAAGAAGCCGCACAGCAGGCAGGCGCAAAGCGCGTTTCAATAATAGAAGAGCCTATGGCGGCGGCTATCGGCGCAGGACTTCCCGTTGCCGAGCCAATGGGAAGCATGATTGTCGATATCGGCGGCGGTACGAGCGAGGTCGCTATTATCTCTCTCGGAGGCATTGTAACTGCACGTTCCGTAAGAGTTGCAGGCGACGAGTTTGATTCTGCTATCATAAACTATATTAAAAAGAAATATAATCTTCTTATCGGTGAAAGAACAGCCGAGAACATAAAAACGGGAATAGGCTCGGCATTTAAGACCGACGAGAACGAGCCTGTCATGGACATTCGCGGAAGAAACCTCTTAAACGGACTTCCCGAAAACATAACCATAAAGAGCGAGGAAATCAGAGAAGCGCTCTCCGAGCCGCTTTCGCACATAATCGAAGCAATAAAGACCACTCTCGAAAAATGTCCTCCCGAGCTTGCGGCGGATATAATCGAAAGCGGGATAATGCTTGCGGGCGGCGGCGCACTCTTAAAGGGGCTCGACAGACTTATCCACGAGGAAACGGGAATGCCCGTAAAGATCGCCGAAAGACCTCTTGACTGTGTTGCGGACGGCGCGGGAAAAGTCCTCGAAAATATCGACAAGCTCGAAGACGTTCTGTCTGAGGATGAAACTATTTACTGATCTTACTTTAATTAAAATATGAAAGAATTTTTTCACAGCGTAAAATTTAAGGTACTCATTTGTCTTGCGGCACTGCTTTTGGGGCTTATGGCATACGCGGCCGTAACGCTCGGAACGGAAACGCCTCCCGAACAAATTGTCGGAACGCTTCTGTATCCTTTTACTACAGCGGCAAACGCGGTTTCGGACGGAGTTTCGGGATTTATCGACAAACTCGTAAATGCCGATGTATACAAAGCGGAAAACGAGTCTTTAAAGTCTCAGCTCACCGAGCTTTATAAAAAGACCAAGGACTATAATACCCTCGAAGAAGAAAACGCACAGCTCAGAGAGATACTCGGACTAAAGGAAAAAAATCCCGACTTTATTTTTTCCGAGAGCTGCAGCGTTATCGCCCGAAATGCAAACGATATCTACGGCGGTTTTACTATCGGAAGCGGAAAGACGAGCGGAATTTCTCTGAATGATCCCGTGGTGACTTCTGCGGGGCTTGTGGGGAGAGTAACGTCTATTGCCGATAATTATGCAAAGGTCACTGCCGTAATAAGCCCCGAAGTTAATGTGGGAGTTTATTCCGTTCGCTCAAAGGTTACGGGAGTTATCGAAAACACCGTTGAAAGCGCACAGGACAGAATGTGCATTATGAGCGGAATTTTAAAGGACGCGGATATAGCTGTAGGCGACGTTATCTTTACTTCGGGAAAAAGCGGACTGTTTCCCGACGATCTTATGGTCGGAACGGTCGTGGAAATATACGACGATCCGAACGGACTTTCAAAGCATGCGCTTGTAAAGCCTGCGGTAGATGTGTTTAATGTGACCACAATGTTTGTCATTACGGATTTTGACGGAAAGGGTGTACCTTTCGAGATTGAAGAATAGTGTAAAAAAACCTCTCGGAATGAGGGCACGCACACGCCGTGCAATGTTTAAAGTGGTCTTGCGCTGGGCATTCTATGTCGTGCTGATGATCTTGTTTTATCTGTTTTTGTGCAACCCGCTGATAAAGGGATTTTGCCCTCTTCTGCTCATTCCGCTGGCTACTGCTGTGGCAATGCACGAGGGCGACCTTTCGTCGGGAATTTTCGGAATGTTCTGCGGATTTCTTATGGATATGGCGAGCGGGAGTTCAATTGTAGGATTTTACGCGCTGTGGCTTTTGTTTGCCTGTCCGTGTATCTCTCTGCTTTCGAGATTTCTCATAAAGGTGAATTTTATTTCTCACTTTGTAATAAACGCGGTGGTTTCGGCGGCAGTTGCCATTCTTGATATGCTGTTTCTTCACTGGGTATGGGAGGGAACACAGAGCATATTTTCTTTTGTAAGAGTGGTATTGCCGTCTTATTTCGGCGCAGTTTTGTTTTCCGTGCCGATATATTTTCTTATTTCGCTTGTTGTTTCAAGACTTAGACCGAGCGAGCGCAGAAAGCTCGAAAATTCGGCGCAGAATGCAGAGGATGCAGAGAACAACGAGAGCGAGTGAATGTGTTTTTGGGTAAATTATCATGTCAAAAGTTTCTTATATTATTCGTACAATCATATTAGCCGCACTGGTCGTTATCCTGTCCTTTATGTGCGGCTTAAAGCTCATTCAGACGCAGATAGTAGACGGCGACAAGTATCTTGAACTTACGCAGACGACCTATACCGCACAGCAGGATATCGAAGCTACAAGAGGAATGATAGTTGACAGTTCGGGAAAAGTCCTCAATTCAAACAAGATAGTATTCTCCGTAGATCTGCAAAAGGCATTTATAGAGGACGGTACCGAAAACGATATTATTTACAGAGCGCTTAAAGTCCTGAAAAAACACGGTGAAAAATGGAACGACAGTCTCCCCATTAGCACCTCAAAGCCCTATAACTTTCTGACAGGAAAAGACAGCGCAGTAAATAAGCTGAAGAAAACGCTCGGCGTTGCGGATTATTCCTCTGCCGAGGATTGTATGTATTGGTTGTATGAGACCTACGATATCGGCGAAAAATATGACGAGCAGATGCGCAGGCTTATCGCGGGCGTCCGCTATGAAATGACGATAAAAGATTTTTCGACGAAGAACAAGTTTGTCCTTGCTCCCGATATAAAGGACGAGACCGTTCAGGATCTGAAAGAGCTTTCGTCATTGATATCGGGCATTGACATAACGGAAAGCTGGGAGCGCGTCTATCTTGACGGCGATATTTCCGCACATTACAGAGGGACCGTCGGCGCTATCTCCGCAGAGCAGTATAAAGAGCTTAAAGACAGCGGATATACCATAAACGACGTTATAGGCGTAAGCGGTATTGAGTCTGCATTTGAAAGCACTTTGAGAGGAACGCGCGGGATAAGGACCATAACCTACGGCTCTGACGGAAAGCTGATATCCGATGACGTAACAAAACAGCCCGAATCGGGAAATTCTGTGATGCTGACTATTGATTCGGAATATCAGAAACTGATACAGGACGCTCTCGAATATCATATAAAATATTTACAGTCGCCCGCCGCAGTAAAGGATTACGGTACAAAATATCTTAGAGAAGCCTGCCAGGCGGGAGCAGTAGTTGTGCTTGACGTTAAAACGGGCGGTGTGCTTGCAATGGTGAGCTATCCGAATTTCGACCTTAACGAATATGCCGAAGATCCCGAGGGCGTTATGGCACAGGAATATTCTCCCGTATTCAACCGCGCGCTGAAAGGCACCTACCGCCCGGGTTCTACTTTTAAGACGATAACGTCTATAGCAGGACTTTACGAGGGAAAGATAGGACTTTCTTCGACAATAAGATGCGGACATAATTATATGTATTATGCTCCCGGATTTGTTCCGACTTGCCTCGGCTGGCACGGAAGCATTGACGTAAGTACCGCGCTGATGTATTCCTGCAATATATTCTTTTATGAAACTGCGCGCAGGCTCGGAATAGACGCTCTCGCCATGTGGGGAAACAGGTTCGGCATAGGCACAGACCTCGGTTTTGAACTGTCCATGGAAACAGGACAGATGAGTTCGCTCGAGCTGTATGAAGAAAAAGGGCTTGACTGGCACGCGGGCGATATAGTCCAGGCGGGAATAGGACAGTGTGAAACAGCCGTAACTCCGCTTCATCTTGCTGTCCAGGCAATGACACTTGCAAATAAGGGCGTAAGATATACCCCGCATATTCTCAAATCCGTTTACAACTATGATTTTTCGGAGAAGATCTACGACGCAGAAGCAGAAATAGGAGAGGATTTCTCAAATTATCCGAATATGACTGCATATATGAACGCCGTAAGAGAGGGAATGAAGCGCGTTGCAAAAAGAGACGGCTCGCTGAGGATACCCGGAGTAGGATATGTAAACGCCTATGATTATATAGGAGTAGGCGTTGGCAATGTAGCGATAAAGACAGGCTCGCCCCAGGTAAGCTCAAATGTATTCAACGGTACTATAGTCGGATTTTATCCTGCGAATGATCCGGAAATTGCTTTCGGGATATTGCTCGAAGAGGGCGAAGTGGCAAAATATATGGTCGCAAATATAATAAAGGCGTATGTTTCGGGAACGATATCTACACATTATGATGCAAACGGCGTTCCTCTGGCACCGCTGTAATTGATAGTATTTCATAAATTCTTTTATGCAAAATAGCTAAAAAGTATTTAGGTAAAGTAACAAAATTCACGAAATTTCGCATATAATGAAAAAAGCTCTTTTCATATCGAAATTTTTGTGGTAAAATTAAAGTAGTGTATGAGTAATAAAATTTATTCGGACGTGTCTGAAAAACGCAGACTTTGTCGTTTGCGGTGCTTTTGACGGTCTGAAAAGCAGCTTTTCTAAAGCGCTGTGTTTGGTTATTTTTATGATGTTCGTTTGACATCGGAGAGGGGAAGAATATGTCACAGATTATTGCGGTCACTGCCGGAAAGGGCGGAACAGGAAAGTCCACAACATCGGCGAATGTTGCTACAGGTCTTGCAAATCTCGGAAAAAAGACACTGCTTGTGGAGCTTGACTTTGGTCTGCGCTGCCTTGATATCATGCTCGGAATAAAGGATAAGGTAAAGCATGACATCGGCGAATACCTTGAGGGGAAAATAGATATCCTTACCGCGACCACAAAGGTCGAAAGAGTTCCGAACCTCAGTCTTGTGTGCGCGACAAGAAACCCCTTTATCGACATAAACGCGCAGAAGATCATGAACGTCTGCGAGCAGATGCGCGAGCATTTTGACTATATCATAATCGACACGGCAGGCGTCGGAAGCTCTGTTTTCAGCGTTATCAAAGCCGCGGATCTTATACTTATGGTAACTACCCCCGATACGGTGTGCGTCCGCGACGGCGCGATACTTTCGGACTTCTTGTATGTAAAGAACTGCATAAACCAGCGTCTTATTATAAATAAGGTCAGCCCGAAGTTCAAAGACGAGGATATACTCTACGATCTCGACGAGGTCATGGACAGCGTAGGAATACCGCTTATCGGCGTTGTTCCCGAAGATGTAAACATAAAGATATGCGGCGCAAAGGGCGAGGCTCTGCCGCCGTCATGCGGAGGATATAAGGCATATACCGCTATTGCAAGACGTATAAACGGAGAGGACGTTCCTCTTACGATAAATATCGACTAATTCGGTTTATGTCCTGAGATAAAACAGGAGGTGTTGGTCATGACTGTGGCTTTGATAGCTCACGATGCCAAGAAAGAACTTATGGTGCAGTTCTGCATAGCATATTGCGGTATTTTGAGCAGATATAACCTATGTGCAACGGGGACAACGGGAAAGCTCGTCGCCGAGGCTACGGGTTTGCAGATACAGCGTTTTCTAAGCGGATCTCAAGGCGGCGACCAACAGCTTGCTTCGAGTATCAGCTGTAATGAGATAGACCTGCTTATCTTTTTCCGCGATCCGCTTACGATGAAATCCCACGAGCCGAATGATATAAACATTCTGAGGCTCTGTGATGTTCACAGTATTCCCGTTGCGACAAACATAGCGACAGCCGAAGCGCTTATTCATGCGCTCGAACGCGGCGACCTTGACTGGCGCGAATATATGAGATAAATTAAAACGCGGATATTTTAAAGTGCGTCTTATTACGGGCGCACTTTAGTTATTTTTTTGGAGTTTTATGGAAAAGACAGATTTCAGTTTAAGAAAAGTTTACGGACAGGCAATGGCTATAGCCGTGCCGATGATGATACAAAACGGCATAACAAACGCCGTTGGGCTTGTGGACAATGTAATGGTCGGAAGCCTCGGCACGGAAGCCATAACGGCGGTTTCTATCGTCGGACAGCTTATATTTGTGTTCAATCTCGCGGTTTTCGGCGGTCTTTCGGGACCGGGCATATACGGCGCGCAGTATTACGGACAGAAAAACACGGAGGGTTTCAGACAGACCGTAAGAATAAAGCACTGGATAGGAATTGCCGTTCTTATAACGGGAATGCTGGCGTTTATTTTCGGCGGCGACTTTCTTATCGACCTTTATCTTAAAGGCGAGAGCAAGGACATTGATCCCGTTCTGACGGTAGAAATAGCAAAGCGCTATATGAATATCATGCTCTGGGGACTTCCGCCGTTTGTGATAACTCAGATCTTTGCGGGAAGCCTGCGCGAAACGGGCTCTGCGGTAAAGCCGATGATAGCGGGAGTTGTTTCGGTGATAGTCGATATTGTCGGGAATTGGCTCTTAATATACGGAAACCTCGGCTTTCCGAAAATGGAAGAAAGAGGAGCGGCGCTTGCGACGGTGATAGCGCGTTTTGCGGAGCTTGCGGTAATAATTATACTTATGTACTCCGCAAAGAAAAAGCACGAGTTCTTAAAAGGCTTGTATAAAAGGCTTACGGTACCCCGTGATATTGCGGCGAAGATAATTAAAAAAGGCTTGCCTATTTTCTTTAATGAGCTTATGTGGGCGGCGGCTATTGCGTTTATGACGCAGATATATTCGCACAGGGGAATAGAAATTGTCGCGGGGCTTAATATTTCAAACGCGCTCTGCAATCTTCTGAACGTTGTGTTCGTTTCGCTCGGAAACGCAGTCGGGATAATCATCGGACAGACGCTCGGTGCTTCGCTGTATGAAAGGGCGAAAAAAGAAGCCTTTGCGCTTATGTGGTTTACGGGCGGAGTAAGCGCAATAATGACGATAATTCTGGTGCTTATATCGGGAGTATTCCCGAACGCTTATGATACGACGGCGGAAGTAAAAGAATATGCGACGCAGTTTATAATAGTGACGGCGCTGTTTTTCCCCGTACAGGGCTTTTTGAACGCGCTTTATTTTACTTTAAGAAGCGGCGGAAAAACGCTCGTAACGTTTCTTTTCGACAGCGTATATTCGTGGGCGATAGGAGTTCCTGCGGCGGCATTGTTATGCACGTTTACGGACGTTCCGATACTTGCGGTCTACGCGATAGTACAGGCGGCGGACCTCATAAAGGTCGCTATAGGCTGCGTATTGATAAACAAGGGAGTTTGGGTAAGCAACATAGTTGATAGTAAAACGGAGTAGTTATGCTTGTAACGTATGACGGAATAGTTATTTCTCGGCGAACTGTCGGCGAAAGCGGAGTTTTTATAGACATTCTGACCGACGAGCAGGGAATAATCGAGGCAGCCGCACACGGCGCGAACAAGATAAACAGCGACCTTTTGTCGTCGTGTTCGCTGTTTTCCTATTCAACATTTTGCTTGAGCAAGTCAAAGCTGAGATATACGGTAAACTCGGCAAAGCCGAAATTCAGTTTTCATAAGCTGGGTTTGGACATTGAAAAGCTCGCGCTTACTTCGTATTTTGCGCAGGCAGTCAGGTTCTGCACGCCCTCGGAACAGCCCCAGGACAGCATAGTAAGGTTTTTTGCAATTGCGCTTTATGAAATAATGAACGGGCGTTCGCTTTCATCCGTAAAAGCGGCGTTTGAACTGAGATACAGCGCGGAGCTTGGCTTTGCGCCTAATCTTGTTGCCTGCGACAATTGCGGTGAATACGACTGCGAGCGCGGAATGTATTTTCTCCCTAAGAGCGCAAAGCTCATCTGCGCTGACTGTTTCAACAAAGATTATGGAGGAGAGCATGAGTTGTTGTTTCCCGAAACGCTGTTCGCCATGAGAAACATAATTTTCTCGCCGCTCGAAAAGTGCTTTAAATTCAGCATTTCCAAAAACGCCGAGATACAGCTCGGCGCTATATGCGAGAAATATTTCCTCGGAAGTGCGGAAAAGAGTTTCCCCGCGCTGAATTATTACAAGGGAACTGTCTCGGAATATAAATAGACGGCGTGTGATTTCTTCTATACCATTTAATTTAAATTTATAAACGAATGGGGAATTTTTGTTTATTTTGTAAAAAAGTTAAGAAAAAACAGAAAAAAACTTGACAAATAGGAGAAATGATGTTACAATAAAATTGCAAGTACCCTTATTCTTTATTTATGAAAGGACTGTTTTGAAATGGGCAAGTTTGAAATCAAAAAAACCAAAAACGGCGGCTTTATGTTCAATCTCAAAGCCGGAAACGGCGAGATAATCGCCACCAGCGAAACCTACAACACGATCGAAGCATGCAAGAACGGCATAAAGAGCGTAGCGACAAACGCTCCCGCAGCTGCCGTTGAAGATCAGACTGTCGAGGGATATGCGACAGAGAAGAATCCGAAGTTCGAGATCTATCTCGACAAGAAAGGCGAGTTCCGTTTCCGCCTGAAAGCAAAGAACGGTCAGATAATTGCAACGGGCGAGGGCTACAAGGCTAAAGCAAGCTGCAAGAACGGCATCGAGAGCATAAAGAAAAATGCTGTTGACGCTAAGGTCGTTGAGGTCGAGGACAAGTAAGCGTTTATACATACAGTTAAATAAGATCAAGAGGTAAGAGTTTTGCGGAACGGTCGTTCCATAAGCTCTTACCTCTTTTGTCAGTATACAGTGTACGCGTTGAACGCTTCGCGTGCAACGCTATGTACAGTAGTCAGTAAAAGGGGGAAAGTTGTTCTCTCGTTATTTTGATTTCTAAACTTAAACGTGCATAGCTGAAACGCGCTTTCCCGCCCGAACCCTCTCCGTTTCCAAAGCACCCGCCCGCTCGGTCGGCGCCGCGCCGCTTGCGCGGCTCACTCGCTTCGCTCGTGATTTTGCTTCGCTCCGCTCAGCAAAATCGCGGCGCCGACCTACGCACTTTTCCTTAAATAAAGTTGTTTTGATCTATAGGCACATAGCCGAAAAGCAGTCCGCTTATTTGTGCATTCTTGAAAACCCTTAATGCTTTCTTTTTCCCGCACCCTTTAGCGCTTGCTGACGCGATTGCGGGGACTCCGTCCCCGCACCCCTGCCAGAGGGAAAAAATTTTTTGAAAAAAATTTTTTCCCTCTGGACTCCCTTTTCAAAAAACTTTCGTGCGCCGCTCGTTTAGTGGTTTTGATTTTAAACGTTGTTCGCCGCTCGAAACAGCTTCTTGCCTCTTGCTTCTAGCCTCTTGCCTCTAGTCTCTGACTTCTACTTTGTACCTTTGCATCCAATACTCTATCTGCAGGAAATATGCGTATATCTGCGGGACGGTCATAAGCTGTCCGTACCAATTCTTCTTAAACGACGCGCCGTTTGTTTCGAGCATTTTCCTTAGAGCACTTTCGTTTACAAGCTCCGTAAGCCTGCATTCTCCGCTGTCTAAAAGCGTTTTCAGCTTTCCCGAAAGAAGCTCCATGTAGTTCGGATTGTGAGTCTTGGGATATGGCGACTTTTTCCGCCATAAAACATCTTCGGGCAATACCCCCGTCATCGCATAGCGCACCAGCCCTTTTTCTCGCTCGCGGTAATTCTTGAACTTCGTCGGGATATTATACGCATATTCAACAAGCCTGTAATCGCAGAACGGAACTCTCACTTCAAGCCCGTGCGCCATGCTCATTCTGTCTTTTCTGTCAAGAAGCGTCGCCATAAAATATTCAAGATTGAGAATAAACATTTCTCTCATTCTTCTGTCGTCCGCATTCTCCCCGTCAAGATATTCAACATCTTCAAGACACCGCTCATATTCCTTTCTTACAAAAGCCTCCGCTTCTTTTGCGCTCATCGGATCTTTCATAAGCTCCGCTCTTTCGGGAACGCTCGTTGCCCACGGAAATCCGTCATAGTGCAAAACTTCAGGTCTGTGATACCAGGGATATCCGCCGAATATCTCGTCCGCGCATTCTCCCGAAACTGCGACGGAATGCGTTTTCTTTATCTCACGGCAGAACAGATAAAGCGAGCTGTCAACATCCGCCATTCCGGGAAGATCCCTCGCATAAACTGCGTCTTTGAGCGCTTCTGCCAGCGCGGGAGTATCAAGCTCTACTCCCTTATGGTCCGAGTTTATAAACTTTGCCATTTCCGCTACATAAGGCGCGTCCTCGTCGGGCTGAAAAGAGCTTGCGTGAAAATTTTCGCGGTTGTTTTTGTAGTCAATAGAATAGGTCACGAGCTTTTCTCCGCGGCTTTCATATTCTTTCGAGGCAATTGCCGAAATAACGGAGCTGTCAAGTCCTCCCGATAAAAACGTGCAAAGCGGAACATCACTTATAAGCTGGCGCTTTACCGCGTCAAAAATAAGCTCGCGCGTATGCTCGGCAGTCTCTTCAAAGTTTTCGCCGTGCGCTTTGGCAGTAACTTTCCAATAGCGTTTTATCTTCAGCCCGTTTCTTGAAAACTCCGCATAATGCGCCGCAGGCAGATCGCTTATATCCCTGAAAACTCCGCTCCCCACAATTCTCGCAGGACCTATCAGCATTATTTCGGCAGCGCCCTCTTTGGTTATCACGGGCTTTATTTCGGGGTGCAATAAAAGCGACTTTATCTCGCTCGCAAAAACTATCCCTCCGCTTGTTTTAGCATAAAACAGCGGTTTTACGCCTATCCTGTCGCGCACCAGAAACAGCGTCTGCGTCCGCTTGTTCCAGACGGCAAACGCAAATATGCCGTTAAACATATCGAGGCATTTTTCCCCGTATTCGGCAAATGCTTTAAGCACAACTTCCGTGTCCGAGTGTCCCGCAAATCCATAGCCCTTTTTCAAAAGCTCCTTTCGGATATCTTCTGTGTTATATAGCTCTCCATTGTAGATAAGCGTATAGTCGCCGAATGTCATGGGCTGTTTCCCGTTTTCGGGATCAATTACTATAAGCCTGCGGTGTGCAAAGCCTACATTGTCGTCAAAATAAAAGCCCTTGTCGTCAGGTCCTCTGGGAGCAAGCACTTCGCTCATTTTTTCGAGCAGTTCTTTCTTCACCTTGTTTTTAAAATCAATTTCCCCTGCAATTCCACACATACTATCACCCTTTCATAAATAACGGCTGATCCGAAAATCTTTGATTTACAGTCCGTGCCGGTAATTTTATAAGAGATCCCCGGCACGGCGCTGCAAAAGTTGTTTCAGATTGCCGATAAATAAACTTGTTCATCTACTTTTTCAATTTTCCCAAAGTCTTTAAAAGCGCGTTTACTTCATTTTCATTGTTGAACGCCGACGGCGAAAAGCGTATCGTACCGCCGTCGATAGTGCCGAGCTTTTTGTGGCAGAGAGGCGCGCAGTGAAGTCCCGCGCGAAGATAAAAACCGTTTTCTGACAGATATCCCGCGCCGTCCGAAGCGCTCATGTCCTTTATATTGAACGAAACCACGGGAGCGTACATTGCCTGATTTGTTTCGTTTATGTCATTGTACAGCTTTATGTTTCCGAGCTGTTTTGCGCCCGCGCAGAATTTTCTGCACAGAGAAAGCTCATGCGAGAGTATCACTTCGGGAGTTTTAGCTTTTACAAACTCAACTCCTTTTCCGAGTGCTATAACTCCCGCCGTGTTTATTGTTCCGCTCTCAAAGCGGTCGGGCATAAAATCGGGCTGTAAAATGCTTTCTGAGGCGCTCCCCGTGCCGCCCTCAATAATTGTTTTAAGAGGGAATTTTCCGTCGGTTATCATAAGTCCCGTTCCCATAGGACCGTAAAGCCCCTTGTGTCCTGCCGCGCAGAGAATGTTTATCCCGCTTTTCATTTTCAAGGGCAAAACTCCTGCTCCCTGCGCCGCGTCCACAATAAAACAGATGTTGTGCTTTTGACAAATCCTTGCAAGCTCCGATACAGGATTTCTTCTCCCGATAACGTTGCTTGCCGCAGTGCAGACAAGAGCAACAGTGTTTCTTCTTATCGCGCGCTCGGCGTTTCTGACGGTCTGCTCGTCGTCGTCCGTCGTTTCAAATACCGTACAGCTCCCGCCTTGTTCGCGCACCGCGGCATAGACGGGGCGGGATACGGCGTTATGCTCGATATCGCTCATAACAAAATGACAGCCGCGCCGCGCAACGCCTTTTACGGCGAAATTCAGCGCAGTCGTACAGTTCAGCGTAAAAACAGTGTTTTCAACTTCTCCGCCGAAAAACTCCGCGCATATCTCGCGCGAACGGTAGACGGCTTCGGCGGTCTTTACCGAGAAAGCATGACCTGAGCGTCCCGGGTTTGCGCCGTAAAAGCCCAGTGCTTTCTGCCATACTTCATAGACCTGCCGCGGCTTCGGATAAGTCGTCGCGGCATTGTCAAGATAGATCACAGCTGACTCCGATCTTTCTGAGCAGAGCGCAAACCTCTGCTCTGTCCGCGCCCGAAATTTTCAGCGCAAACCCGCAGCCGTATTTCTTGTTTGTCGAGCGTATTATCATACTGCGGATATTGTGCTTCATCAGAAAGTTGTGAGCTTTCTGCGCGGCCGTGAATGATTTTATGTAAATACTGTAAGGCATAATTATTTTCTCCTTGTGTTGCATTGAAAGCGTAAAAATGTATAATTATAAACACATTAACGCTCGGAGCATTATATGCATTTTAAATTAACATTGCCACGAGTATAGACTGCGCGTAAAAACTCGAAAAATCCCGTGGATTTAAACGCCCTTTCCCGCATAACTTTTTATCAGACGGCTCATAATAGAATTATCCAAAATTTTCAAGCGAGGTGTTTTTATGGGAAATTCTGATATGCCCACATTTTCCGCCGAAGCATCGGGCGCACTTGCAAACGCCGTGACAATTGCGGGGCAAATGGGCCATAAATATGTGGGGAGCGAGCATTTGCTCTGTGCGCTCGCGAAAAATCCCGAAAGCGCGGCAGGCGTAGCTTTGGCGCGGGAGGGCGTTCAGTTCAGAAAACTTGTTATGGCGCTTAAAGAAAGAGCGGGAATTTCATGCGCATGTGAGCTTTGCGAAAAGGATTTTTCTCCGCGGTTAAGAAAGTTGCTTTCTGCGGCGAGAAGCGCCGCATCTTCGAGAGGCGACAATTTTGTCGGAACAGAGCATATTCTCATAGCAATGCTTTCCGACCGCGACTGCGCGGCTTATTCGATGTTATCCGAGCAGGGAGTAAAATTCTGCTCGGAGATAGGCGCGAAAAGAAACGATCCGCCCTGTTTCGACCAGCAGGACAGCAAAACAAAAAAGTCCGACCGCAGAGGAGATCTTCCCGCGCTTTGCAGATACGGAACGGAGCTTACCGCTCTGGCAAGAGAGGGAAAGCTCGATCCTGTTGTAGAGCGCGATGCGGAGATAGAGCGTCTTGTGCAGATATTGCTTAGAAGAAGCAAGAACAACCCCTGCCTTATAGGCGAGGCGGGAGTAGGAAAAACAGCGGTTGTCGAGGGCTTTGCACAAAGGATAACATCGGGGAGCGTACCCGACGAGCTTTTAGATAAGCGGGTGTTTTCGGTAGACCTGGCGGCTTGTCTGTCGGGAGCAAAATACCGAGGGGATTTTGAGGAAAGGCTTAAAAGTATTCTTGATGAGGCGGCTTCTAACTCAAATGTAATTCTTTTCATTGACGAAATTCATATGATAGTCGGCACGGGCGCGGCGGAGGGCGCGATAGACGCGGCAAGCATTTTAAAGCCCCAGCTTGCGCGGGGAAAGATAACGCTTATCGGCGCGACAACGACCGATGAATACCGCCGTATAATAGAAAAAGACAGCGCGCTCGAACGCCGTTTCCAGCCTATCTGCGTAGAACAGCCCAACTTGCGGCAGACCATAAGGATATTGAACGGTTTGCGTCCAAGGCTTGAAGACCACCACCGCGCGATAATAACCGACCGCGCCATAGAAGCGGCAGTAAAGCTCTCCGAGCGTTATATAAACGACAGAAAACTTCCCGACAAAGCCATTGACCTGCTCGACGAGGCAGCGGCTTCAGCAAGAACTCGCAGGATAATCGAAAAACCTACACTTTTCCGTGCAGTAAAAGAGCAGATAAGGCGCGAGCGTGTAGTTGTAGATGAACGCGATGTTGCGCGCGCCGCTGCGGCTATAACGGGCATACCCGCAGAAAGGCTCACCGAGGACGAAAGCGAAAAGCTCAGAAACCTCGAAAATATGCTGTCGCAAAGAGTTATCGGTCAGGAAAAAGCCGTCTCTCTTGCCGCAAAGGCTATTCGCCGCGGCAGAGCGGGACTGTGCGATCCAAACCGTCCCATAGGTTCGTTTTTCTTTCTCGGACAGACGGGAGTAGGAAAGACCGAGCTTTGCAAAGCGCTCGCAGAGGCAGTTTTCGGCGACAGAAAAAGGCTTTTGAGATATGATATGTCCGAGTTTGCCGAGCGTCATTCGGTGTCGAAACTTATAGGTTCTCCTCCCGGATATGCGGGCTGTGAGCAGGAGGGCAGACTTGTAAAGGAAGTCAGGTCAAATCCATATTCGGTCGTATTGTTTGACGAGGCGGAAAAAGCCCACCCCGATGTTCTGAATATCCTCCTGCAGATACTTGAGGACGGAAGACTAACCTCCGCCGACGGCAGGAGCGCGGATTTTACAAACACTATAGTTATACTGACAGGAAATGTCGGAGCGGAGGAGCTTGAACGAAAGTCAGTCGGTTTCGGGAAAAACACTTCCGAAAACTCTGATGTAATAAAGGCATTGAAAAAGCAGTTCCGGCCTGAACTGCTCAACAGAATAGACAACATTATCGTTTTTGAAAAACTGACAAATGATAATATGGAAAAAATATGCCGAAAGCTCCTTGACGGAGTAGCGCAAAGAGCCATGCAGAGCGGTATAGAGCTTTCGTTTGACGAAAGCGCCGTAAAGGCTCTCTGCCGAAGATCATTAGATGAAAATATGGGCGCAAGACCGCTCCGCCGCGAGATTACGGCAAAAATAGAAGATATGCTCGGCGGGAAAATAATTTCGGGAGAAATACCCGAAAAGTCAAAAGCCGAAATCTTCGCAGAGGGCGAGGATTTCGGCGTGAGAATTCTCACTAATAACCGTTGAGATAATATTCAGCTCTGAGCCTCCGAAAGCATATTTTCGGCGAAAACGGCATATCCCCGCGTCGGATCGTTTACCAGAACATGCGTCACCGCTCCCGCAAATTTTCCGTCCTGGATTATCGGCGAACCGCTCATTCCTCGGACAATACCGCCCGTCTTTTCGAGCAGTTCGGGATCCGTTATTTTTATGACCATGCTCTTTGAGCCGTCAAGGTCCAGCAGATTTATCCGCTCTATCTCTATCGAATAAGCCTTTGGAGCATTTGTGTCTATGGTCGTGAGTATCTGCGCGGGACCTGCCTTTACTTCCTGTCTGAACGCCGCGGGATATATTTCGCCCGTAATTTCTCCGCTGAATTCTCCGAAAACGCCCGATTCGGTGTTTTTAGTCAGTTTACCTGTTTCGCTTCCCGGAAAAATAAGCCCGCATAATTCTCCTGCGCTTCCGCTTTTTCCTTTTACTATGCCGAATATCTCGGCTCTTGTTATCTCTCCGCTTCCGAGCGGAATGGTTTCGCCTGTCGTAACGTCGCTTACTGAATGTCCGAGACCGCCGAAAGTCTTTGTTTCGGGATCAATGAATGTCAGTGTTCCTACTCCCGCCGCGCTGTCGCGGACGAAAACTCCTATTTTAAGACAGCCGTCCTCCCGCTTCGGAGCAAACTCAAAGCACATTTCTCTGTCATCTCGCTCAAGAACTACCGAAGTGCATTCCGAACAAAGCTGTACCGCGCGGGAAATATCGTTGTTTGTGCGGACGTTTTCTCCGTTTACGGATATTATAACGTCGCCCTCTTTGATACCTGCGTCTTTTGCGGGGGACTTTTCGGCGGTCTTTACTACCATAACGCCGTCGGACTTTATTTTTATTCCGAACGGCGTTCCGCAAAGTATAACGTTTTGCCGTTCTTTTACAACGGTTTTTGCGGTTTTTATGGGAATGTTCCCGAAATAATAAGCATATCCGTCCGCTGTCCTGCAAAGCGTTGTTCCCCCAAAACCGCATTCCGACAGCTTACAGTCGGGAGAAAAGTTTATAACACCCGGGAGCGCCGCGCGGAATATCCCGAAAAATACCGCAATGCTTAAAGCTATGGCGGCAGAAGCTCCCGAAAATAATTTTATTTTAATGTTCTTCATTTTTTACTTACACTTTCAAAACCGATTTTCATTATTTATATTTATGCCGAAAACGGCACGCGGCAAGAAAACTTGCCGACAAATATTATATTCTGCAAAACCCGCGTTCAATATAAAAGGAAATTACAAACGGAGAAAACAAGTTATGCCGATTTTACAGGAAACCCGTTTTTTTGCCGCGATGTTATGCACAGGTGTAAAATCAACTCAAAAAAGGTACATTAAGGTTATTTGGAAATAATTCCCACATTTTTTTAAAATGCACACACAGCCCCAAAATGTACTTGACATTTTTGGCAAAATGAGGTATAATAATATGGTATATATTTTCGGACTTCAGAAAAAATAGATCTCACTCTGCCATATAAAAAGCAGATGAGTTTTATTTACATCATGAATTTGGAACTTTGGGCTTAAGCCCTTTTATATATGTTTTCGGTAATACTTTAGGACTTCATATTGAATAAGTATTTCCGTGCGCTAAATTATTTTTTGCCGAATATCCATAACTATAATTCCGCGATACATTTTTTCTTCTTGTAAATCTTTCCTGTTATCTTTTTGTCACGATTTGCGGCTACATACTGTGCGCTGTTTTTTTAAATGGGTTTTTGGCGTTTGCGGAGTTCTGTTATGCTTCGCAGAAAGGAAAATTTATGGGATTATTGTCGGATAATAAGCTCGCTTTTGAATCGGAAAAAATTTCCGCAAAAACAAATAAAAATGTTTTGGGAACAAAAAAGCAGATGCGAACTCCCGTTATGAAAGGTATGCCCGTCCTGCAGAACAAGCCTGTTCTCAGAAGCAGAGACAACACCTCGGTCTTAAATCAAAGCCAGACCTATGTCCGCAGAACAGTCAGAGAAAAGACGCGTTCTGCCCCCGTCAGGTTTATAGCTCTCGGCGGTCTTAACGAGATAGGAAAGAACCTCTATGTCTACGAGTGTTCTAACGATATGTTCATAGTTGACTGCGGAATTGCTTTTCCCGATGAGGAAATGCTCGGAGTAGACCTTGTTGTGCCCGATTTCACCTATATCGAAAAGAACAAGGAGAAACTAAGGGGAATTGTCATAACTCACGGTCATGAGGACCATATCGGCGGACTTCCTTATCTTCTGAAAAAGATAAACGTCCCTGTATACGGCACAAGACTTACATTAGGACTTGTCGAGGGAAAACTCAAAGAACACGGGTTGCTTTCGTCCGTTTCGCTCAATGTTGTAGAACCCCGCCAGAATGTAAGAATGGGCTGTATGAGCGTTGAATTTATCCGCGTAAATCATTCGATACCCGATTCCTGCGCGGTAGCTATCCATACCCCCGCGGGCGTTATAGTTCACACGGGCGACTTTAAAGTTGACTATACGCCGATAGAGGGCGGGATAATAGATCTTGCGAGATTTGGAGAGCTTGGAAACAGAGGCGTGCTTGCGCTTATGAGCGAAAGCACGAATGTAGAGCGCCCCGGATATACAAAAAGCGAGCGTTCTGTCGGCGAGAGCTTTCATGGGCTTTTCGACAGGGCGGAGGGCAGAAGAATAATCATCGCGACATTTTCGAGCAATATCCACAGGATACAGCAGATAATAAACGAAGCCGTAAGACACGGACGCAGAGTCGCTGTTTCGGGAAGAAGCATGACGAACGTCATAGCAAAGGCTGTAGAGCTGAATTATATAAGCGTTCCCGATAACACCCTCATTGATATAGACGAAGTAAATAACTACGATCCCGAAGAGCTTGTAATTGCCACAACGGGAAGTCAGGGCGAACCGCTTTCCGCGCTTTCTAGAATGTCGAGCGGAGATCATAAGCAGGTAACAATAACTCCCAACGACTTTATAATCATATCCGCAAACCCCATACCCGGAAACGAAAAGCTGGTTACAAAGGTTGTAAACGAGCTTATGAAGCAGGGCGCAGAAGTTATCTACGAAAGCATGTACGAAGTTCATGTTTCGGGACACGCCTGCCAGGAAGAGCTTAAAATGATGATCTCCCTTACAAAGCCGAAATTCTTTGTTCCTATCCACGGAGAATACAAGCACCTCAAAAAGCATACCATCTTAGCCCACGGAATGGGTATCCCCGAAGACAACACGTTTATCGCGGGGCTTGGCGACGTTCTTGAAACGGACGGAGTGGATATGAAATTTGCGGGAGTCGTTCCGAGCGGAATGGTCATGGTTGACGGCTCGGGAGTAGGCGACGTCGGAAGCGTTGTTCTCCGCGATAGAAAACATCTTTCCGAGGACGGCGTTATAATTGTTGTTGCGACTATAGACCGCGAAAGCGGCAAGACCGTTGCGGGACCTGATATAGTGTCCAGAGGATTTGTCTATGTCCGCGAGAGCGAAGAATTGCTGGAAGAAGCAAGAGAGGTCGTAAAGAACATAATGGACGATCTTCTCGAAAGAAACGTCCGCGAGTGGGGAAATATAAAGTCAGCCATGCGCGACGGGCTTTCGGATTATATCTATTCAAAGACGAAAAGAAGTCCGATGATACTTCCGATAATAATGGAGATCTGACAAAAAGCCGATTTGAAAAGGCGGTGATGGTTTGAGAAATTTTTATAGGAGCAACGTTCTTCTTGCGATAGTATGCGCACTTATTGCCGCGGTCATTGTGATAGACGTATATGTTTTCAGACATGAGCCTGTTATTTTCTGGATATCGCTCCCGCTCCTGCTGGGAGTTTCGGGAGTTGCTCTGGGAAAACTATTTCAGATTAGACAGAGCGAGTTTCGCTATTTTGAACAGCTGTCCGACGAGATAAAGGGCACACAGAGAAATTCGCTCGTAGATTTTCCCATGCCCATGGCTGTAGTTGACAACAACAGAACTGTTATCTGGAGCAACGACAGCTTTAACGAGGAGTTTTTCACTCCCAGTGAGGAACAGTATTCTATAGATGACGTTACGGAAATGCCGCTCGCTTTGTTCGGCTCGGAGGGCAGGGAAATACGTTTCGAGGACAAGTGGTTCAGGGTATACTCAAAACCTCACAGCTTCAGCGTTGATGAAAAGATACTCAAAAAACAGCTTTTTGAACCCGAACAGCCCGAACAGGACAGCGAGACTATAACCATGCTCATTTTCCGCGATATAACCAATTTTAAAAAGCTGAAAATGACGCATGAAAAATCAAAGCCTATCGTTATGATAGTTATGGTAGATAACTATGAAGAATTGCTTTCGGGCGCAAAAGAAAGCGAAAGAGCTTATGTCACCATACAGGTAGACAGGCTCATTGAGGAATATTTTGCGGAAAAAAAGGCAGTCCTGAAAAAAATCACGGGCGACAAATTTCTTATCGTTCTCGAAAGGCAGTACCTAGATGAAATGATAAGCGAAAAGATGTCGCTTATAAATAAGGCTCATGAAATTATCGTCCGCGACAGAGCCGCCGTTACGCTTTCAATAGGCGTAGGCGATACTGCCGAGTCATTAGCGCAGGGCGAGAGGTTCGCCAGCGAGATGATAGAAAAGGCTCTCGAAAGAGGCGGCGACCAGGCGCTCATAAAGACCGCGAACGGTTTTAACGCATTTGGCGCTGCGTCTCCCGGCAGAGAGCGCACGGGAAAAGTAAAGATACGTCTTGCAGCGGAAAATATCAAAAGCCTTATAAGTACCGCAGATACTGTGTACATAATGGGACACAGCTATGCGGATTTCGACAGCGCGGGCTCGGCAATAGGGCTTACCTGCGCGATAAGAAGAATGGGCATACCCGCATATACCGTTGCGTGGTTCAGAGATGAAACAAAGACAAACGCCAAAGCCCTTTTCGACAAGTTCAGCGATTATGACACTTCCGTCGCTATCGAGCCGGAAGAAGCAAAAAAATGGATAACGGACAAGTCGGTGCTTATTGTAGTTGATACGCATATTCTTAAAAAGCTCGAGGACAAAGAGCTTTACGAAATGGCAAAGAAAAACCGCGTTGTCATAGTCGATCATCATAGGTTGAGCGCCGGAGCAATAACCGAGTTCGGCGTAAGATGCCAGGAAAGCAACGCATCGTCCGCCGCGGAGCTCGTTACAGAGCTTATACAGTATTTCAGCCCCGATGCGCTTATAAATGCGCGCGAGGCGGAGGCTCTACTTGCGGGTATAATGCTCGACACAAAGGACTTTGTCATGCGTTCGGGAGTTTCAACGTTTGAAGCCGCGGCTTATCTGAAAAAGCAGGGCGCGGACACTATCGCCGTTAAAAAGCTGTTCGACACGACTATTGAAAACAAGATGAGAAAAGCGAAGATAATTTCTTCCGCAGAGATATACCGCGGAAAATGCGCTATCTCAAAGGTGAGCGAGAGCTTTTCGGGACTGCGTATAGTATGCGCACAGGCGGCTGACGAAATGCTGTATATAAACAGCGTTGACGCGGCGTTTACTGTCTATCCTATAGAAAACGGCTGGGGAGTGAGCGCGAGGTCTTTAGGAAAAATAAATGTTCAGGTCATCATGGAAAATCTGGGAACAAATCCCGACGACGGCGGCGGACATCAGTCAATGGCGGGAGCGCAGTTATACGGCTGTACGCTCGACGAAGCCTATGACAAGCTGACAAAAGCCATAGATGTATATTTCTCGAATGTGCCCGAGGAACCTAAAAAATAGGAATTGTGAAAGGAGAAAAGGTTTATGAAAGTTATCTTGCTTGCAGATGTAAACGGAACGGGAAAAAAAGGCGAGGTCAAAGAAGTTAAGGACGGCTATGCGATAAACGGACTTATCAGAAAAGGTCTCGCACAAGAAGCCACCCCGCAGAACCTTAATCTTTTAAAAGGTCAGCAGGACGCGGCTCAGCATAAAATCGACGTCGAAAAAGCCAATGCAAAGGCTATAGCGGAAAAGTTAGAGGGAAAGACCGTTTGTGTAAAAGCAAAAGCGGGACAGAACGGAAGACTTTTCGGAACGGTCACTTCAAAAGAAGTTTCGGCTGAAATAAAGAAGTCGTTCGGCGTTGACGTTGATAAGAAAAAGATAAACATTCCCATGAAGATAGAGGGATTCGGCGTTTATTCCGTTGAGGCTAAACTTTATGCGGGAATATCCGCCAAGTTTTCGGTTGAGGTAACAGAGGAGGCGAAATAATGTCTGCCGCTGATTTTGAGGGAATAAATCTGCCGTGCAATATCGGAGCTGAAAAGTCCGTTTTGGGGTGCGTCTTTGCGGATAACAGCAGAAAAGGCGTTCTCAGCGAGGTTATAGGAAGTCTCCGCGCGGAGCATTTTTACCTTGAACTGCATGCAAGCATTTACAGCGTTATGATGAGACTGTATCTCGCGGGTTCAAGACTTGATACGGTAGTTATACTCAATGAATGTATAAAAGACGGGATATTTGAAAACGAAGAAGAAGCCGCGGCGCGCGCAAAAGAGTTTCTCGACGCGGCTCCGAGCTATTCTGCGATAACTGCATACGCTAAGATAGTAATTGAAAAATACATGCTCCGAAGCCTTATACTTGCCGCAAACGATATAATCAAATCGGCAAGCTCCGAAACAGACGGCGCGGATAAAGCATTAGACCTCGCAGAGCATAAAATTTACGACATCAGAGCGGGCGAAGAGGACAGGAGCCTTACGCATATAAGCGGAATAGTTTTCGAGAGGATAAAAGACCTGACGGAGCTTGCAAAAGAATCCGCCAAAAACAGCGGAAAGCCCGTTCTTAAAGGCTTTGAAACGGGATTTTCGGAGGTCGATAAAAAGCTCTTTGGATTAAACGCGTCCGACCTGCTTATTCTTGCGGCAAGACCGGGAATGGGAAAAACGTCGTTTGCTATGAATATAGCCGTAAATGTGGCAAAAAAATACCGCGACAGGACCGTCTGCGTCTTTAGCCTCGAAATGTCAAAAGAACAGCTCGTTGCAAGAATGATATCTTCCGAGGCTCTCCTTTCGTCCGAGTCAATGAAAACGGGAATTATCTCAAACGATAAATGGTCAAGCATAACCGAAGCCGCCGATGTTTTGTCACAGCTTCCGATATACATTGACGATACTCCCGTTTGCAGTGTTACGACAGTAAAATCAAAGCTCAGGAGAATGAAAGGTCTCGGACTTGTAGTTATAGATTATCTTCAGCTTATGACTTCCGTAAATGATTATCACGGAAACAGAGTAGCCGAGATATCGGAAATAACGAGAGACCTTAAAGTATTGGCAAAAGAGCTGAACGTACCCGTAATTGTCCTTTCCCAGCTCGCGAGAGGAGCGGAAAAGCGCGAGGACAAGCGCCCGCTTCTGTCCGACCTTAGAGATTCGGGCTCTATAGAGCAGGACGCGGATATAGTTATGTTTTTGTACAGAGACAGCTATTATGACGCTTCAAATCCGAACAAGGAATTGTGCGAATGTAATATTGCCAAAAACCGCCACGGCGAAACGGGAGTTGCAAAAATCGGCTGGAAAGGCGAGTATACAAAGTTTATAAATGTTGAATTCAAGCAGGCTTGAGAAAAAATGGAACTGATTGAAAGTGCAAGAACAGCGATTTTCGGGAAAGATATCCTTGACGAAACAAAAACTGTAGTCTGCGCGCTTTCTGGCGGCGCAGACAGCACTGCGCTCCTTATCGCTTTAAAAGAGCTTTCCTATGAAACGGGCTTTAAGCTCGGAGCTTGTCATTTAAACCACGGACTTCGCGGAGAAGAAAGCGACGCAGACGAGCGTTTTTGCGCCGAGCTTTGCGAAAAAATGGGCGTGGAGCTTTACAGGAAAAAGGTCTGCATTAAAGAGCATATCGAAAAGCACGAAAGCCTTGAAGAAACGGCAAGAAAAGTGCGTTACGGTTTCTTTGAAGAAGCAAGAGAACATTTCGGAGAAAATTCCTATATCGCCACTGCTCATAACGCCAACGACAACGCTGAAACAGTTCTTTTCAATATGATAAGAGGCACGGGGCTTAAAGGTCTTTGCGGGATACCGCCCTTTAGGGATAAGATAATCCGACCGCTCATATATGTGAGCAGAAGCGAAATAGAGGAATTTCTCAAAGAGCGCGGTCAGACGTATGTCACGGACAAGACAAATTTTTCCGAGGACATTACAAGAAACAGAATAAGGCTGAAAATACTTCCCGAAATGATGAAGATAAATCCGTCTGTTTTGGGAACAATATCGAGAATGACAAAAAATCTCCGAAGCGACAGCGAGTTTCTTGAAGAAATGTCCGAAGACGTTTTGAAAAACGCAAAACGCAATAATGGTTACGAAGCGTCCGAAATAGATAAACAGGGCTATCCGATAAAAAGCAGAGCCGTAAGAAAGATATTGATAAACGGCGGCGTTGAGCCGTCGGAGCTGAGGATAAAAACAGCTCTTTCTTTGCTGTCAAAACGCAGCGCCAGATACAATCCCTGTAAAAACAAGTTCTTTACAATAAGAAAAGGCATTTGCTTTGTGGAAAATATTGAGCAGAAATTCGGCGGTTTTAACGAAAAGCACGATTGAGTGTTGAAAACTATTGTGTACAGCAAGGAAATTTCAGCAAATATTCATAAAATGGGTTTGCAATTTTTGCGAACTTATGATATAATAATCGCAGGCGATTATTATATGTTTATGTCCACGCACATCCGCAAAATTTTTTCAAAATTTTGCTCCGTGCGGTAATGGACAATTATATCATAAATTCTTGCGAATTTATGATATAATAACTTGATAGTGGGAGGAAAACGTATGTTTTTTCCTGACGAGGTCGAACGTATACTCTATACCGAGGAGCAGATAAAAGCCCGCGTAAAGGAAATGGGCGAGCTTCTAACAAAAGAATACGCCGGTAAAAACCCTCTGTTTTTGTGCGTACTGCGCGGCGCGAGCGTTTTCTTCTGCGATCTGATAAGAAACGTCGAGTGTCCGCTGGAGATAGATTTTATCCGTGCGAAAAGCTATGTCGGCACAAATTCGAGCGGCAATGTCGAAGTAGAGGGCGATCTTTCAAAAATTTCGGGACGTGACGTTGTCATAGTTGAGGACATCGCAGATACTGCGAGAACGCTTTCAAAGCTGAAAGAGCTCCTGCTCGAACAAAATCCCAAGTCGCTCAAAACGGCGGTCTTTCTCGACAAGCCCTCCAGGCGCGTTATAAAAGACTTTAAAGCCGACTATACGGGTTTTGAGATAGAAGATTTCTTTGTGGTGGGATACGGTCTCGACTGCGACGATAAGTACAGAAATCTTCCGTATATCGGAGTAATGAAAACCTAAGGTACATAATTTTCAGACTGCATATAAAGCACTTGGTTTTATTGACAGCCTGTGATCTTTCGGCTGCGGATATCCGCGGCTTGTAAATATAAATTCACGCGTAATGCGGAAAGGCGGTTTAAATGAAGAAAAATAAGCTAACGGGCGTAATAATCTACTTTGTGATAATTTTACTTCTTATCTTCGGAGTAGTTTCCGTTCTGAATATGGTAAGCAGTAGCTCTAGGAGAGATACGGTGTCATATTCGGACATTATTTCCGAGTTTGATAACCTGAACGTTTCAAAATATGAGCTGGATCTCGGAAGCGGACTTCTCAGATATTATCTCAAGGGAACAGAAAACGATCCCCAGAAGATAAAATCCTACAGCGTTCCGAACGTAAATATATTCCTCAACGATATAAACAGCGGGTATACCCAAGACGGAAAAATGGCGAATTACCGCGTGAGGTATAACGAGGCAAACCCCGAAAATCACCTTGTCGAAAATTATATCCCCATTTCCGATAATTCATTCTGGCTCAATCTCCTGCCATATCTGTTTCTCGTTCTCGTAATGGTAGTATTCACCATTGTTATTTTCAGGCAGACAACGGGCGGCGGAAAGATGAACTCATTCTCCCGCGCAAACGTTCGTCAGATGACGGGAAAGAAAGTCACTTTCAATGACGTAGCGGGCGCTGACGAGGAAAAGCAGGAGCTGGTTGAGATCGTCGATTATCTGAAAAATCCCGGAAAATACCGCGAGATAGGCGCAAGAGTTCCTAAGGGCGTTTTGCTCGTAGGACCTCCCGGAACAGGTAAGACGCTTCTTGCAAAGGCAGTCGCAGGAGAAGCTGACGCGCCGTTCTTTTCTATTTCGGGTTCGGATTTCGTCGAGATGTATGTCGGCGTCGGAGCGTCGCGTGTGCGCGACTTGTTCGACCAGGCGAAAAAGCATACGCCCTCTATTATCTTCATAGACGAGATAGACGCAGTAGGACGCCAGCGCGGCGCAGGTCTTGGCGGCGGTCACGACGAGCGCGAACAGACGCTGAACCAATTGCTCGTTGAAATGGACGGCTTTACGGAAAACGAAAACATTATAGTAATGGCGGCTACAAACAGGCGCGATATCCTCGATCCCGCGCTTTTGCGTCCCGGTCGTTTCGACAGGCAGGTCGTAGTCAGCTACCCCGATATAAAAGGACGCGAGGAAATACTCAAAGTCCACACCAGAAACAAGAACATCGGTCCCGATGTTGACCTTAAAACTATCGCCGCTACGACTGCAGGCTTTACGGGAGCGGATCTTGAAAACCTTGTAAACGAGGCGGCGCTCCTTGCGGCAAGAAAGAACAAGCGCGCTATAACCAAGGAAGAAATAGAAGAAGCTACTATAAAGGTAGTCGCAGGTCCCGAAAAGAAGTCAAAGGTCGTATCCGACGATGAAAAGCGCCTCACCGCATATCACGAGGCAGGTCATGCAATTACGACCTATTTCTGCAAGACGCAGGATAAAGTACACCAGGTGTCAATTGTTCCTCGCGGTTCTGCTGGCGGATTTACAATGCATCTTCCCGAAAAGGACAGGAGCTTCATTTCAAAGACTTATATGGAAGAGTCGATAATTGTTCTGCTCGGAGGACGTGCGGCGGAAAAGCTCATTCTTGACGATATTTCGACGGGCGCGTCAAACGATATCGAACGCGCGACGGGCGTTGCACGCGACATGGTAATGCGCTACGGTTTCTCCGAAAAGCTCGGTCCTATTCTCTACGGAAACGCGAGCCACGAGGTATTCCTTGGCAGAGATTATTCTCAGGGCAAGAATTATTCCGAAAACGTCGCTTCAGAGATAGACGCGGAAATACGCGAGCTTATTGAAACAGGCTATGAAAAGGCAAAGGATATTCTTTCGGTACACGGCGATATGCTCGAAAAATGCGCGCAGTATCTGATGAAGCACGAAAAAATAACAGGTCCCGATTTCTATAAACTTATGGCGGGAGAAATAACCATAGACGGCGAAAAGGTCGAGCTTGAAAAAAAAGATGAACCGACCGACAACAGCGGCGAAGAATAAAAAATTCGGAGCTAATGAGCAAAACTCATTAACTCCGAAATTGTTTAAAATAAGAAAGGCAGAGGGATATGATAGAATACATAGACAAAGCTCCGACGCTCGAAGAGTATAAGGAAATGCGCCGAGCGGTAAACTTTATAGTATTGTCCGACAGGATAGCAAAAAACGCATTAAACAACGCATTTCATATAACCACCGTCCGAGATAACGGCAGAGCTATAGGAATGATAAGAGTGCTTTCAGACGGAAGCTACGCAAATTTCATAACCGATGTAATGGTCATTCCCGAATACCAGCACAGAGGTATCGGAACAACAATGATGAAGCGGACAATGGATTTTATGTACGGCACGCTTGAAGAGGGCGAAACTATCATACTTTACCTTATGTCCGCGTCGGGCAAAGAGCCGTTTTATAAACAATTCGGTTTTCGCGAGCGTCCGAACAACGATTGGGGCGCAGGAATGAGCCAGTGGATAACTAAATAAATCTTGTGCATTATTTTCATGGTATGTGAAATAATCCTTGACAAAAGTTTATTGTTGTGTTATAATGTGTAAGATAGGGAAGTGTGGCACTGCCACAAGGCTTTGTTTTTTATACATAGCGGAAATTTCAGTTAAAGAGAGGTAAATTATGGAAAGATTTTGTCCTACTTGCGGTTCTCTTGTACAGGGAGACGGGGATTTTTGCCCTTCGTGCGGTGCAAAGCTCGGCGGAGCGGTAAACCTTGAAAAGCCGATCACATCACAGCCTACTACGGGCGGAAGCATGCCTGACACGTCAAGCAGCAACCTGAATAATCAGAGCAATCAGAGCAGTAATTATTCGCAGATGCCGAACTATCCGCAGAATTTCAATTCGGGCAATTATAGCGCACCCGCGGAAGAAATGTCTGTAGGTCAGTGGGTACTTACGATATTCCTTTCGGGGCTCGGCATAATCGGAATTATACTTTTGTTTGTATGGGCGTTCGGCTCCGATAACAATACCGCAAGGAAGAATTATGCGCGCGCAATGCTTATCTGGGAGGCAATTGCGTTGGGATTGATAATAATAATCTACGGCGGTTTGTGTATGTGCGGAATGTCGTTGGGCAATATGTTCGGCGGCTCTTATAGCGACATATATGATAATCTGAATTATTATACATCCACATTGTTTATGGGAATGTGATTCTAGAAGCTAGAGGTTAGAGGCTAGAGGCTAGAATTTGTTTTGAAAAGAAAAACAACCTTTCCTTTACAACTCTAACCTTAGCTTTCAGAAGTAAGAAATAAGAAGTAAGAGGTAAGAGTATTAACTCCCACCTCTTATTTTTATTATACGTTAAAGTTAGCAGATAACGTTTTAATTAAAACTCTAGCTTCTAGCCT
This sequence comes from uncultured Clostridia bacterium, assembly GCA_947627205.1. Taxonomy (GTDB): domain Bacteria; phylum Bacillota; class Clostridia; order Oscillospirales; family Ruminococcaceae; genus CAG-115. The sequence continues at coordinate 92,779 of CANQVE010000001.1, read as the reverse complement.
CTAATCTCTAGCCTCTAGAAGCGCTTTCTTGTTCTTTATCGCCTTTTTGATAACATTCATTACTACAAACACTGCTATAAGGACTACCCCTATAATAAGCGCCCTTACTCCCATAACGGTGAAATCTGCCGCAAGCGTCTTGCTCAAAAGTCTGGAGAGCGTCTTGTTGACTATCGCATAGTCAAGCCCTGTAAACATCGAAAGATTTGCCGTTACAAGATTTACGCAAAGCGCCGCAATGCCCGATACCGCAAACGCAATGCCCAAAGTCAGCACCGCCGCGTCAATGTGCTTTGTTATCACCGCTATGACTACCGCAAGCCCTACAGCCAGCACCGCTGCGATAATTACGGTTACTATCGACAGCGCCATCTGCGGAAGATTTCTCGCGCTTTCAAGCGAATTTGACGGATTATAAGAGCTGAGCGTTTTCTTGTTCTCTTTTATGACCTCTTCCATTTCCATGTTGATTTCATCTATGTACGAGGCGTCCTTTCCCTCAAGAACAAAATCTACGCTTTCTTTTGCGAGTGCTTTCAGATCTTTTTCATTTATGGGCTCCGTGTCGTCTCCCGTGATAAGATAGACTTCATACGCCTTTATAATATCGCACAAATAGTCTTTTACGGAAGAATTTTCGTCATTCAGAAGACTGTCGATCTTTTCTTTGTCTATCTCAAAGGTCTGCTCGGGGAAATCTTCATTTGAATATTTCTCAACAATTATTTTTATCTCGTCATCGCTGAATTTTGAAAAATTATTCGTCAGAATTTCCATGTTGAGGTCGTTTACGCTGTTTACTCCGTCTATTCTTCTGACAAAAGCATCAAGGTCAATTCCCGGAATGTTCTTTATGTCGTCAACAGTGACATTGTTCACTTCGAGAAGTCCTTTTGCTACGCTCTTTTCATAGTCCTCGAGCATGACCTTTACAAGTTCGCTTATCGTTGCGTCCTCCGACAGCGCCCCCTCCTCGGTCAAGCCTAAGTTCAGGTCTCCTACTACGACATTTCCGAGCTCGATATCGCCCGCGGCTTCGGAAATTGCCTCTCTCAAAAGCGTTTTTCTGACGGAAGAAACCGCTGTCGCAGCAGCCATAAACGCCGTGATAAGTATTCCGAACGCAATGCATATCGCAACCGTACCCGCAGTGTTCATCTTTTTCCTTTGCTTAGGCTTTTTAATAACTTCTGCGGTCTGAGGCTCGGAATATTTGGTTTCCTGCGCAGTGCTGCTTTCATCTGACTGCTTGTCCATAACGGCGGTCGCCGATTGCTTTGCGGGATCATCCGAGGCTTTTTCCTCCGAGAAAGCCCGAGCAGGCTCGTCATTTTTTGCGGCAGTCAGCTCGGCATTTTGCGCTTTTTCGGGCTCATTACTTTCGGGAATAACGGCGGGACCATCATAAACAAAAGGCTCGGGCTCAACAGGCTTTGCAGGCTCTGTCTGTTCTTTTATACTGTCATTTTCCGACAATATCGGCGCTCCGCAGTTTTCGCAGAACTTTGCGCCGTCCGGAACAGTATTTTTACAGGATGGGCAGATCATATTAACACCTCTTTAATTTAGTAAATACTTCAGTTTTTTACAACAGCCTTAAATCAGACTATTTATAAAGTCCGAATTACTTTTTATTATACAATGTTTTTCAGACAATTGCAAGGGATTTTTATAAAAAAATTGTCGGTACTTGATTTTTTTGGAAGATGGTGTTATAATAATATTCGGACTTTGCAGAACATAGGCAATGTCCCGAAGAATATAAACAGAGAGGTGCAAAAAAATGCCTGACAGAAAAGGTAATCTGATGAGCGTCAGAAAGGACGTAAAAGTTCTCGACGCAACTATCCGCGACGGCGGACTGTGCAATAATTTTGAGTTTACGGACGAGTTTGTGACCGCGCTTTATAAAGCAAACATAAAATGCGGTATAGACTATATGGAATTCGGCTATAAAGCAAGCAAGAACATGTTTAAGAAGAGCGATTTCGGAAAGTGGAAGTTCTGTGATGAAGAGGACATTCGCTCCATTGTCGGCGAAAATATCTCGGATATGAAGATATCCGTTATGGCTGACGTAGGGCGCTGTGATTTCAAAGAGGATTTTCTTCCTAAGTCGGAGAGCGTTATAGACATGGTTCGCGTGGCGTGTTACATACACCAGATACCCGCGGCGATAGAGATGATAGAACATCTTCATGGTTTGGGTTATGAGACCTGCTGTAACATTATGGCGATATCCCAGGCCAATCTCAATCAGATAAACGAAGCTCTCGATATGATATCGAAAAGCTCGGTAGATGTTATTTATCTTGTTGACAGCTACGGCTCGCTGTTCCCCGAAAACGCGGGAGACCTTGCGGCGAAATATCTCGAATTTGCCGAGGCAAACGGGAAGAAAGTCGGCTTTCACGGTCACAACAACCAGAACCTTGCGTTTGCGAATACGATAGAAACGATGTCGCTGGGCGTGTCGTATCTTGACGGAACGGCGCTTGCAATGGGACGCGGTGCGGGAAACTGCGCAATGGAGCTTCTGCTCGGTTTCTTGAAAAACCCGAAGTACAGTATTTTCCCGTTGCTTGAGTTTATAGAGAAGTATATGATACCGCTTAAAAATTCGGGCGTTACATGGGGATATGACTTGCAGTATATGATGACGGGACAGTTAAACCGCCACCCGCGCGAAGCAATGCAGTTCACGGCTGATAAGCGCGGAGATTACAGCGAGTTTTATAAACAGCTGCTGGAGAATTTCTGATAGCTAGAGGCTAGACGTTAGAAGCAAGAGGCTAGAAACTGTTTTGAGCGGCGAACCACTTTTATTCTTAAAACTACATAACGGGCGACGACACGAAAGTTTTTTGAAAAGGGAGTCCTTTTAGAGGTTAGAGGTTAGAGGTAAGAGGTAAGAATTTCGGGGAGCTTTTGAGATTAAAGTTATTTGATTATTAAAAAAAGAAGCAAGAGGCTAGAGTTTGGTTATAGAGGAAAGAAACTTCTCCTATTAAACTCTTGCCTCTTGCCTCTTTCTCCGAAATCCAAATAACTTTTCCTCTTTAAAGTTCCTAAAAATTCTTACCTCTTACCTCTTACATCTAACCTCTAGTAGGGGTTTTCCCCGCATTGCCTTTTCAAAGCCGTGCTTTAAAACGGCAATCTTAAGAGAGGCTATGAGCGGGGAACAACCTTTAAAATGAATTTGCAATGGAGCGGGAAAGAAGTTCGTTAAGACATTTCAAAAGTGATTAACAAACGGATTACTTTTCGGTTATGCGCTTATAGACTAAATCAACTCAATCCGAGAAAAAGAACGTTTGGAGGCGCCGTAATTTCATTGCTTTAGCAATGAAATTGCGAACGGAGCGTAAGCGAAGTGAGCAGGCGTTGTCTACGCTCACGTTGGCGTGAGCGTAGACAACGCAACGGCGCCGACCGAGCGGGCGGGTGGTTTGGTAACGGAGAGGGTTCGGGCGGGGAAATTGTTGCGGGTGTGTGCGTTTAAGTTTAGAAAGCAAAATAATGAGAGAACAACTTTTCGGTTCTTACTAAATACTGTCCCCTGTCTGCTGTATACTGACTTTCCTCTGTTTTTTACAACTTTACGCGAAATTGTGTTGATTTTTTTTTACAAATATGCTATAATTACTTAGAATGTATAAAAATCGGAGATGAAAAAATTGAAACCCGTAAACATAGGTTTTGGAAATGTCGTAAACGAGGATAGGATAGTCGCTGTGGTAAGCCCCGAAGCCGCGCCGATAAAACGTATAGTCCAGCTTGCAAAGGACAGCGGTTCGGCAATAGACGCGACCTGCGGAAGAAAAACACGTTCGGTCATAATCTGCGACAGCGGTCATGTTGTTTTGTCCGCGCTTATGCCCGATACTATCGCGGGAAAATCCGCTAAAAACGGCGATTAGTCAATAACGGAGGAATTATGGAAAATAAAGGCGTTTTGTTTGTAATATCCGCGCCTGCGGGATGCGGAAAGGATACGATCTTAAATGAGTTCTTCCTGCACACAAACACCGCAGGCTATGCTGTTTCAGCCACTACCAGAAAGCCCCGCGAGGGCGAGATAAACGGCGTGCATTATCATTTTCTCACTGTTGAGGATTTCAAGGCTAAGATACAGTGCGGCGAAGTTCTTGAATATACCGAGTATTGCGGGAATTATTACGGCACTCTTAAAAAGAGCGTTAATGACCTTATAAACAGCGGAAAAGACGCCGTGCTGAAAATCGAAGTAGAGGGCGCTATGAATATCAGAAAACAGTTTCCCGATTCCTGCCTTGTATTTATATTGCCGCCGTCGCTCGAAGTTCTTGAACAAAGGCTTCGCGGGAGAGGCACCGAGACCGAGGAGAAAATAATTGAGAGAACAACGCAGGCAAAAAACGAGCTTAAATTTGCCGAAAATTATGATTATCTTATAGTAAACGACGATTTGAAAACAGCCGTAGACGACCTGTTGAGCGTTTTCCGCGCTGAAAAGCTCAGGAGAACGCGCTGCGGGGAAGTCCTGAAAAATGTTATGGGAGAAAAGAATTGACCGCAAAGATAGCCGTTGAAAATACACTGTTCGTTTTTGACAAGCTGTTTTCATATACGATACCGTCCGAGCTGTCCGAAAGGATATCTGCGGGAATGCGCGTTGTCGTGCCTTTCGGCAGAGGCAATACAAAGCGCGTTGGGCTTGTCTTTGAGGTCTGCGATGAAGATATTGAAAAGGCAAAGCCCATAAGCGCTGTAATTGACAACGAGCCTGTAGTTTCAGGCGAGTTGCTGGAGCTTTGCAAATGGCTCAGCGAAAACACTTTCTGCACTTATTTCGACGCTTTCAGAACAATGATCCCGCCGGGATTATCATATTCTCTGAAAAGCAGATTTTCTATAGCCGATGAAACTTTGATAGTTTCGGAAGATGATAAAAAACTCGCCGAACAGCTTAAAAATGCAGACAATATCGAGCTTCTCTTTTCCGAGAGAAAGACCGACATAGACCGCCTTTTAAAAAGCGGTGCCGTTGTCCGCGAGGAAATACCCAAGCGCAGAGTCGGTGATGAAAACATAGTTATGGTCAGACTTTCCGAGAGCTATGACGAAGCCGAAAAGCTCACGCCAAAACAGAAAAAGGCGGTCGAGTTTGTCCGCGAGAACGAGAGCGCGTCTGTTCACGAAGTGTGTTATGCTTGCGCGTCAACGCCCGCTGTTGTAAACAGGCTCGTTGAAAAGAACATTCTCGAAAAATACGAGTATTCCGTTTTTCGCACCGACAGCAGCGAAGCAAGATCCGAAAATCCCGACGACATTGTGTTTTCTCCGAAACAGCAGGAAGTTTTTGACGGCATACTGTCGCTTATGAACGACACAAAACCGCGCTGTGCGCTTTTGAGGGGCGTTACGGGAAGCGGAAAGACTTCCGTTTACATACGCCTTATAAACGAGGCGGTCAAACAGGGAAAGGCCGCAATAATGCTCGTACCCGAAATTTCGCTCACCCCGCAGACTGTCGGAAAATTCCGCAGGCTTTTCGGAAATTTGATTGCAATTATGCACAGCTCGCTTTCCGTAGGCGAGCGCGCCGACGAATACCGCAGAGTAAAAGAGGGAAAAGCGCGGATAGTTATCGGCACAAGAAGCGCGGTTTTCGCTCCCGTAAAAGACTTAGGAATAATCGTCATTGACGAGGAGGGCGAGCAGAGCTATAAATCAGAAAACGCTCCGCGCTATCACGCCCGCGATATTGCAAAACAGCGCTGTTTCGCGCAGAATGCGCTTCTTCTGCTGGCGTCGGCGACGCCCTCTCTTGAAAGTTATTATAACGGCAAAAAAGGCAGATACAGCCTGTTTGAGATAGACGAGCGGTATAACAGCGCGGTATTGCCAGGCGTAAGCATAATAGACATGAAAAACGAGCGTCAGGGCGGAAATATGTCGGACTTCAGCGAGCCGCTCATAAATGCGCTTGAAGATAATTTAAACAAAGGCGAGCAGTCCATAATACTGCTCAACAGGCGCGGCTACCGCACGAGCGTCAGATGCGCGCGCTGCGGAAAGCCCGTTGAGTGTCCTAACTGTGCCATTCCGCTTACATATCATAAAGCGAACGAGTCGATGATATGCCACTATTGCGGGTTTATGAAAAGACCTGACAGGATATGCCGAAAATGCGGAGGGCAGTTTTTCGGCATGACGGGCGAGGGTACTCAGCTCGTCGAGGACACGCTTTCGCAGGTATTCCCGACGGCAAGGATATTGAGAATGGACGCCGATACGACTTCGGGAAAAGCGGCGTTTGAAAAGAAATTCAGCGCTTTTGCAAGGCACGATTATGACATTATGGTCGGAACGCAGATGATAGCAAAGGGGCTTGATTTCCCCGATGTAACGCTGGTGGGCGTTCTTAAAACGGATAATCTGCTGTATAATGCTGATTATAAGGCGTATGAGCGGACATTTTCGCTTATAACCCAGGTCGTCGGTCGCGCAGGCCGCGCCGACAAAAAAGGCAGAGCTATAATACAGACGTTTTCTCCCGAGCATTTTGTCATAAACTTAGCTGCGTCACAGAATTACCCCGCGTTTTATGATGAGGAAATAAAGCTCCGCGAGGCAACATTCTGCCCGCCTATGTGCGATATAGTCACATTCGGATTTTCTGCGGCATCTCAGAGCGTCTGCGCAAATGCCGCGAGGAAATTTGCCGATATGCTCCGAAAAAAAGCGGAGGAGTTCGGAGAGCGTGTTCCTATAAGGATATTAGGTCCCGCGCCGAACATTGTCGAAAAAGTAAACGGGAGGTACCGATTTACTCTCATGGTAAAGTGTGTGAACAGTCCGCTGCTTCGCAGAGCCGTCAGGGAAACTCTTATGGCGGCATACGAGGACAAGGAGCTTGAAAACGTAAAGTTTTTTGCGGATATAAACTGAAAGGACAGTAATATGGCTTTAAGAGAAATATTAAAATTCGGCGAAGATGTATTGAGAAAAAAGTGCCGTGAGGTCACTGCCTTTGACGAAAAGCTGGCACAGCTCCTCGACGATATGGCGGAAACATTGAAAGAGGCTGACGGAGTCGGTCTTGCCGCGCCGCAGGTCGGGATATTGCGCAGGGCGATCGTTATAGATGTCCACGACGAAAAAGGCGTTATAGAGCTTATAAATCCTGTTATAATAAAGACCGAGGGCGTTCAGGTGGGGAGAGAGGGCTGTCTTTCGGCTCCCGGAGAATGGTGCGAGGTCGAGCGCCCACAGACCGTAACGGTAAAGGCATTCGACAGGACGGGAAAAGAGTTTGAGCTTAAAGGAAGCGACCTGCTTGCGAGGGCAATTTGCCACGAGGTCGATCATCTCGACGGGATATTGTTTATTGACAGAGTAAAACAGGACATAGCAAAAAGGTCGTGAAAAAATGATAAGAGAAATTCTTACTTTTGATAACCCCATTCTTCGTGAACATTCGGAAAAAGTGGAGAAATTCGACGAGGAGCTTTGGGAGCTTCTTGACGATATGTATGAAACGATGAAAAATGCGGAGGGCATAGGTCTTGCTGCGCCGCAAGTAGGCGTTTTAAAGCGCGTTGTCGTTATAGATACGGGAGGAAAAGCGGGAAAGCTGGAGCTTATTAACCCTATCATAACGTCAATGTGGGGAAAACAGGAAGAAGCCGAGGGCTGTCTTTCATATCCGCATAAGCGAGGCATAGTCCGCAGACCTATGTATGTCCGCGCAAAAGCGTATGACCGTTTCGGAAAGCTCCACAGATACCATGTAAAAGAGCTTCTGGCGCGGGCATTCTGCCACGAAACAGACCATCTGAACGGCATTCTCTATAAAGACAAGGTGATAGAATGGGCAGAGGACGAGTAAAAAGCATTTGAAATGAGGTTTGGTATATGAAAGTCGTTTTTATGGGAACTCCCGAGATAGCGGCAAAAAGCCTCGGCTATCTGAAAGAAGTGGGATTTGAAATAGCGGCGGTTTTTACACAGCCCGACAAAGTTAAAAACCGCGGGCAAAAGCTCGAAGCCTCTCCCGTCAAAAAGCTCGCGGAGGAATACGGTATCCCCGTTTATCAGCCGATTTCGCTTAAACGCGGAGAGGACGCGGAAAAGTCGCTCGAAGTATTGCGCTCTTTAAAGCCCGACGTTATAGTCGTTGTTGCATACGGACAGATACTTCCGAAAAGAGTCCTGGAGCTTCCGGTATACGGGTGTATAAATCTGCATGCTTCTCTTTTGCCGAAATACCGCGGAGCCGCGCCTATACAGCGCTGTATACAAAACGGCGAAAAGCTGTCGGGAGTATGCACTATGAAAATGGACGAGGGACTTGATACGGGAGACGTTATCATGACCTTTGAACAGCCGATAGATCCCGATATGACGGGAAGCGAACTTACGGATATATTTGCCGTGAGAGGCGCGGAGCTTCTGGCGCAGACGCTCATAAAGCTCGAAACAAACACCGCTTTTTACAGCAGTCAGGAGTATTGCAAAACCCCCAGCTATGCCGAAAAGATAACGAAAGAAGAACTTCTGACGGATTTTTCAAAGCCCGCAAAGCAGGTGCACGATTTTATCCGCGCAATGGCTGATGCTCCGTGTGCTTATACATTTTTAAACGGAAAACGTATGAAGCTCTATCGTTCGACGCTCACAGACGAGATGACGGGGCTTCCTGCGGGAACGGTCACAGATGAAAAACGGCTTCTGATAGCCTGCGGCGACGGCCGCTGTATCGAGCTTAAAGAGATACAGCTCGAGGGCTCAAAGAGAATGAAAACGGAGGATTTTCTTCGCGGAAAGAAAGTAGAAAAGGGAACAAGGCTCGGAAAATAAACGAACCACCGATTTGTTTAGGAGAAGAAAATGGCAAACGCACGATATACGGCGGTGAAGCTGTTGCTGAAAATGGACAGCGGAAAAGCGTATTCAAATATCCTGCTCGATAAGGAACTTTCCGAACAGGGACTTTCCGAGCGCGACAAAGCATTTGCCGCGGCGCTGTTTTACGGCGTTACGGAGCGGAAAATGACGCTGGATTATATTATTGCGCAGAACAGCAGGATACACTTTGAAGAGATAGAAGCAGAGACTGCGACGATATTGCGCGTAGGGTTTTATCAGCTTTTGTATATGCCGTCAATACCCGAAAGCGCCGCTGTAAACGAAAGCGTAAAACTTTGCAGACAGATGAAGCTCTACAGCTCCGAGGGCTATGTAAACGGCATACTCCGAAGTTTTCTGAGAAAGAATAAGGAAGTTTCATACGAGGGACTTTCTGATGAAGAAAGGCTTTCGATAGAGTATTCCTGCCCTGTATGGCTGGCGAGAAAATGGAAAAACGAATACGGCGAGGAAAATGCCGTAAAAGCATTAGAAGCATCTCTCGGCGCTCCTCCGCTCTATGCAAGGGTAAATACCTACAAGACTACAGATGAGGATCTTGTAGACGCGCTCAAAAAAGAGGGCGTTTCGGCACAGATAAATCCAAAGCTCAGCGGCTGTATAAAGCTGAATAAAATAGGGGATATAGAAAAGCTCAAAGCCTTTAAAAACGGTCTGTTCCATATACAGGACGTTTCGAGCCAGCTGTGCTGTCTTACATTAAGACCGATAGTAAATGAAACGGTCATAGATATGTGCGCCGCTCCCGGAGGAAAATCCTTTACAATGGCGGAGCTTATGGGAAACAACGGACATATTTACAGCCTCGACCTCTACGACGCGAGAACGGACCTTATAGCCGAGGGCGCAAAGCGCTTGGGTTTAAGGATAATAGAAGCAAGACAGAACAACGCCGTCAGGTTTGATGAAACGCTTCCAAAGGCTGACAGGGTGTTGTGCGACGTTCCGTGTTCGGGACTTGGCGTTATCCGCCGCAAGCCCGAGATAAAGTATAAATCCGAGAGCGAGTTTGATGATCTCCCTACGCTTCAGAGAGCAATTCTTGAGGTGTCGTCGCAGTATGTAAAAGTCGGAGGAACGCTTGTCTATTCGACCTGCACTCTTTCGCGCCGCGAGAACGACGACGTCGCGCAGGCTTTTGCACAAGACCACCCCGAGTTTTCTCCCATTGTACAGCCTATCCCGTATGAAAACGCAGTAAACAGCCCCATGAGAACATTCTTCCCCGAAAAAGACGGCGGAGACGGATTTTTTACTGCGGCATTCAGACGCATAAAATGAGGAGCTTATGGAAAAAACAGACATTCTCTCGCTTTCGCTTGATGAACTGACCGAGCAGATCTGCTCAATGGGCGAGAAAAAATTCAGAGCAAAACAGATCTTCGAGTGGCTTCATATAAAAAAAGTCAGCGAATTTGCTCAGATGAGCAATATTTCTGCACAGTTCCGCGAACAGCTTTCCGAAAAGTTTTGTATATATCGTCCAAAAATAAAAAAAAGACTTGTAAGCCGTATAGATAATACTGTAAAATATCTGTATGGACTAATCGACGGCTCGTCGGTAGAAAGCGTGCTTATGGAGTATAACCACGGAAACAGTCTTTGTGTTTCGACGCAGGTAGGCTGTAAAATGGGGTGTAAGTTCTGCGCATCTACCATAGCAGGCTGGATAAGGAATTTAAATCCCTCGGAAATTCTCGGTCAGATATACGAAAGCGAGCGCGACAGCGGAAAACCCGTTGACAGCATAGTTCTTATGGGCATAGGCGAGCCTCTCGACAATTTTGAAAACGTGGTAAAGTTTTTAAAGATACTTTCAGAGAGCGGGTTCAGCCTCAGAAGAGTTTCGCTTTCTACCTGCGGAGTGGTGGATAAGATATACGAGCTTTCGGAAATGAAGCTCGGCGTTACGCTTTCTGTGTCGCTCCATGCGGCGACAGACGCAAAGCGAAACGAGATAATGCCGATAAACAAGCGCTATGACCTCAAAACATTGATGAAAGCCTGCGACGATTATTTTGAAGCCACGGGGCGCAGAATTTCGTTCGAGTATTCTCTTATAGAGGGCGTAAACGATGATGACGTGTCGGCGGACGAGCTTATAAGGCTTCTCAGAGGTAAAAACTGCCATGTAAACCTTATACCGATAAACGAAGTTAAAGAGCGCGAATACAGAAAAAGCCGTTCGGTCGAGAGATTTCAAAAGCGGCTTTGCGCGGCGGGACTCAACGCAACTGTCCGCAGAACTCTAGGAGCGGATATAAACGCGGCTTGCGGCCAGCTTCGGCGCGACGACCTGGAAGAAAAAACTTAACAATTAAAACAATTTCTGAACACTACAGCAAATTAACGGATAACATCACAGCAAAACTTCCTGCTGAAAAGGGGTGTATTATGGAAATATATTCTAAAACGGATATTGGTCTTGAAAGAACAGAAAATCAGGACAGCGTCTGGGGAGAAATACTTTCTCCGAATGCCTGCGCTGCCGTTTTATGCGACGGAATGGGCGGCGAGAGCCGCGGAGGACTTGCGAGCAAGCTCGCGGTGGATATGGTGTCGCAAAGAATAAAAGAATATTTTAACGAAGACCTCGGAAGCAACGCCATACGAAATCTGCTCATAACGGCTGTTGTCGCGGCAAACTCTATTTTGCGCGGCTATCCCAAAGAAAAAGAAGACGAAATAATGGGAACAACCTGCGTTGCCGCTATCGTATATAAAAATACCGCGCATATAATAAACGTAGGCGACAGCAGAGCATACCAGCTCTTCTGCGAGGGCGATGACGAATGTATAAGGCAGATAACAAAAGATCATTCTCATGTCCGCGAGCTTGTGGATAAGGGGATCATAACCGAAGAAGAAGCCAAGACTCACCCGAAAAGAAGCAAAATAACGCGCGCCGTGGGAGCAGACGATGAGATAATCCCCGATTATTTCGAGCTTGACTTAAACGACGGGGATATGCTGCTTTTGTGCAGTGACGGACTTTCGGCATACGGCGACGACCTCGATATACTTGACATCTGTTTTGACAATAAGCCGCGCGATTGCTGCCGCAGACTTGTGGAATATGCAAACGATAACGGCGGACACGACAATGTATCCGTTGCGCTTATATCGGTATAAAGACACGGCTTTATTGACAGGCTGATTTATTACAGTTTTATTACAGTTTGGTTACAGTTTGGTAACAGCCGAAAAAAAGGTTGACTTTTGCTGAAAACTGTGGTATAATATAGAATGTATAGGTATTTATGCTCAGAAACATGTGCGATCAAAAGGGGAAAAGATTATAATGGACAGTAATATCGGAAAAAAGCTGGACGGACGATATGAGCTTTTAGAGCTTATAGGCGTCGGCGGAATGGCGGAAATTTACCGCGCGAGAGATATCCAGGAGGATAGAACGGTCGCCGTAAAGATCCTTAAAACGGAGTTTGCGGGGAGCGATGAGTTTCTTCGCCGTTTTCGCAATGAGAGCAAGGCTATAGCTCTGCTTTCACACCCGAATATCGTAAAGATCTATGACGTCGGATTTACCGATAAGGTGCAGTTTATCGTCATGGAATATGTAGACGGGATAACGCTTACGGAATATATTGAACAGCAGGGCGTTCTGAAATGGAATTATGCCGTTATGTTCACTATCCAGATACTAAAGGCGCTCCGTCATGCTCACGACAGGGGCATTGTCCACCGCGACATAAAAAGCTCGAATATCATGCTCTTAAGCGACGGAACAATAAAGGTCATGGATTTCGGCATTGCCCGCTTCAACCGCGAGAACAACAATACCGTGTCCGATAAGACAATAGGTTCTGTGCATTATATAAGCCCCGAACAGGCAAGGGGCGACCTTACGGACGAGAGAAGCGATATCTATTCCGTAGGCGTTGCGCTCTATGAAATGCTTACGGGAAAGAAGCCGTTTGACGGAGATACGGCTGTAGCTATTGCGCTTAAGCATATGCAGACTGCCCCGAAGCGTCCTACGGAAATAAACGAAACTATCCCCGAGGGGTTGGAGCAGATAGTTTTAAAGGCTATGCAGAAAGATCCTACCGCGCGTTATCAGACTGCGGGAGAGATGATAACCGACCTCGAAGAATTCAAGAACAACCCCGGAATGGTTTTCGATTATAAGCCGGGTGCGGCAGAGAGCAGTTCTAAATCTTCTATGACTCTTTCGCCTGTTTCCGAAGCGGAGAAAGTTCGTGTTCCCGTAAAAATGGAAGATTACGAGGACGAAGACGAGGAGTATGAAGACGAGGAATATGATGACGACGAAGAAGAGGTAGAAGAACGCCGTTCGCCCGTCATTCCTATTTTGTTTGCAGTAGGCGCGGCGATCGTTGTCGCGGCTGTGTTCCTTATCCTTATGCTGTTATCTCAGCGTTTCGATAAGGGAGGCAACAGCAGTTCTTCGAGCAACGGCACTCTCCACGGCGTTGTTGTTGAAAACGGCGAGTTTGCAATGCCTCAGCTTATCGGAAAGACATGGGCAGAAGCCAGCAAAGAATATGAAGACGGCACTCTTATGACTCTTGTAAAACAGGACGAATACAGCAGCGAGTATGCCGAGGGATATATATTTGAGCAGGGTACTGTCGAGGGAAGAATGGTAAAGATCGGCTCTACTATAGTAGTAAAAGTAAGTATGGGCAACAGAAAGGTCGAGATCCAGGATTTTCATGACAGAGATTATGAGGCTGTAAAGAAACAGCTCGAAAGAGACGGCTTTAAAGTCAAAGTTTCGAGTATGGAAAGCGACGAAATAGCCGAGGGAAGAGTAATTTCGACAGAACCTCCCGCACATGAATTTGCGGAGCAGGGTTCGACAGTCGTTGTTTATGTAAGCATGGGCGCGGCGGAAAAGATGAAGATCGTTCCGAAACTTGAGGGAATGCCTCTCCAGGAAGCGCTCAACCGCTGTGATGAATACGGTCTTATACCAAAGGTAGAGTACGAAGACAGCATTGAAGAAAAGGGCAAGGTATTAAAGCAAAGCATAAAGGCTGATGAAAAGGTAATGCCCGGAACCGAGATAACCCTTACAGTAAGCAGCGGCGAGCTTCCCGAAAAGGAATACACATGGGAATTTACGCTTCCGCAGGGTATTTCGGGTGACTTCCAGTTCAGACTGTATGTTGACGGAGAACTTTCAAGCACAAAGACAGTAAATGTCGGTCTTACGGCGTCTAAGACACAGAGCTATACTATAAAAGGTCAGAACGGCACTCAAAAGACCTATACGATAATCGTCAGAAATACAGCCAACGGAAAAGAAGCAACTTATATCGAGAGTAAAATTACGTTTACCAGTGACTCGTTTGAGGAGCGTAAAGTACAGAACAACAGCGGCGTATTCAAACAGCTTACGGATACTGCTTCGTCAAGCAGTACGACGCCTACGCCGCCTCCGAGCTCCAGCTCAACTCCTCCCGAGAGCTCTAGCGAGCCTGTAGAAAGTACAACTCCCCCCGAGAGTTCTAGCGAGCCTGTCGAAAGCTCAAGCGAACCTGTTGAAACAACGCCGGAGCCTAGTGAGAACATACTCCAATAAATTCGTATTTAATCAGAGATATGAGTGAAAGTACATTTAACGGAATAATAACAAAGTCCGTCGGGGGCGTCTATTATGTGGACGCCCTCGGCGGTGATTTTTTCGGAGAGAACATAAAATGCGCTGCGCGCGGCATTTTTCGCCAAAGGGGAATAAGTCCCTCGGCGGGGGATATGGTGACTGTAGGAGTTTCTGAAAATGCGGAGCCTGTTATTACGGAAATATCCGAGCGGAAAAATTATCTGTCCAGACCGCCGCTTTCTAATCTTGACAGGATCTTTTTTGTAAACAGTACAGTTGAGCCGAAAGTAAACAGACTTATCCTCGACAAGCTCATTGCAGTTGCTGACAGCAAAGACATTGAGCCTATAATAGTTTTTACAAAGATAGACCTTGAAAAAGCGGGAGAATTGCCCGAAATATACCGAAGCATAGGCATTTCGGTGTGCGCTGTTGACAATATAACGGGCGAGGGCGCAAATGAAGTAAGAGAGCTTATAGGCGAGGGCATTTCGGCATTTATCGGAAATTCGGGAGTAGGAAAATCGAGCCTGCTTAATGTTCTGTTTCCCGAGCTTTCGCTGAAAACGGGGGAGATAAGCCAAAAGCTCGGCAGAGGCAGGCACACGACCAGACAGGTCGAGCTGTTTAAAATCGGAAACGGTTATATAGCCGATACGCCCGGATTTTCGACCGTAGATATCGGGTGCTACTGCGATATACCGAAAGACGAGCTTGACGGAGCATTCAGGGAGTTTCGGGAGATAACGCCGAAATGCAGGTTTGCAAATTGCCGACATATAAAGGAAAGCGGGTGCGCTGTGAAAGAAGCGGTTGAAAACGGACAGATCGCGCGAGAGAGATACGACAGCTATCTTAAAATATTCGAGGAATATAGAGGAAAGAACTTTTAGAGGTAAGAAGTAAAAGTTAAGAGGTAAGAAGCTGTTTCGAGCGGTAAACAACCTTTCTGCTACCCGACCGCGCCGTAAGGCGCGGTATATGGGTTTCCAAAGGGCGCATTGCGCCCTTTGGTGGGGGTGCGGGGGCAAAGCCCCCGCAATCCGCAAATTAGCGCTAAAGGGTGCGGGGAAAACAAGAGTTTTCCCCGCATTGCCTTTTCAAATGCTTGCATTTGAAAAGGCAATCTTACAAAGAGGTGATGAGCGTAAAACCGCCCCAGAAATGCATTTACATTTGAGCGGGAAAGAAGAGCGTTTGAGTTATTCAAAGTGATAAATAAGCGGACAACCTTACGGTTATGCGCCTATAGGCTTAAACAACTTAAATCAAGGAAAAGTGCGTAGGGAGGCGCCGTAATTTCATTGCGTCAGCAATGAAATTGCGAATGGAGCGTAAGCGAAATGAGCGGGCGTTAGCGTAGCTAACGCAACGGCGCCGACCGGGCGGGAGAGATGATTGGGGATAGGAGAGGGTATGGGCGGGGAAACTTCTTTTGGTTCTGTGCCTTTCAACAAAAAACACACAATAATGAGATGACAGTTTTCGGATCTGCGCCTATAGATTAAAATAACTTAATCCCCAAAAACAACTTCCTCTTGACAAAACGCTAAAACAGAGTTATAATAAGTTGTAGTTAGTTATGTCTAACTTATATTGAAAGGAGCAGTTATAATGAAAAAAATAACGATGAAGATCGACGGCATGATGTGCGGAATGTGCGAGAGTCATGTAAATGACGCTGTAAGAAACGCGTTTAAGGTCAAAAAAGTCAGTTCTTCGCATAGGAAAGGAGAAACCGTCGTATTGTCTGAAAATGAAATAAATGAAGAAGAGCTCCGCACCGCTGTCGAGAAAACAGGATATAAGGTTTTGTCAATAACAGTAAGCGAACAGGAAAAGAGAGGACTTTTCGGGAAATAAAATAGTCGTTTAAATTTCAGTTATTGACATAAAAATGTTGTTGACAATAATATATTATTATGTTAGAATTAAATGAGACTGCAATTCAGAGAGGAATGACGCCAATGAAACGACGCTTTTTTATGTGCCTTTTGACCGCCGTATTTGTTATGGCATTATTTTGCGTTGTATCAAACGGCGGCGTTTCCTATGCTGCGCAGACGTTCACTCTCAATTATCCTACCCAAGAGCAGATAAAACAGCGTTATAAACAGTTAAATTTAGATTTCGACAAAAGCACTTCTTATACCGAAAATTATTCGGCAACAGAGCCTTATGCCGCAGGAAACATCTCCCAAAGCGACAGACAAAACGCCCTGAATGCCGTAAATTTCTGCCGATACATAGCGGGACTTCCCGACGACGTTGTTATGACAGATGAATACAATGCGCTTGCGCAGGCGGCTTCGCTTGTTCTTTTGGCAAACGGAAGCCTAAGCCATTCCCCCCAACAGCCCGCAGGAATGCCTGAAAGCCTCTATAAAACGGGCGCTGACGGCGCGGGCGGTTCTAATATAGCAAAGGGCTATACAAATCTTGCAAGGTCGGTCATATTCGGTTATATCGAGGATTCCGACAAGGACAATATTTCGCTTTTAGGTCACAGACGGTGGCTTCTTAGTCCCGCGCTGAAGACCATAGGATTTGGAATGACGGGCTCATATTCCGCCGCGTATGTAAAAGGCACAAAGCGCAGTGAAACTTTTGCGGGAGATTATGTCGCATGGCCTCCGAAAAATATGCCGATAGAATTGTATAAGTCGCATTCGGACAATTATGCGTTTTCCGTTGTGCTCGGAGATGATTATGACGAGCCCGATATTTCAAAGGTCACTGTCGATATATCCAATCAGAATAAAAGCTGGCACCTGACGAAAAACAGCACGGGTATTTCGGAGTATCTTACCGTAAACAATTCAAATTACGGCGGGAAAAAGTGCATAATATTCAATGTCGGCATGTTTTCGCAAAACGACACCGTGACCGTAAAGATAAACGGTATCTATAAAAACGGCGTTTCAAAGCCGATAAGCTACACCGTAAATTTCTTCAGCATTTATCACGACCACAGCTATACGTCAAAAATCACGAAAGAACCTACCTGCAGTTCTGCAGGCGAGATAACATACACCTGCGAATGCGGAGACAGTTATACAAAAAGCATAGCAAAGAAAGAACACAGCTACACCGAGAGAAAGGTAAAAGAAGAAAGCTGTACGGAGAACGGTCTGATAACATATACCTGCAAGTATTGCAATGACAGTTATTCAAAGCAGATATCCGCCCTCGGACACAAGTTCGGCGAATATGAGATAATAAAGTGGCCGACAGCAGAAAGCGACGGCATAGCCGAAAGGATATGTGCGCGCTGCGGTTTAAAGGAACAGCACAGGGCAGTGCTGAAAAATCCCTCGGGAACAACTAGTTCAGTTGACAGCGAAACGAGCGATATTGAACCTGCCGACAGCGAAGCAAGCGAGGTTGAACCCGCCGACAGCGAAGCAAGCGATATTGAACCCGCCGACAGTGAAGCAAGCAATGTTGGACCAACCGACAGCGAAACAGGCGAGCCTGACAGCTCTGATGAAGTGAGCATTGAAGATGACGAAACGGAAGAAGTCGCTGTTGAGGATTTTGACGACACGCTGTATATTGTAGAAGAACCCGATTTTCAAGAGGAAAGATCTCCGGCAGAAAGCGGAGTTCCCTCTCTCGTGATAATAATTGTATGCATTTTCAGCACGGCAGTACTTTTCGTTATTTTCCTTTTAGGCAAAAAGAAACAATAATGGCTGAATAGTTTGCAATATAAAGTGAATAATAAGTTCAGCCTGATTTTTCCAAAAGTGCTTGTAATGCGCTCAAATAGCTTGACAAAACAGAACATTTGTGGTATAATAACCGCAAGGTGATTATTATACCACTTATGTCCACGGCAAAACGGGGCCGTAAAGGCTTCGACGGGGATCCTGATGCATGATAAGCGGGCGGTGCGGGCGAAGCACCAAAATAGCGCAAACTTAAATTTAAACGCAGACGAAGATCTCGTTTTAGCAGCTGCCTAAGCGCGCTGCCGTCAACCTCTGCTTTACTGCGGGCAGAGCTTTGACGTCGGACAGCAGTGAACGTCTTCGGCGAGTTGTCTTGCAGCCGTTGATGTACCAAAGACTACCAAATCCGAAAGCCTGTCTGTCGGCGCTCGGATAAGGGAATTTTAAATGACTGACTGCGCTCGGAGAAAGTTGTGAGGACGGGTTTTCGGACAGGGGTTCAATTCCCCTCGGCTCCACCAACTTAGAGGTTAGAAATAAGAGGTAAGAGGTTAGAATTTGTGCCAAACGGTTGTTCGCTCATTTCTTACCTCTTACTTCTTATATTCAGCTTCTTATATCTAGCGCAATATCAAATAATTTGCCGGGGTTGTTTTTTTAGGGATAAGTTTTTTGGAGTTAGAGGTACGAGGTTAGGCATTATTTGTACTTGGAGATAATCATGAATGTTATGAAAACGAAACATATTGCAAAGGATATTAACCGTATGGTAAATAAACTGTTAAAGGTCGCAATTATATGCGTTTTGTCATTCAGTATGACCGGCTGTTCTTTGTACACAAATATCTACAAAGATTATGCAGATAAGTTTATTGATAGATCTGAAAAACGTCATCCATTCTCGTGGGTGGGAATGCAAAAAGATAAAATGCTTGTCGAATTTACCGAGGAGCAGGAAAAAAAGATACTTGAAGCGTTTAATGTAGTGATACCTGAAAATGAAGAAGAAGCGTATGTTTATTCATTTTATTTTTCCAAGTATGAAGATTATTTGAATTACATACTGGAGATTGATGGCGTAAAGGATTATGACGCATTTTTTAAAGCCAATGCTGGTCGTGTAAAAGAAAATGGGCTCGACGGAAAGAGCGAGAACGAACTAATGAAATACTATCATCCAATGACAGAATATTATATTTCATATTTAGAAGTCTTTTATGCGGATACATACGCTCGAACCGACGAGGACAAGGAGATGATTTCCACTTTAAGTTCGCTTTACAATGAAATAAAAGAATCGAAAAAATAGCCTTTTAGAGGTTAGAGTTTTGGACTCTTGTTTCTTTTTACACGGCATACACATTAAACAGCCTCTTCGCAATTACTGCCTACTGTATATTGTACACTATTTTTCATTCGTCATTTTTCACAAAAAATATGACGAATTATTTTTTTCGGCGTAAATATTTTGCGGTTTTTGATTTGCCTACTTGATTTTTAATACAAGATATGGTATAATTACAATGTATTTTTATAGTGTGAGGAATACTTATGGACAATTTCATTCAGATAGATATCTACACATCGAGCGCGGCGCTTGACGGAATTACCGCAAGACTTTCGGACCTTGGAATAGACGGCTTTGCCGTCAGGGACAGCGCAGATTTTAAGGACTTTCTGGCTGATAAAAACGCAAATTGGGATTATGTCGACGACAGCCTTATGGGGCTTGAAAATGCCGAGCCGTGCATAACTGTCTACGTTCACGACAACGCCCAGGGCAGAGAACAGTTTACCGCTATAAAGCTCATGGCCGAAGAACTTAAATCGGAGAATTCGGACGGCTTTTACGGAAACGTGCGTATTGAATTTGCAAATGTAAAAGAAGAGGATTGGGCAAATAATTGGAAGAAATACTATAAGCCTTTTCGTGTCGGCAAAACGCTTGTTGTAAAGCCCTCGTGGGAAGACTATACGGCAAATGACGGCGACAGGATACTTGAAATAGATCCCGCGTCCACTTTCGGCACAGGACAGCACCACACCACCAAAATGGTAATGGAAGTGCTCGAGGACGCCGTAAAGGGCGGGGAAAGGGTATTGGACCTCGGCTGCGGAAGCGGGATACTTTCTATTGCATCACTGCTTTTCGGAGCAAAAGAGGTTTGTATGTGCGACATTTTCGAGAATGCCGTAAAGACTGCCTCGGAGAACATTGAGAAAAATCATTTCGACAAATCGCGCTATAAAGCCTTTTGCGGCAACATAATCGAAAACGAAGCTCTTCGCGGAGAAATAGGCGGCGGATATGACGTTGTCTGCGCGAATATCGTGGCGGACGTTATCATAGGAATGAGCGGACTTTTCGGTGAATTCATGAAAAACGACGCACGGCTTATTGTTTCGGGGATAATTGACGAGAGATATGACGAAGTCGAAAATGCGCTTTGTGAAAACGGATTTGAAGTGATCGTCAAAAAGAACGAGGACGGCTGGAACTGCGCTGAACTTAAAAGGAGATAAACGCATATACTGCCTTTAAGGAGGCGGTATTATGGAGTTTCTGGGAGCGTTTGCGGTCATATTTATGCTTATTTTTGCCGCGGCAATGCTGGCGTATCTTTTGTGGAACGCGCTTAAAAGAGGCTGTACGGAGACGTTTGACATTTATGTAAAGTTCGGTGAAGATTTAGAGAGCTTTATCATTCATGCGCGCCGCGACGCTTATATAGGAGAGATAAAGATAATTGCCGACAAGGGCAGTGAAAGTGAAATTAAATTAGCAGAACAGCTGTCAGAGAAGTATGACAATGTAAAGGTCGTTGGGAAATAAAACGGTGAAGAACGGATAAATGGATACGGTAAAGAATTTGATATGCGTTACGGGAAATGTAGAGGACGTTGTTTTCTATAACGGAGAAAACGGCTATATCGTTCTGAATATTGACACGGGCAGTGAGATAATAGAAGCATTCGGGGTAATGGGCGACGTCCGCGAGGGCGAACAGCTCACCATGTACGGCGAATACGTCACAAGCCCCAAATACGGCAAGCAGTTCAGCGTTGATATTTTTGAACGGCATATTCCGACAGATCTCAACATGATGAAAAAATATCTTTCGTCGGGAATTTTAGCGGGAGTAGGCAATGTCCTGGCTCGGAAAATAGTAGACGCATTCGGCGAAAGAACGGCGGATATCCTCGAAAACGATCCTATATCGCTTTCCGCGCTGAAAGGCGTTACCCCCGAAAAAGCGCTTCTTATCGGAAAAGAATATCAGAATATTTCGGGTGTAAGAAAGGCTCTTACATACTTTTCAAAATATTCCGTGCAGTATGTTTATATTTCTGCGGCATGGAAAAAATACGGGAGCGATCTTATACGCGCCGTCGAGGGAAATCCCTATTTGCTGTGCGGGTGGGGGATAGAGCTTCCGTTTGAGGACGCGGACAGGATAGCCGAAGACCTGAAATTCCCGAAAGACAGCGAGGAGCGCGTTTCGGCGGCGATACTTCACGAGCTTAAAAAAGCCGTGAACGACGGACACACCTGCCTAAATGAAACGCTGCTGAAAACTAATGTAACAACATGGCTCATGACAAATGAAAACCTGTTTTTCTCGGCGGAAGAGTATCTTCTTTCAAACGAGGATATCGCTGTATATGAAAATAGCGGCGACAGGTATATTTTCCTTTCGGAGTTTTTCAGAGCGGAGAGCTTTATTTCTCAAAAACTTTGCGAGATGATAAAGCGCTCCAAAAACGAAAACACGGACTATTCCGAGGAAATAAGCGGCGTGGAATGGGAAAACGGCATAGAATACGACGAGGTACAGAAAGCAGCGATAAACGGCTGTATGAACTCACATATTTTTATCATAACGGGCGGTCCCGGAACAGGAAAGACAACGACGCTCAATGCCGTTATTGAGCTATGCAAAAAACGTAATCTTAAAATAAAACTTGCCGCCCCGACGGGCAGAGCCGCAAAGAGAATAGCGGAGCTTACAAACGCACCCGCTCAGACGATACACAGGCTTTTGGAAGCCGACCTTTCGACAGGAGAAAGCGTTTTCAGAAGAAACGAGGACAACCCTGTTTCCTGTGACGTGCTTATAATAGACGAAATGTCTATGGTAGACGAGCTTTTGTTCGCTTCGCTTTTGAGGGCATTAAAAAGCTCTGCGAGGCTTATTCTTGTCGGCGACAGCGACCAGCTCCCGTCCGTCAGCGCGGGGAATGTCCTGCGGGATATGGTGGGATGCGGGAGAGTGCCGAAAGCCGAACTTACAAAGATATTCAGACAGGCGGCGGAGAGCCTTATAGTGACAAACGCCCATGCGATAATAAAAGGCGAGATGCCCGAACTCAACGAGCGGAAAAAGGATTTCTTCTTTATGCCCTCGGAAAGTGAAGAAAACACAACCAGCCTTGTAAACGCGCTTTGCTCTCAAAGACTTCCTAAAAGCTACGGCTATGATCCGATAGCGGATATACAGGTCTTGTGCCTTTCGAGAATGGGAACAGTAGGCACAATGAGGCTCAATGCTGTGCTTCAGAACGCATTAAATCCCCCTGCTTCGGATAAACGCGAGATAAAGTATATGAAAACGCTTTTCCGCGAGGGCGACAAGATAATGCAGAACAAAAACGATTATGAAGTAGAGTGGCGGCGGGGAAATGAAAAATCGCGCGGCGTCTATAACGGCGATATCGGCACGATAATAGAAGCCGACAGAACGAATATGCGCCTGCTTATCGACTTTGACGGCAGGAGGGCTGTATATGACGGTGACATGCTTAAAAACATAGAACACGCTTTCGCCATGACCGTCCACAAAAGCCAGGGAAGCGAATATCCCGCGGTCGTTATCCCCCTGCCGAACGGAATGGAAAAGCTCTCGTACAGGAACATTCTTTACACCGCCGTGACGCGCGCAAAGTCTACGCTTATCCTTATAGGCACGGAAAAAAAGATAAGCCGTATGCTGAAAAACGACAGACGGGATGAAAGAACTTCCTGCCTTAAACAAATGATAGAGGATAATTTTGGACAGACTGAAGCTGTATAACTTTGAGCGAAGAATAATTTCGCTTTTATATCCGAACAAGTGTCCGTTCTGCGGGAAAATAATAAATTCGGACAAGTATATGTGCAAAAGCTGTCCGAAATTCCTGCCGTATGTAAATAAGCCTATCACGCCTCCCGAAAACGTTTCGCGGCTCTATGCGTGCTGTTATTATGCATACAGAGCAAGAACAGCGGTGCTTAGCATGAAATACAAAGGGCTTATATATCCCGTTGACGCATTTGCGCTGATGATGTATAAAAAGATATCAAAAGAGCATGCACACGCGCTTGTTCCCGTTCCGAGCGGTTTTATGAGCGTGCAGAAAAGAGGCTTTTCTACTGCGGAAAAGATAGCCCAAAGGATATCATGGCATAGCGGAGTTCCTGTTTTAAAAGCTCTGAAAGCGCGCGACGACAAGCAAGAGCAGAAAATGCTCAATATGAAAATGCGCTTTGAAAACGCAAGGCAGTCTTTCTATATCAATGACAAAGCCGACATTTGCGGTAAAAAGCTCATTCTGATAGATGATGTCTGCACTACGGGGAGCACGCTTTCCGTTTGCGCAGAGCTTTTGCTTGACGCGGGAGCAGAGGAAGTCATTGCCGCGGTTTTCGCAAAGACAGTTGACCTGTCACGGAATAAGCGGGAAAGCAAAAGGTTTCCAAGAAAAGAACGGTTGATTTGAAATAATTGAGGTATAATATTTTATGACAATAAGGATAACTCCCGAGGAAATTCTGCGTCAGCGGGAATTTTCGCAAAAAGTGAGGGATATTTTCTCCGCCCGTGAAGAATTGCCTTTGGCTCATGTCCACACTTTCGGCTGTCAGCAGAATGTGAGCGACGGAGAGAAAATAAAGGGAATGCTCTCGGAAATGGGCTTTGGATTTTCCGACAGCCCCGAAAATACGGACATCGTGATATTCAACACCTGCGCGGTGAGAGAAAACGCCGAGGACAGAGTATTCGGAAATCTCGGAGCATTAAAGCATGACAAAGCGAAAAACCCCGATATGATAATTGCCGTGTGCGGATGTATGGTCGAGCAGGAACATATCGTCGAAAGGATAAAAAAGAGCTTTCCTCATGTTGACATAGTTTTCGGCACAAACGCTCTGCATACTCTGCCCGAACTTATTTACAGGGAGCTTAATGAAAAAAAGCGGATTTTTTCCGTTCCGAAAGAGGGCGGAGTTATAGCCGAGGGGCTTCCGATAAGTCGCGAAAGCGTTATTTCGGCAAATGTTCCGATAATGTACGGCTGTAACAATTTCTGCAGTTACTGCATAGTTCCGTATGTAAGAGGCAGAGAGCGCTCGCGCGAAAAGTCTGAAATCATAAAACAGGTAAAACAGGCGGTCGAAAGCGGTGCAAAGGATATCTGGCTTTTAGGTCAGAACGTAAATTCATACGGAAAAGAACTCGGCACGAATTTTGCTGAACTTCTGCGGGCGATAAACTCGCTTTCGGGAGAATTTCGCATAAGCTATATGTCGAGCCACCCCAAGGACGCTACAAAAGAGCTTATAGACGCAATAGCCGAATGCGAAAAAGTTACCAGACATTTTCATCTGCCCGTACAGAGCGGATCCGACAGAGTGCTGAAGCTCATGAACAGGCATTATACAAGAGAAAATTATCTCGAAATTGTCGAGTATATAAGAGAGAAAATACCCGATTGTTCGCTGACGTCGGACATTATCGTGGGATTTCCCGGGGAAACATACGATGATTTTAAAGAAACGCTTTCGCTTGTAGAACGCGTGAAGTTCGATTCGCTCTTTACTTTCATTTTCAGCCTGCGCAAAGGCACAAAAGCCGAAGAACTGCCCGATCCTGTCACAGCAGAGGAAAAGGGAAAATGGTTCAGAGAGCTTCTCGCCCTGCAGGAAAAAATAGGGACCGATATGTATGAAAAATATGTCGGACAAACATTTCGCGTATTGTGCATGGGAGAGGGAAGAACGGACGCTTCGCTTCTCACGGGAAAGACTCCGCAGAATGTAATTGTGGACTTTGCGGGAGAAAAGGAGCTTATCGGCAGTTTTGTAAACGTAAGGATAGATAAGGCGCTCAATTGGGCGCTTTTAGGTACAATAATAAGATAATTTATTTTAACGGAGGAGATCATTATGACAGTTATTGAAGCGGCAAGAGCACTCGGAAAGGCAGTACAGGCGGACGAACGCTATATAGCCTATACAAAGGCTAAAGAGGCAAACGACGCGGACGAGGGACTTCAGGAGCTTATAGGAGAGTTCAACCTTATCCGTCAGAACGCCGCGCTCGAAAACGGGAAAGATCCCGTTGATACCGAAAAGGTAAAGGAGCTTAACGTTAAAATGCAGGAAGCCTATGAAAAGGTCATGTCAAACGAGAATATGGCTTTGTTTACAGTTGCAAAGCAGGGCATGGACACGCTTATGAGCGAGATAAACACTATCCTCACTTATTCAGTCGAGGGAATGGATCCCGAAACTTGTCCGACTGCGCCGCCAACGGCTGATTGTACGGGAAGCTGCTCGACCTGCGGAGGGTGCGGTTAAAGCAAATTTGTTTATAATACGGAAATGTTTCTGATTGCATTTCACTTTAAATAAATGAAAGTCGGTCTGTCGAATGGTAAAAGAAACTGTATCTCCTATGCTCAAGCAATATTTGAGCATAAAAGCGGAATATCCGGAATATATCCTGTTTTTCCGCCTGGGCGATTTTTATGAAATGTTTTTTGATGACGCGGTAAATGTATCGCGGGAGCTGGAGCTTGTGCTTACCTCGCGGGCAGGCTCTCCTATGTGCGGAGTGCCGTATCACAGCAGTGAGATATACATAAAAAAGCTCATAGACAAAGGCTTTAAAGTGGCTATTTGCGAACAGCTGACCGATCCTAAGACGACAAAGGGACTTGTTGAGCGCGGAGTCATACGGCTCGTGACAGCGGGAACAGTCGTCGAGGATTCTATGCTCAGCGAGGACAAGAACAACTATATCGCGAGCATTTTCGCCGACGGCGACGGCGTCGGAATGGTCTTTGCGGATATATCCACAGGCGAGATAAACGTCTATGAAAAGCACGGAAAAAACCGCGAAAACGAGATAATTTCAGAGCTTTCGGGCTTCAGCCCCGTTGAGATACTTATAAACCAAAACTTTCTCGACCTTAAAAACATATCCTCGTTTATCAGTGAAAATATGAGAAACAGCTCCTGCGAGCTGTGTGATGATAATAAATTTGACAGCTCGGATATCTCCGTTATAACCGCACAGTTTGAAAATGTTTCGGACATTTCTGCGATAGGCATAGGCTCAATGCCTCTTGTTCAAAAGGCAATGTGCGCTCTTTTCAGATATGTCGGCGATACCTATAAGGAGACCGTAAAGCGTTTTACGTCCGTTCATGTGCAGAATAAAAAGGAGTTTATGGATCTCGGCTTTAATGCCCGCAGAAATCTTGAACTCTGTGAAACAATGCGCACGGGAAACAAGCGCGGTTCGCTTCTGTATGTTATAGACAAGACCATAACAAGCATGGGCAGGAGAAGACTTCGCTCGTGGGTGGAGCGTCCGCTGGCTGATCACTCAAAGATACTTTCAAGGCTTGACGCAGTAGACGAGCTTATGAAGAATTCCGCATCACTTTCGGATATCCGCGAAGCGCTGAAAAACATACACGATATTGAGCGTCTGATGTCAAGGATAGCATATAAGACCGCAAATCCCCGCGACGTTTATTCTATGGGAAAAACTCTTTCGGCTATTCCTGCCGTAAAATCGGCGCTCGGAGCATTCGGCTCGCGGCTTCTTACAAAACTAAATTCCGAGATAAGCGAAAGCACCGACGTTGCGCGCCTTATAGAAAATTCCATATCGGACGAAACGCCCGCAAATTTAAAAGACGGCGGAGTTATAAAAGACGGCTTCAATGACGAGATAGACAGACTGCGTTCTGTTTCGGGAGGCGCGGAGAACATACTCCGTGAGCTTGAAGCCCGTGAGCGTGAAAAAACAGGAATACGCACTCTCAGAGTCGGCTCAAACCATGTTTTCGGTTATTATATCGAGGTGTCAAACAGCTTTAAGGATAAAGTTCCCGAAGATTATATCAGAAAACAGACGCTTACAAACGGCGAGCGATTTATAACGGAAGAGCTGAAAAAGATCGAGGGCGAGATACTTGGCGCAAATGAAAAACTGCTTGCGCTCGAACAGTCTGTTTTCACGGAGATACGCGACTATGTCGGAACAAAGCTCGCCGAGATACAGCAGACAGCTTTTGCTTTGTCGCAGGTCGATGCGCTGTGTTCATTCGCACAGGTGTCTCTCGAAAACGGTTATGTAAAGCCCGAGATAACTCTAGAAAGCGTTATAGATATAAAGGACGGACGGCATCCCGTCGTTGAAAATATCGCCGTTGACGGACAGTTTACGCCAAACGACGTTTATCTTGACAGTTCCGACAACAAGCTCCTTATTATCACGGGACCGAATATGTCGGGAAAATCTACGTTTATGCGCCAGACCGCGATAATTGTCCTTATGGCGCAGATAGGTTGTTTTGTTCCCGCGAGCTATGCGAAGATAGGCGTTGTGGACAAGATATTTACAAGAGTCGGCGCGTCTGATGATCTGACTGCGGGACAGTCTACTTTCATGGTAGAAATGAACGAAGTCGCCGATATCCTTAAAAACGCCACGCAGAACAGCCTTGTTATCCTCGACGAGATAGGACGCGGCACGTCTACGTTTGACGGGATATCCATTGCAAAGTCCGTCGCGGAATATATCGTTTCAAAGATAGGCGCGAAAACGCTTTTCGCTACACATTATCATGAGCTTATCGCAATGGAAAAGGAATATAAGGGCGTAAAAAATTTCAGCGTTGCAGTTACAAAACGCGGTGACGATATAAAGTTTTTGCATAAAATAATCCCCGGCGGGACCGACGACAGCTACGGAATAGAAGTCGCAAAGCTGGCGGGGCTTCCGAACAAGGTAGTTGAGCGAGCAAAAGAAGAACTTAAAGACCTTGAGATAAGCGGAAAGGTAAAGCTGGCGGAAACTCTCGAAAAGGGAAAGAACAGCCAGATAAGCCTTGTAGCAGTTGAAGAGCAGAATGTCCTTGCAAGACTGCGCTCGGTAGATATAAACACCGTTACGCCTATGGACGCGCTTTTGTTTTTGAAAGAGCTTAAAGAAAGTCTGAAATAGATAAAACTGCAGAAAAAATAAATCTAAGCCTGTAGAATGGAAAGGTAAAAAATGCCTAAGATAAACCAGCTTGATAAAAGCGTATATGAGCTTATAGCGGCGGGCGAAGTTATAGAACGCCCGTCGTCGGTCATAAAAGAGCTTTGCGAAAATTCGATAGACGCGGGCGCGCATAATATCTGCGTTGAGATAAAGCGCGGCGGTATCTCGTATATGAGAGTTACAGACGACGGCTGCGGTATCTCTTATGAGGATATGCCTCTTGCATTTATGCGCCATGCCACAAGCAAAGTCCTTTCCGCTCATGACCTTGAAAACATAAATACCCTGGGGTTCAGAGGAGAAGCTCTTGCGTCTGTCTGCGCGGTGTCACGCGTTGAGGCAATAAGCAGGAGAGCCGTGGACAAGCTCGGCGTTTCTTATAAAATGGAGGGCGGAGCGCCCGAGGAATACGACAGGATAGGCTGTGCCGAGGGCACGACCATAATTATCCGCGATTTGTTTTACAACACTCCCGCGCGCCTTAAATTCCTGAAAAAAGACGTGACAGAGGGAAATTATACCTCAAACGTTGTGGAAAAGCTCGCTCTCTCACACCCCGACATTTCGTTCAGATTTATCCGCGACGGCAAACAGACCATACTAACTTCGGGCGACGGGAGCTTTTACAACACGATACATGCGGTATTCGGAAAACAGTTCGCTGCGTCAATGATACCCGTAGAGAACGTTTACCGTGAGATAGGCGTTACGGGATATGTAAGCTCTCCGCTTTTTACGAGATCAAACCGCACAATGCAGAATTTCTTTGTAAACGGACGCAGTGTGAAAAGCCCGCTCTGCTGCGCGGCACTTGAAGAAGCATTCAGAAACAATATCATGGTCGGGAAATTTCCCGCCTGCGTTCTTTGCATAAACATAGATCCCGCGCTTCTTGACGCAAACATATCTCCCGCAAAGACCGAAGTTCGGTTTTCAAACGAAAAAGCTGTTTTTGACGCTATTTATTTTGCTGTCAAAAATTCAATAACGGGCTATGACGAGAGCCGTGAAATAAGGCTGTCAAATGAACTAAACGAGGAAACAGGCGTTTCTACTGTACTTATACCAACCGTAAAAGTTCCCGTAGGAAACGAGATATTTTCCGTACAAAAGCCCGCTCCTGCCCCCGAGAGCTTTTATAAAAAGCCCGAGGTAAAAGCCGTCCAGCCGACGCTTTCGGGAGAAACGGTCTCGGACGTGAGCGAAAAGATTATTCCCGCTCCGAGAATTATCCAAAGCGAACAGCCCGATCTGAGCGGATTTACGTTCATATCGGAAAAGTCGTTTGAAAAGCGGGAAGTTCCCGCAAAAGAAGAAGCTGAAGAAGTCCGCACAGAGCCTTTGGATATTCGCGTAATAGGCGAGCTTTTTAAGACCTATATACTTTGCGAAAGCAGAGATACTCTCATTCTTATCGACAAGCACGCCGCCCATGAGCGGATAAATTTCGAGCGGTTCAAGCGCGGAACGGATATCCACGGTCAACTTCTTATAGAGCCGAAAGAGGTATTTCTGAGCGCGGAGGAGTTTGAAGCGGTGAAATGCTTTAAAGACCGGCTTGAAAACACGGGAATACTCATAAAGCTCACAGACGACGGAAAAGTTTTTGTAGAGGGAGTTCCCCAGTCGCTTGAGGGGAGCGATCCCGAAGACCTTATACAGAGCATAGCCGAGATACTTGCTTCGGGAAACGACAACGCCGAGGGCGCGCTGTTTGATGATGTTCTTCATACAATGGCGTGCAAGGCGAGCATTCGTGCAAACGAAAACCAGAGCATAGCGGAGCTTACTTTTCTGGCAAGAGAGGTACTGAAAAATAACGACATACGCTATTGTCCCCACGGCAGACCTGTTATAACTCAGATATCAAAGAGGCAGATCGAACGTTATTTCGGTAGAATACAGTAACCGCATGCAATTTGAGCGGGTAAGATTTAAGGGTTGATATAATTGAAAAACATAATTGTTGTCTGCGGACCTACCGCTTCGGGAAAAACCGCGCTGTCTGTAGAGCTTGCGAAAATTTACGGCGGGGAGATAATATCCGCCGACAGTATGCAGATATATACCGATATGGACATTGCTTCGGCAAAGGCGACACCCGAAGAACAGCAGGGCATACCCCACCACCTCATGGGTTTTCTCGATCCGAGCGAGAGCTTTTCTGTCGCGGATTATGTAAAGCTGTGCAAGGAAAAGGCAAACGATATTATATCGCGCGGAAAAATGCCGATAATATGCGGAGGCACGGGGCTTTATATAAGCTCGTTCGTTGATAATCTGATATTTGACGAAAGCGGACAGGATTATGAATTCCGCGGGGAATTGAGAAAATTTGCCGAGGAAAACGGAGCTAAAGCGCTCTTTGAAAAATTGAGAGAGGTAGATCCCGAAACCGCTGAGACTCTGCACGAAAACAATATCGGCAGGATAATCCGCGCGCTTGAAGTCTATAAAACCACGGGACATACCATTTCCGAGGCAAAAAGAAATTCCCGCAGAGAGCCATCGCCGTATGAGTTTATAATGATCTTTCTTGATCTTGCAGACCGCGAATTGCTGAAAGACAGGATAAACAGGCGCGTTGACGATATGATAAAGCGCGGACTTTTAGAAGAGGCGCAGGCTTGCTTTATTCAGAAAGACCGCCCGACAGCCGCGCAGGCAATAGGCATAAAAGAGCTTTATCCGTATATAAGAAATGAAAAAACGCTCGATGAGTGCATAGAAGAAATAAAGCTCCGCACCCGTCAGTATGCCAAAAGACAGCTTACTTGGTTCAGGCGGGACAGCCGAATGAACAGATTAGTGATCGAAAACGGCGACAGCCTCGCTGATGTTGTCGCAAAAGCAAGAGTTATCATTGACGGCAGCTTACAGAATTTGGAAATCAATAGCCGAAATTAAAAAAATTTTGAAAAAATGTTGTTTTTTTATAGAAAATTTATAAATTTTTATAAAAAAAGTATAGCATTTTTTGAACAAATGTGTTATACTGTATGTATATAGTTGGGGAACGTTCGTTTTTTTCGGACGCGACACCGATGAAATGCGGACAAGTTTGGACAGTTCCGCTTTCAATACAGAGAGAAAAGGTGATATTATGGCAAAGGACATCAATTTACAGGACGTTTTTTTAAACCAGGCGAGAAAGGACAAAATTCCCGTTACGATCTACATCACGAACGGATTTCAGTTCAAGGGGATCGTAAAGGGATTTGATAATTATACCGTCATTCTTGACACAGACGGTAAGCAAAATCTCATTTACAAACACGCTATTTCGACTATTACGCCGTTTAAGCCTGTTTCTATACTTGACGCTTATGAAAAGGGCGGAGAGGAATAAAGGCTGCCTTTGTGATACGGAGGTGAGCTTTTAGGTGAAGTCGGCGTGGACAAGAGCCGTTTTGTTTATAGTTTCGGCGTTCGTTATCATTATTGCTGTAGGTCAGATCTTTTTCTCGACAGGCAGTACCTTGAAAACGGAGACTGCGTTCAGCTATGATTTTGATGAAGAGATACCGTTTACGGGCGTTTTTATGCGCGATGAGACCATTGTGTATGACGACGGCACGGGGTATTTGAGCTATGAGCATGACGACGGGATAAAGGTCGGAAAAAGCACGGTCATCGCAAAGCGCTATAAAAACAGCGAGGATATTGCGAGAAGCCGTGAGATAGAGCAGATAAAAAAGCAGATAGAAATGCTGGAGAGCGCGGAAAAGCTCATCGGAACGGACAATTCTCAGCTTGAGGCGATCTCGGCTCAGATAAACGAGAGCCACGCTTCCGTTATTGACAGCATTTTAAACGGAAATTATTCGGACGTTTCAAAGTACGGAAACGATCTTCTGTGCGCTATGTGCAAGCGCGAGATAACTTTAAAGGAAAGCAACGGCTACGAGGAAAAGAAAAACGCCTTGAGGCAGAGGGTTTCCGAGCTTGAATCGCTTGTTTCGGGCAGTACACACGACGTAATTGCCGGCGGTACGGGTTATTTCGTAAGCGGTATAGACGGATATGAGGGAGAAATAGGCTATTCCGATTTTGACTCTCTTACAGAGGAGAGAATAAACGGAATAATAGAAACGCCCTCAAAACAGCCCGAGCAGAACGCTGTCGGGAAACTTGTGTCGGATTATCGCTGGAGAGCGGCGGCAGTTATCGAAGAGCAAAAAATGTTCGGCATAGGCGAAGACTCGGAGGTAGTTGTAAGGATCGGTTCGGGTTCAAGACTGCTGAATGCAACGGTAGTTTCCGAAAAAGAGTGCGGAGACGGAAAGGCGATATACGTTTTCGAGTGTGATGACCTCATTCCCGAAACGATGTCTTCGAGGACGGCGAGCTTCAAGCTGGTGCTCAAGAGCTACGGTGGACTGAGAATATCCAACAGCGCGCTCCACAACAACGATAAAAACGAGCTTGGCGTTTATATAAAGCGCGAGAACAAGCTGTACTTCAAAAAGGTAAACGTTGTGTATTGGGGCGAGGATTACGTCATCTGCACGCAGGAGACGGACAGCGATTATCTGAAGCTCTACGACAGTGTTGTTACAGAGGGCAAGGATCTCTACGATGGAAAAATTGTTTGATGCGGAATTTCCCGATATCCGTGAGAATTACGGGATCATCCGCGAAAATATAGAAAAGGCAATGGCGCTTTCAAACCGTCATGACGAAGTAAAGTTTATGGCGGTGACAAAGACAGTGCCTCCCGAAAGGGTGAATTTTGCGGTAGGGCTGGGGGTAAAGCTCCTCGGCGAAAACCGCGTACAGGAATACCTCGAAAAGCGTGAAAGCTACGCGCCCGCAGAGGTCCACTTTATCGGCTCGCTCCAGACCAATAAAGTAAAGTACATTATTGACAAGGTTTCAATGATACATTCCGTTGACAGCCTGCACTTGGCGCAGGAGATAGACAGACGCGCCGCGCAGCACGGAATTGTTATGGATATACTCGCCGAGATAAATATAGGCGGGGAAGAAACAAAAGGCGGTATCCTTTCCGAAAATGCAAAGAGCTTTTGCGAGGAATTGGAAACGCTTAAAAACATAAGGCTGAGAGGTCTTATGACTATCCCGCCCGCAGGGTGCGGAGAAGAAGTTTTCGCTCGTATGCATGACCTTTTTGAGGAAATAAAGACAGAGCGAAAAGGGGGGCTGTTCGATACTCTTTCGATGGGAATGTCGGGAGATTATCAGACGGCAATAAAACACGGGGCAACCATTGTCCGAATAGGTTCAGCGCTGTTCGGGCAAAGGAAATACAATAATAAATAATTGGGAGGAAATTAAAAATGGCAGGATTTTTGAGAAATTTGTTCGGCACAGCAGATGAGAATGAGGGCTTCGTTGATTACGAAAACGAGTCTTATGACACCTCTTCGAGCGCGGTAACAAACGAAGAAGCATATTCTTCGAGCTACAGCGAGCCCAAGAGCTATACAAGCAGCTCCAGCTCAAAGTTTGTAAACATCGGAACGGGAAGCGCAGCTCCCACCAAGATAAAAATTCTCAAGCCCAAGAGCTATGAGGAAGTTATCGAGGTAGCGGTTGACCTTATCCGTGAGGGAACAACTATTTTCATAAACTTAAACGGTCTTTCAAATGATATCTGCATAAGGATCGTTGACTTTATGACAGGCGTTACGGCTGCTTTCCAGGGCGACATCAAAAAGGTAGACGCTTATTGCTATGCGGCTGCGCCGAAGAATGTTGACCTTATAGACAGCATCGACTGATTAGATGCCGTTTGAACTGACAGAAGACGAGCGTTATCTGTCCGCGCATATTTCCGACCTTTGCAGAATTAGCCAAAGGTCGGGAGTGCCGCGGTTTTCGGCGTTTTTAAACGAGAGAGAAGCGGCGATAGCAAAAGAAGCGGCGGGGACAGAGAACGCAATTCCTGTGTTTTACGGCGGTTATGACGGCGCACAAAGAACGGTGTGCGGTTTTTTTGAGGGGACTTTCGCAGAAGAATTTGAAACGGAAAGTCAGAACAGGCTGTTCCCGATAAGGGCTGTTTCATTTTCGTTCAGAACACGTGATACACTTTCCCACCGCGATTTTTTGGGAGCGATAATGTCGCTCGGCATAAAGCGCGAAACAGTGGGCGATATCGCAGTGAGCGAGGGATATGCGGCGGTGTTTTGCCTCGAAGCAGAGGCGGAGCTTATACGCGGAATAACAAAGATAGGAAATGTCGGCGTCTGCGCTGAGGACGGACTGACAAGACCAATAGTCATAAAAGAGCCGAAAAAAATTATAGCGAGCGTTTCGTCAATGAGGTTAGACTGCATTGTCGGAGCGTGCGCTAATATTTCAAGAGACAGATCCGCAGCGCTCGTAAAAAGCGGGCTGGTAAGCGCGGATTTTTCGGTGTGTCTTGAAACAAGCAGGATATTGTCAGAAAATTCTGTACTTTCCATAAGAGGGTACGGAAAGTTTAAAGTGTCGAAAATTGTCGGAACGTCCAAGAAAGGACGTTTGCATGTTGAGATCGAAAAATATGTATGATCTGTTTTTATAGGAATTTCAGACGGAGACGGCTGAAATTCCTATGAGAACAGAAAGGTTTTTGTCGGGCGTTTTTAGAAAGAAACCGCGTCAAGCGAAAAATTGATTGGGAGGAAGTATTCAATGAACTCGAATGATATTTTAAACAGGCATTTTGAAAAGACCTTTAACGGATATAAAATTGAAGAAGTAGACGAATTTCTCAGGGATATCTCCGAAGAATACTCAAAACTCCGAAAAGAAAACGAAGAGCTTGAGGGTAAGCTCGGTATTCTTGCGGACAAGATCCGCGAATACCGCAGTGATGAAGAAGCTCTGAAAGACGCGCTTATTTCCGCGCAGAAACAGGCGAACGCCATTGTCGCACAGGCAAAGGAAAATGCCGAAAAGCTGACGAATGAGACAAACGAGAATATTGATATACTGACCGCACAGGCAAAAGCGGATAACGAGAGAATTATAAATGAAGCAAACGAATATTCCGAAAAGACAAGAAAAGAAGCCGAGGAGTATTCGGAAAAGGCAAAAAAGGGAGCCGACGAGTATTCGGAAAAAACAGTAAAAGAAGCCGAAGCAAAAGCCTCCGAGACGATAAACGCCGCTGAAAAGAAAGCGGAAGAAATAAAAGTTCTCGCCGAAAAGCAGAAAGAAGTCCAGGAGGACGTTATAATGCAGGCGCAAAAAGAAGCGCTCGAATTCAGGCAGAGAATTTTAGACAGCTATAATGAGCAGATAAAGCTCATAGAAACGCTTCCCGAAAAATGCGAGAACGAATATATAAAGCGTGCTTCCGAAGAAGCAAGAAAACGCGAGGAAGAACGGGCTGCCGCTGAAAAGGCAGAAGCCGAGAGGCTTGCCGCAGAAAAGGCTGAAGCGGAGAGAATTGCTGCGGAAAAAGCCGAAGCGGAGAGAATAGCCGCCGAAAAGGCTGAAGCAGAAAGAATTGCCGCAGAGAAAGCTGAAGCGGAAAGGCTTGCCGCCGAAAAGGCAGAAGCGGAGAGAATTGCTGCGGAAAAAGCCGAAGCCGAAAAGGCTGATGATGAGAAAAAAGCAGAAAAGACCGCGGCTGATGAAGAGGGCGATGATATCAGAAGCAGTATAAGCGGCGCGATAAACAAGAAAAAAGAGCAAAAGAGTTCCGAAAAAACCGATGAGAAAAAGCCGGACGATCTTCCTTTTTTCAATTCTACAGATACAAGATCACTGCGTCATGCCGACCTTAGATTCGGCAAGAACAATGGCGGTAAATAAAAAAATATCAAGGAGAGAACTATGCAAGTCGATATCAACAGCACGGTAAATCTTCCGCAGACGGAATTTCCGATGCGAGCAAATCTTCCGAAGAGAGAGCCGGAAATGCTCGAAAAGTGGGAGCAGGAGCGCCTCTATTATGCGCTTTCCGAAAAGAACAAGGGAAAGCCCTCTTATACGCTCCATGACGGACCTCCATACGCAAACGGAAATATCCACCTCGGAACTGCGCTCAATAAAGTTTTAAAGGATATTATCGTAAAATACAAGTCTATGACGGGATATAATGCGAATTACGTTCCCGGCTGGGATTGCCACGGTCTGCCGATAGAGCTTAAAGCATTGAAACAGCTCGGCGTTGACAGCGGAAATGTTTCCCCCGTAGAGCTTCGCAAAAGCTGCCGTCAGTTTGCGCTGTCCTGCCTTGACGAGCAGAAAGCTCAGTTCAAGCGCCTCGGAGTATGGGGAGATTTCGACGATCCGTATCTGACGATAAAGCCCGAATTTGAGGCAAAGCAGGTAGAAGTATTCGGCGAGATGATGAAAAAGGGCTATATCTATAAGGGATTAAAGCCCGTATATTGGTGTGCCGACTGCAACACTGCGCTTGCTGAAGCAGAGATAGAGTATCAGGACGATCCTTGCTATTCTATCTATGTAAAATTCCCGCTGTTTGACGATAAGGGAAAGTTTTCCGACCTCGGAATAGATCTAAAAAAGGCAAGCGTTGTTATCTGGACAACGACCACATGGACGCTCCCCGGAAACCTCGCTGTCTGCCTCGGACCTAACTATGACTATACTTTCGTTCATGTAGAGGACGAACAGAGCAGGTCAAACGGCGAATATCTGCTTATGGCAGAGGAGCTTGTGCCTGTAGTTATGAAAGCTGTAGGAATTTCAAAGTATTCTACTGTCGGAAACTTTAAAGGAAGCGACCTTGAATATATCGAAACTAACCACCCGTTTATGCCGAGAAAGTCGCCGATCATAGTCGGAAGCCATGTTACTCTCGACAGCGGTACGGGCTGTGTTCATACTGCTCCGGGCTTCGGCGTCGAGGACTACGAGGTCTGCAACAAGTATAAGGGAATGTTCAAGATAGTTGTTCCCGTAAACGAAAAGGGAATATTGACAGACGAAGCGGGAGAATTCGAGGGACTTAAGACCTCCGACGCAAACAAGGCTATTGCACAGCGCCTTGAGGACGATAACACGCTCCTCGCTATGGAGAAGATAGTCCACCCCTATCCCCACTGCTGGAGATGTCACGAGCCTATAATCTACAGAGCCACAGACCAGTGGTTCTGCAATGTCGACGCATTCAAGCCCGAAACAATAAAGGCTATCGAGGACGTAAAGTGGATACCCGAATGGGGCGAGGAGCGCATAAAGAACATGGTCAATATGCGTTCTGACTGGTGCATTTCGAGACAGAGAAGATGGGGCGTGCCTATTCCCATTCTCTACTGTGAGGAGTGCGGAAAGACCATTGTCAATGACACGACCATAAAGGCAATTTCAGATTTGTTTAGGAAAGAAAGCTCCGACGCATGGTATGCGAAAGATCCCTCTGAATTTATCCCCGCAGACGTAAAGTGCGAGTGCGGCTGTAATAAATTCCGCAAGGAAATGGATATCTTCGACGTATGGTTCGACAGCGGCTGTACGCATGCTGCCGTGCTTAAAGAACGCCCCGAGCTTTCGTGGCCCGCGGACCTTTATCTTGAGGGCTGCGACCAGTACAGAGGCTGGTTCCAGTCGAGCCTGCTGACGTCTGTTGCTACAACGGGAAAAGCGCCTTATAAGGCGGTTTGCACCCACGGTTGGGTAGTTGACGGAAACGGTCAGCAGATGCATAAATCCAAAGGCAACGTCATTCTCCCCGAAGAAGTAATAAAGGATTTCGGCGCGGATGTTCTGCGCCTGTGGGTAGCGTCTCTCGACTATCACGCCGATATCCGTGTATCTAAAGATATGCTCAAACAGCTTTCGGAGAGCTATCGCAAGATAAGAAACACCGCGCGCTATATCCTCGGAAACCTTTCCGACGGACATGATTTCGATCCGAACACCGAAATGGTCGATTTCAAAGATCTGCGCGAGCTTGATAAGTGGGCGCTTGCAAGACTTGACGAAGTTATCGAAAAGGTAAAATCTGCATACGAGGCTATGGATTATTACCTTGCATATCACGCGCTCATCAGCTTCTGCGTTGTTGATATGTCGAACTTCTATCTTGACATAGTAAAAGACGTTCTCTATTGCGAAGCAAAGAATTCTCCCGCGAGAAAGTCCGTACAGACGACAATGTACGTCATTCTTGACGCAATAGTAAGACTTGTCGCTCCTATACTCACATTCACGGCAGACGAGATATGGGGCTTTATGCCTCATAAGAAAGAGGACGACCTCAGAGGCGTTCCTTTCAATCAAATGCCCGAAAAGACGGGAGTTAAGGCTGACGAAGAAAAGTGGGCAAAGATAAAGGCAGTAAGAGACGACGTCCTTAATGCGCTTGAACAAAAGCGCGCCGAAAAGGTAATAGGAAAATCCCTCGAGGCTGAAGTTACAATTTATACAAACGACGAGAGCCTTAAAGGAATGGAAGCCGACCTTG
Organism: uncultured Clostridia bacterium; assembly: GCA_947627205.1. Classification (GTDB taxonomy): domain Bacteria; phylum Bacillota; class Clostridia; order Oscillospirales; family Ruminococcaceae; genus CAG-115. The sequence continues at coordinate 53,887 of CANQVE010000001.1, read as the reverse complement.
CAGAAGCGTGCATTGTTTCAAAGGTAAACGTTTCGACAGAGGGCGAGGGCGAGAACAAGGGTGCGGTGTGCTCTGTTACCGCCGTAAAGAAAGCGGGAGAGCCCTGCGCGAGGTGCTGGAAAGCAGACGACACAGTTGGCTGTGACAGTGAATATCCCGCTCTCTGCAAGAGATGTGCGGAAGTTATTCGCCTTAATTTCTGCTGATATTTCAACAAGGGAGAGGAGAAAAGCTCCTCTTCCTTATATTTGCAGTTATAAACAAGAAAAATGCAGAACGAAAAGAGGAGCAAATTGCAGTATATCTGGCTTTTGTTCGCCGCGGCTCTGGTTGGTTTTGACAGGGTAACAAAGTGGGTAGTTACCGAAAACATGGAGCTGAAACAGACTATAAACCTCATCAAATTCGGCGATACCGAGGTACTGAATTTTTATTATTGTTTGAATGACGGCGCGGCTTTCAGCAAGCTCAGCGGGCAGAGGTGGTTTCTTATAGCCATAACGTCCGTTTTGATAATAGGGTTTTTATACGGCATTTTAAGCAAGCGCCTTAAACACCCCGTACAGGTCGCGGCGGCTTCGCTTATAGTGGGCGGAGGCATAGGAAATCTTATAGACAGGATATTCAATGACGGGCTTGTGGTCGATTTTATCGACTTCAGACTTATAAATTTTCCAATATTCAATGTTGCTGACATCTGCGCAGTAGTAGGCGCGGCGCTTTTTGCGGTTTCCGTTGTTGTCTTTGAGATACGCGATGTTAAAAATAAGAAGAAAAAAGATACGGTAAATGACAATGGAAAAGATTGAGTTTACCGCAGAGATTTCGGACAGGCTCGACAGGCTTGTTGCAGAAAACACAGGACTTTCCCGAAGCGGCGCAGTGAGGCTTATTGAAAACGGTCTTGTGACTGTAGACGGAAAAAACGCCGAAAAGAAGACAGTCGTAAAAGAGGGTTCTCTTGTTGAAGTAACAATTCCCGACGCAGAGGAGACAGAGATAGTCCCCGAAAATATCCCGCTCGATATAGTGTATGAGGACAGCGATCTTCTGGTTGTAAACAAGCCGAAAGGAATGGTAGTACATCCTGCCGCAGGGCATTATTCGGGAACGCTCGTAAACGCGCTTATGTTCCATTGCGGTGACAGCCTTTCGGGAATAAACGGCGAGCTTCGTCCGGGGATAGTCCACCGAATAGACAGGGACACAAGCGGGCTTCTTATGGTCGCAAAAAACGATCTAGCGCATATAGGTCTTTCCGAGCAAATAAAAGCTCATTCTTTCACGAGGGAATATCAAGCGGTCGTATGCGGGTGTATAAAAGAAAACGGAACGGTAAACGCTCCTATAGGCAGGCATAAGACCGACAGAAAGAAAATGTGCGTGACAGCCGAGAACTCGCGCGAGGCTGTGACACATTATTCCGTGATAAAAAATTACGCTGGATATACACATCTTTCGGTGTCGCTTGAAACAGGAAGAACACATCAGATAAGAGTTCACCTTTCTTATATCGGACACCCCGTGGCGGGCGACGAGGTATACGGAAACGGAAAGCCGAAGTGGCTCTGCGGGCAGTGTCTCCATGCAAAAAAGGTAGGCTTTGTCCACCCTCGCACGGGAGAATATATGGAGTTTTCGAGCGAGTTGCCCGATTATTTTGTGAGATTTCTCAGGGAAATAGATAAGTAATGGATTTTAGTAACGTTATTTTCGTGAGCGACCTTGACGGAACGCTTCTTACCGACGACAAGCGGCTTTTGGAATGCGACCTTAAAGCTCTGGAGCGCTTTCGCGCGGGCGGCGGAATTTTCGCGGCGGCTACGGGGCGCGGATATTCCATGGCAAAGCGCGTCGTCGAGCTTATAACAGACGTGCCGTCCGTCATTTTTAACGGCGCGGCGGTCTATGATTTCAAAAAGAACGAGTTCCTCTGGAAAAGCGAAATAGACAGCTGTGCGTATGAATATGTAGACAGGATAGGAAAAGCGTTTGAAAATATAGCCGTAGAGGTCTTGTGCGAAAAGACGGTCTATGTACCTTATCTGAACGAGGTCGAGCAGACTCATCTCGATTGGGAGCAGGTACAGGCGGACTTTCGCAGTACAGACAAGATACCTAAAAACGGCTGGCTCAAATTCTTGTTTTCGGGAGAGCCCGAGCTTATTGATAAAGTCGAAAGCTATGTGAAAAGCGGAGATTTTGGCGGAGTGAATTGGGTGAGGTCGGGACCGCTGTTCTTTGAGTGCCTGCCAAAGGGCGTTGATAAGTGGTCGGGATTTTGCGAGCTTATACGAATATTAAACGCCGAAAACCGCTTTACTGTCGCGGCGGGCGATTACAGAAACGACACGGCAATGATAAAAAATGCAAATCTCGGCTGTGCTCCTAATAACGCGAATGAAAGCGTAAAAGAGGCGGCGGATTTGGTCGTCTGCGACAACAACAGCGGCTCTATAAGCGAGATAATCGATTACATAGAGCGCCTTTAGCGGATAAGCGATAAGAATAAAGGTTTTGTTCAAGTAAAATGACAAAGCAACAGAACAGCTTTGATTAAATAAAATGGTAAAAAATAACTGTATTAAATGTTAAACAGGCTGTCGAGAAAGCCTCAGATGCTAGGAAGCGTTACTGCAACTAGCCTTTGTGGCTGTTCGCATTATGCGCTACGCGCAAAACGCTGTAACGTTGACAACGCAGATGAGGTTTTATCGGCAGCCTGTTAAGTATGTGGAATCGGAGGAAAGTATATGGACAAAAAACTTGTAAGGGAGCTTGAAATTGACGCGGCAAAAATACGAATAGGCATAATCGAGGGCGTCTATAACGCAAAGTGCGGACACCCGGGCGGCGCGCTGTCGATAGCGGACGTGCTGGCTTATCTGTATAAACACCGCCTTAATGTCGATCCCGGCGATCCCGACAGCCCTGCGCGCGACAGAATGGTTTTGTCAAAAGGACATTCTGCGCCCGCGCTGTATGCGGCTTTAGCGCTTAGAGGATTTTTCCCGTTTGAAACGCTCAAAACATTGCGCCAAAGCGGTTCTATGCTCGAGGGACACCCCGACTGCAACAAAGTTCCCGGAATTGACGCAAGTACGGGTTCGCTCGGTCAGGGATTTTCTCAGGCTTGCGGAATGGCGCTCGCGGGAAAAATATCCTGTGACAGCTATAAGGTTTACACCATTCTCGGCGACGGAGAAATTCAGGAGGGCATGGTATGGGAAGCCGCAATGTTTGCTTCTCATTATAAGCTCGATAATCTCGTTGCGATACTTGACAACAACGGGCTTCAAATCGACGGAAAACTCAGCGAGGTCATGTCGCCTTATCCCATAGACGAAAAATTCGAGGCATTTGGCTGGAATGTGATAACAATAAACGGACACGACTTTTCAGAGATGGAAAAGGCATTCGACGCGGCGGAGAGAGTTGTTGAAAAGCCGACGCTCATTATTCTTAAAACGACAAAAGGAAAGGGCGTTGATTATATGGAGAACGCCGTTGAGTGGCACGGAAAAGCTCCGGGCGAAGAGGACTATCTGCGTGCAATAAAACAGCTTCGCGAACATCTTGAAGAGCTTGAGGGAGGCGCTGAATAATGGCAGAAGTAATTAGACGCGCGACGCGTGAGGGCTATGGCGACGGACTTTGCGAGCTGGCGGAAATTCGCCCCGACCTGCTCGTTCTTGATGCGGACCTGTCTGCGGCTACAAAGACGTCTGTTTTTAAAAAGGCTTATCCCGAAAAGCATTTCAATTGCGGAATTTCCGAGCAGAATATGATGGGAGTTGCTTCGGGACTTGCTTCGACGGGAAGACTTGTGTTTGCAAGTTCATTTGCAATGTTCGCGGCGGGAAGAGCTTTTGAGATAATCAGAAATTCAATTGCATATCCCCGTGTAAATGTAAAGATAGGCGCGACGCACGGCGGTATTTCTGTAGGCGAGGACGGAGCTACGCACCAGTGCTGTGAGGACGTGGCAATTATGAGAGCGCTTCCGAATATGACGGTCATTGTTCCCGCAGATTATTACGAGGCAAAAGCGGCTGTACTTGCAATGGCGGATTTCAACGGTCCGACTTATCTCAGATTTGGAAGACTTGCGGTTCCGATGTTCAATAATTCCGACTATAAGTTCGAGCTTGGAAAAGGCGTTACGGTAAAGGACGGAAAGGATATAACCATAATTGCGAGCGGACTTATGGTTGCAGAAGCAATGGACGCTGCGCAGGCACTTAAAGAAATGGGCATAGACGCGCGCGTTATAAATATCCACACGATAAAGCCCATTGACCGCGATATAATCGTAAAAGCTGCAAGGGAAACGGGAAAGATAATAACTGTCGAAGAGCATAGCGTTATAGGCGGTCTGGGCTCGGCAGTAGGAGATGTTGTTCTCGAAGAATACCCCGTGCCGGTGATAAAGATCGGAATAAATGACGTGTTCGGACACAGCGGACCTGCAAAGGTGCTGTTAAAGGAGTTCGGACTTTCTGCGGAGAATATAGTAAACGTTGTAAAGGCGAACGTTGTTAGAGGCTAGACGCTAGAGTCAAGAAAGCTAGAATAAGTTTTGAGCGGCGAGCAACGTTTAAAATCAAAACCACAAAATGGGCGGCGCACAAAAGTTTTTTGAAAAGGGAGTCCTTTTAGAGGTTAGAGGTTAGAGGTAAGAGGTAAGAATTTCGGGGAGCTTTTGAGATTAAAGTTATTTGATTATTAAAAAAAGAAGCAAGAGGCTAGAGTTTGGTTATAGAGGAAAGAAACTTCTCCTATTAAACTCTTGCCTCTTGCCTCTTTCTCCGAAATCCAAATAACTTTTCCTCTTTAAAGTTCCTAAAAATTCTTACCTCTTACCTCTTACATCTAACCTCTAGTAGGGGTTTTCCCCGCATTGCCTTTTCAAAGCCTTGCTTTGAAAAGGCAATCCTAAAAGGGGTTTTGAGCGGAGAAGTACGTTCAGTATGAAAAAACCTTAGAGCGTAAAATTGAGCGTTAATAATATTTAACAGTAACAATAAAGCAAACCGCATTTGCTCCTTATCCGCGCCGAATGGATTTTATTTGTTCAAAAATTGTACAAAATTGATAAAAGATATTGACACAGAGGAAATTTTATTGTATAATCAATATAAGCCGTGGTGTGCCTGCGGATAAAAAATAAGGAGAATTGAGTTTATGGCTGATTTGATTAGTGAAATGCTTGGTAAATTTGCGGAGTTGGCTCAGGAAGAAAAGAACATCAACAGCGAAATTGACAAAGCCTTAAAGGAATATAATGATTATTGCAAATCATCCGATGAGGATCTGAACAGAAAACTTGAGGAGATCCGCGGCAAGATCAGAAAAGTTTCCGAGTATATGCAGTATGCCCGCGAACATGCGACCGACCTCGAAGAAGCGCAGATGCCGTTTGAAACGTCCGAGGGTTCTTTGGAAAGTATTCGTCAGACCATAAAGCTCGATTCGCATAACGATCCGAACGCCGAGTCGCTTTATACAAAAGCGTCGGGGCAAAAGCTGTTTTACGAAGCCGAAATGGAGCGCACCAGAAAGCTCATCGAGGGCAGTAAGGTCCAGGCGAAGCGCCAATATGACAGCGACGTTGCGGCGCTTGAGGGCAGAAAAGAAAAGCACGACAAAGACCTCCACGATTATGTACTTTCCGAGGATTTTAAGCGCTATCTCCAGCTGCTTGCATTCGATAAATCCGCTTTCAACAGCCAAAGCACCGTTAATCTTATAGACAAGAGCAGGATCTCTATAGGTCAGCGCAGGATACGTTTTTCCGTGCCTATGGAGGTAGAACAGGACCTGACGACCGTTTCGGGCGGCGAGTATAATGCCGCTTCGAGGACTATCGGCGCACCCTTTGGAGTTTCAACTCAAGAGGGCAGTGTCCTTATGCTCGAATATGACGACAGAAACCAGGCTTATCTTATGGGCGGCGTAGAAAGGCTCCTGCTTAATTTTATAAAGTATTGCGGACAGAATATAACCGATATGGTATATTTCGACGATTCTCCGAATGCAGTTGATAATCTCGAAATTATGTCAATTTTTGCGAGGGGCATAAATTCGTTTATAGTAGCTCCCCAGTCTCCAATAGAAGCAAACAGCAAAATGGCAGATCTTTATTCGCAGATAAAAGAAAAGCCTACGCCCGATTGCGTTACGAGGGTTATAGTTCTTCGCGGATTTCCCGAAGATTTCGGCCCCGAGTTTTCCGCACAAGCTCTCGAAATTGCGAGAGACGCAAAACAGAACGGAGTTTTGCTTGTAGTTATACATAACGGCACAACTCCCGATACCGATACTGTTACAGAGCTCAGAAGCATCGGTCAGACTATTAGAAGCAGAAACGGAAGTTTCTATATCGACAATACCCGCGAGAGCCTTTTCTGGTATTCAAAGCCTACGGATATTCCCGACAATATTCGCAGAATTTATGTTGAACAGCGCAGAATGGCGGCTGCCGCTAAGCCTGCACCGCAGGCAATGCCTACTGCACAACCTGTCCAACCTGTCCAACCTGCTGCACCGACAGTTCAGCCCGTTGTACAGCCCACTCCAGCGGCACAGCCTGTACAACCCGTACAGCCTGTTGAACCCGTTCAACCCGTACAGCCTGTTGAACCCGTTCAACCCGTTCAGCCTGCTGAAGCTGAACCTGTTCAGCCCGTTCAGCCTGTACAACCCGCAGAAACTGAACCCGTACAGCCTGTACAACCTGTTGAACCTGCTGTTGCAGATGAAAAGCCCGCAGAGCCTCCTGTTGAAGAAACACAGCCCGAAGAGCCGAAGAAAGAGAGCAATAAGGGCTTGCGCGCTGTTCCGAAGATCGTTCTCGGGGCTGATGAAAAAGGTCTGGATATAAGCGGAAACGTTGCGTATATCTGCGGAAAGAACGGCGAAGATAAAACAAAGATAGTAAAGGCAGTCATAGATCAGATATCTTCAAAGACACACCCCGACAGCGCGGAACTTTGGCTGTTTGATAACGACGGAAGTATTATAAGCCTTATAGATCCCGAATGTCCGCATATAAAATATGCTGTTTCCGATGAAAACGACGAAACAGCCGCGGATATTATAGAGCTTCTTGTAAAAGAAAAAGCGTCGCGTGCCGAGCTGTTCAGTGAAAAGAATTATGCAGATTACAGCGTGGTACCCGCAGATGTTTATCTTCCGAGAGCAGTTGTGGTAATAAGCGACTTTGCAGATTTCTTAAGGTCAATTGACCGCGTTCCGAAGTACTTGGGCAGAGACCTTAGACGTTCGCTTGAAAGCCTGTTTAAAAACTGCGCTGATTACGGAATAAATATCGTGCTTGTAGGAAGCACGTTCTCCGAAAACGGAAAAGCTCCCGATGTGTTCGTAAACGGCATAAAGTGCGCCGCGGCGATACCCGGAAAAGAAAAGGCGCTCGAAACGCTGTTCGGCTATAAGGCGGGAATAATCCACGACAGGTTCGTGCTTGTTTCGGGAAGCAGCGTTGCTGTAAGAATAAATGTTCCCGCACAGGAAGAACCGAAGAATTACGCTTTGTCATACGAGTATGACGATAATCCCGAAAATTATCTCGGAAAGCGTCCGCTTATAGCAGACAGAAGAGCTTCGATCCCGTTCGGCGACCGCAGTTCTGCGCGCTCGGAGCTTATCTCCCAGAAAGAAAACAACGAGCTCATGCTGTTTTTGGGAGAGCCGAATAAGGTGACAGCAAACGCTCCCATGATACTTCGCGCGGGTTATGGAGAAAACGTTCTGGAGCTTGTGCCAAAGGGATATGCAAAGCCTGCGGCAATGACCGTTGCGGCGGCGCTTAGATCGCTCGAAGAGCAGGGCGTTCCTGCGGAAATAATCTCGGCAAAAGACGATCCGATTTATTCCGAGCTTTATGCGAGCGGTCTGCTTAATGATGTTAAGGTAAGCGAAAGTGACCGCATAAAAGAGCTTGCGAACAATGCGTCAAACGAGCTTCTGGTTATACTTGGCGGAGACGTGCTTATGGCGGAGCTCCACGCTGAAGACCAGAACGCCGCGGCGGATCTTAAAAAACTGCTTGTAAAGGGAGCAAAGAGCGGGCTTCGCGTTATGTTTGTATGCACGAGCGTAAGCCAGATGCAGGCGGGCTTCCTGTCGCTGTTCAGACACAAAGCGGTGTTCCCATGTCCCGAGGTGGAAGCGGAAAAATTGCTTCAAATCTGCGACTGCTGTCTTATGAACAATGAGTTCAGGATAAGCACGGACGGCGAAGAGTATACCGCAGTTCCTTATAAAATTTAGTTATAAAAACAAGTCCCCCACATTTTTGCGGGGGACTTCAGTTTATATAAAAACTTCTAATTCAACACATTCTCAATTGCCTTTGCAAACAACACCGCGTCTTTGAGAAGCTCTTCTGTTGTTATAAATTCATTGTCGCCGTGCATGTTATAGTCGATATCTCCGCGCTCCGCGCCAAACGCAACACCGCCCTCGATGTTGTGAACATAAGTCCCGCCGCCTATCGCTACGCAATAGCCCTTTTCGCCCTCGTTCTCCTCATAAACTTTGAGAAGCTGTTTTACGAAATCGCTGTCCTTTGAAACAATATGCGGCTCGTCTCCGAGATAGTCATTGAACGTAAATCCCGCTTTATAAAGCGCCTTACGCTCTTGATCTTCAACAAACGCAAGATTTTTGCACACGGGAAATCTCACGTCGATCGTTCCCGAACATTTTCCGTCCGAAATGTTGAAAATGCTGAAAACGCATGTCAGCGCCCCGCTTTCGTCCTTGCAGGAAAGCCCCATAGCTCTGCCGTCCGTTTCGCCGAACGGAAGAATATTTTCAAGTCCTTTAAGAACGGGCTCAAGCCTGTTTATAAGCGAAATAAGAGCAGTTACGGCGTTTATCCCCGTTTCGGGAGTAGAAGCGTGAGCCGAGCGCCCCTTGCAGACTATTTCGGTGAGGTCGCCTTTTTGTTCTGAAAAGAACTCCGCGCCCGACCTGTCGCGCTCTATTTCGGACAGTATTTTTTCCTGCTCAATGTTTTTTAATACCGCCCTAGCCCTGTCGGGAACGGCGTTCGGTATCTTTCCTCCCTCAAAGCTGACCAGCTTATCGGAGCTTATAAATCCCGAAAAATTCGAGCGCATCATGCCTTTTTCAATATTTATAACGGGGAAACTACCGTCGGGCGTAAAAACTTTCGGCGGGAATTTGTCGTGCTTTTTGTATATTTCAAGATCTTCCGAGCCGTTTTCTTCGTTCGTTCCGAAAATCAGCCTTACGCCTTTACTCAGCGGGATATTCAGGTCTTTTATGCATTTTACTGCATACAGTGCCGCAACGGCAGGACCTTTGTCGTCTATTGTTCCTCTCCCGAACAGCACGCCGTCCTTTTCGCAAAGCTCAAACGGATCGGTTTTCCAATTATCATTGTTTACGGGCACAACATCGAGGTGGCATAAAATTCCGAGTTCAAGTCCCTTTTCGGGGTACAAGTCCGCGCAGATAACGGCGTTTTCATAGTTGGTTACCGAAAGCCCGCTCTTTTCACAAAGCTCCGACATTTTCAAAAGCGCGTTCTTCGGCTCTTTCCCGAAAGGCGCGTCCTCTGTCGGCTCTCCCATAACGCTCGGTATCCTTATAAGCTCCGAAAGCGCGCTTACTATCTCATCTTTTTTACCGTAGATATAGTCTTTTATTTCGTTCATTTTTCAGCTCTCATCATTTCTATCATCATGTCCGCAACCTTGTTTACATCGCCGCAGCCCGTCGTTATGACAAGATCCCCGTATTCAACATTATCTACAACATACCGCGCCGTTTCTTCAAATGTCGGAAACCAAACGCACCCCTCTATCTTTTCCGCGAGGTCTTTCGCATAAATGTTATAGGTGTTTTTCTCCCTGCCGCCCATAATTTCCGTCAGTACCACCTTGTCTGCAATAGACAGCGCGTCTGCAAATTCGTCGAGGAGCATAGCCGTCCTCGAATAGGTAAATGGCTGGTGTACAACCCACACTCTCTGAAAGGTCATGTCCTTTGCCGTTTTGAGCGTCGCGGCGATTTCCGCGGGGTGATGACCATAGTCGTCCACAAACGTAACGCCCTTTATTTCCGCGAGCTTTTCAAACCGCCTCTGCGCTCCCGAAAAGTCCGCAAGTCCCTGCTTTATCGCTGGTATGGAAATTCCCGCCGTAAATGCCGCCGCAGCCGCCGCAACGGCGTTATAGACATTGTGTATCCCCGGAACGTTTACTACGACTCTGCAAAGCTGTTCGAGCCTGCTCATAAGCGTAAATTCCCATGAAAAATCCGAGATCTGCTTTATGTGATAAGGATAGAAGTCGCATTTGTCGGTCTTTCCGAAAGTAACGACCTTTACTTTTGTGTTTGCATTTTTAACGGCTTCCATTGTGTTTTCGTCGTCGCCGTTTGCGACAATAAAGTCTGTCGTAAGCTCGCAGAATTTTGAAAAGCTGTGCTTTAGATTGTCCATTGTCTTAAAATAATCGAGGTGGTCGTGGTCGATGTTGAGAATAACGGAAATGTTCGGAAACAGGTGTAAAAACGTGTCCTTAAATTCGCACGCTTCGCATACCATATAGTCCGAATTTCCCGCTCTGCCGCTTCCGCCTATTGCCTTTAATTTCCCGCCGATAACAGCCGACGGATCAACTTTTTCCGCCAGCAGTATCATCATAAGCATAGAAGTAACGGTCGTTTTCCCGTGCGTGCCCGCAACGCAGAAAGCCTTGTTAAACTGCGCCGTCACAAGTCCCAGAAGCTCGCTTCTCTCCGCTAGCTTTACTCCGCGTTTTTCTGCTTCTCTTGCCGCGATAAGCTCGGGGTTGTCGTCCATAATTGCCGCCGAATATACTATACAGTCTGCGTCGCCGATATTCTCGGCCGCCTGTCCCATATATACCTTTATTCCCATTTTCCTTACGGCGTCAAGCGTAGAAGTCTCGTTGTTGTCCGAGCCCGTCAGATAATAACCCTTTGTGTGAAGTATCTGCGCGAGCGGATACATTCCGCTCCCGCCTATTCCTATAAAGTGGATATGCTTTTTACCCGTGAGAAAATTTTCCAAACTAAACAGCTCCTTTGCTATATGTATATTTCGCCGCTTTTTTCTAACAATAATTCCCGTGATAAATCAAAACGGAGGCTCTTTTTATGGAAATAAGCGACATCAAGATCAGAAAAACAATGCACGAGGGCAGGCTTCGCGCCGTTGTGTCGATAACTATCGACAATGCAATTGCTATCCACGATATAAAGCTCGTTCAGGGCGACGAGAGGCTTTTTGTAGCAATGCCCTCCCGCCGCGAGGACAACGGCGTTTTCCGCGATATAATCCACCCTATCTCGTCCGAAGTCCGCGACGAGCTTGAAGAAAAGATAGTCAGAGCTTATGAGAATTATATCCAGTGAGAGAAATCCCGACTTATTATTTTTTTAAAAGCATAACGGTTTTAAGGATAGCTATCTGCGTTTTTGCGTCCTCTATCTCGTTGTTCATTACCATTTCAGCCGCTTTTTCAAGCGGTATTTTTTCTGTGTCAAGAAACTCGTCCTCGTCCAGCTTTTTGTTTCCCTCGGAAAGCCCGCGCGCAAGATATATATGAATGACCTCGCTGTCATAAGCAGGAGTCGGGAAGAGCAGTCCCAGATAATCATACTTTTCACAGGTACAGCCCGTTTCTTCTTTAAGCTCTCTTAAACCGCAGTCATAGTGGCTTTCTCCGAATTCGAGCTTCCCCGCGGGAATTTCAAGTATCGCTTTGCGGTGGGGATATCTGAACTGCCTTACAAAAATAACGTTTCCGTTTTCGTCCAGAGGAACAACGCACACCCCACCCGGGTGCTTTATTACCTCTCTTATAACGGTCTCACCGTTTTCAAGCTCCGCATTGTCCACAAAAAGTTTAACTACTTTTCCGTCAAAGATCTTTTCGCTCGAAAGCGTTTTTTCTTCAAGATGCATATCATTCGTCCTTTTTGTCAGTCTTATCAGTCTTGTCAATATCTGCTTTTCCGCCGTTTTTAATAATGCTGTTTATATAAGCATTGTGCGCCGCCACGCTTTCAGACTGTTCATATTCATAAAGATGAGTATATTTGTTCGGCTTTACTTTTGAAAAACGACGAAGCAAAATTACATAAATAACAAGAAGCACCGCTCCTATTATCGTCGCATAAATTCCGTATCTAAGCATCGGCGTTTCGTATGTGAATTCTATATCGCAGTTTCCCGCAGGAACGCGTATACCTATAAAACCGCCGTTTATTTTATCCACCTCTGCTTCTTTGCCGTTTATCTTACAGCTCCAGCCCGTGCAGTAGGGAACAGTAAAGCAAACGAGCTTTTCGCTTTCATAGTTTGTTTTCGAGGTAAATCCGCTCTTTGTAACTTCAAAATCTTCTACGCCGTTTTTCTGTTTTTCCTTTGCATCAACTTTAAATTTTACAAAAGACGTGTTTGAAGATGTGTTGTCCTTTTCGAGAATATCCGAATACTTTTCAATTTGTTCTTCCGTGAGGAAAACCGACCTCACCATAAGATTATCCGCCTTTGTGGTTTTCTTCACCTTTTCTATCGGGAAATATGTGTCATAAGCAAATCCCATAGGCAGACAAAGATCTGTCGAGTAAATATCATAATCTCCCTGAGTTTCGAGGTAGTCGTATATCTGATATTGACCGAGCCATTTTTGGCGGTCATCTTCACTAAAACTTTTTCTTATCATGATATATTTTACTCTCGTAAGCGCTCTGAAACCGTAGCAGCTGTTGTTCGGCGCAGAGTTTACGGTCCTAGAAACGCCGAGCGTGTCATAAAGCTCAAATGTCGAGCCTGGAATAATGCTCGTAAAACTTTTGAGGGTACCGTTGTTTGAAAACATAGCGAAGTTGTTCGTTTCGTTTACGCCCTCTATGCGGTAAAAACTGTCGTCATCTATGTCAAACTTTGCATAAAGAGCGGTGTTATAATCAGGCGTATTTCTGAAATAATGACCTAAGGATATAAAATACCAGCTCAAAACCATTGAACAGCCTATTGCTGCGCAGGTCGCGCGCTTCATAAACTTATTGAAGTTCGGCTTGTTCCTTTTGTTTAAGATAATGTTTAAGGCAATGAGCATTGCTATGGCTATAACTATCTGTAAATATACCGTTCCGTCAACAACAGGATCGCTCGATCCTGTCTTTTTCAGCAAAAATCTTGGAACAATGCTCTTTACTTCTTCGCCGTCTATTTCTTCCGTCATTTCAAACGGCGACAGCAGAGCAATTGCCGACATCAGTATAACAACTCCCAGGCATACTTTCCGCCCGAAATCAAGGTCAAACTCCTCATGCTCCAGCGCGTATGCCGTAGCCAGACAGCATATAAGCTCGGGCATATAGAACCAGCGAGTGTAGTAGTTGTTATTAAGCATTGTAAACGCAGCGTTAAAGCCGGGAATAAACGCCATAATAAGGCATATTCCCAGAACGGCTCTCGCCCAGTGTCCCTTTGCGCCCTTTAAAAACGCAATTACGCCTGCCATTGAAAACAGCGGAAGATAAAGCGCAACGCTCGACCATTTTGCGTTTGCCTCGGTGAACATATTGTTCCTTGCGGGTACTTCGGGCGGGAAGAACATGCTTTCTATAAGCAGCCCGTAGCGCTGTTTATTTGAGAAGAATACAAAGTTCCAGCCCGTCAGCATATTTGTCGAGCGCGGAACATCTAAAACTTGATATATCGACGGCAAAAACAGAACTCCCGCTATCAGAACTCCTGCTATACATTCAAACGCAAGGCAGAAAAATTCTTTTAAGTTTATGCGGAAACGTTCGTCCATGCTGAACCTTGCCAGAAAATAAATGACAAGAAAGACACATTCGCCTATAAAGAAAAAGTAGTTTGCGAGGGCATTTATTGCCATTGCCAGCGCAAAGACGCCTCTGCGCTTGTTTATGACCGCTTCTTCAAGGCAGATAAGAAGCAGGGGAAACCATATTATCGCGTCTTGGAATTGAAAGAAAATATTGTAGATATTAAAGCTCGAAAACGCATAAAGTATTCCGCCTATCAGAGCCGACTGGGGTTTAGTTACAAATCGCCTTATGTACATAAACCCAAACAGGGAAAAGAGCGCTATTTTTACGCACAGAAGCGGAGCCATAAGAAACTGCGAAACAGACGCGGGGAAAAGGCACATAAACCAGAAAAAAGGACTTCCGAGGGTATAGTAAGTATAGCTCCCGAAGAAGTTTGCGCCGAGGTCTGTGCCCCAGTCCCAGCCGAGAGTTCCGTTTTGTACCATTTCTATACAGTGCTTGAAAAAGGGTATCTGCTGTGAATTATAGTCGCCGTAATACAGAAAATAACCGTCGTCAATTACAAGAAACGGCAGAAACATAACTGCCGCCATTATAAGCGCGACAAAGAATGATTTTTTATAGTAGCTTTTTTCCTTACTGTACATTTATAGTTCCTCGACTTTGATTGCAAGAGTTTAAGTTTACATTTTTTCGGGAGCGTCTATTTTCAGCAGTGAAAGAATGTTTTTTATTACTATCCTTGAAGCCCCGCAGAGCGCAAGCCTCGACAGCTTTACATTGTTTTCCGCTGTTTTGATATCACAGCTGTCGTAGAATTTGTGGAATATCTGCGCAAGCTCGTATACATATTTTGTGAGCTTAAACGGAGAATATTCGCGCGCGGCTTCGTTTATAAGTTCGGGGTATTCGGCAATTTTCCTGATAAGCGCCTTTTCTTCTTCGGCTTCGTATGAAACAGGCTCGCCTTTGTAGCTTATGCCGTCGTCCGCCATTTTACCCAGCAGTCTGCATATTCTCGCGTGGGCATACTGAACATAGAATACGGGGTTTTTCGCGCTCTCTTCTACTGCCAGATCAAGGTCAAAATCAAGATGAGTGTCTGCCGCGCGGAGATTGAAGAAAAATCTCGCGTTGTCTATCGGCACTTCGTCTAAAAGCGTAGCGAGCGTAATAGCTTTTCCCGAACGCTTTGAGAGCTTTGTCGGCTTTCCGTCTCTTACGAGCATTACCATCTGACAAATAACAACGTCCAGCCTTTTTTCGTCTATGCCCATTGCTTTAAGGCAAACTCTCATTCTCTTTACATATCCGTGGTGGTCTGCTCCCAGAACGTCTATAGCCGTGTCATAGTTTCTTGTAACGAGCTTGTTGTAGTGATACGCTATATCGGGCACGATATAAGTCGGAAAACCGTTTGAGCGCACAAGCACAAAGTCCTGTTCGCCGCCGAGAGCCTCGGCATTCAGCCACAGCGCTCCGTCTTTTTCATAGGTATGCCCGCCCGCTTTGAGATGTTCTATAACGTCCTTTACCGCTCCGCTTTCATGGAGGGAACTTTCTTTAAACCAATTGTCGTATTTAATGCGGTACTTTAAAAGGTCGGTCTCAAGTCTCTTTTCATTCAGCGGGAGCGCATAGTCCACGAGCGCTTTTCTGCGTTCGTCCTCGCTTTTTTCAGTAAATGACGCGCCGTTTATGTCATAAAAGTTCTTCGCATGTTCGATTATATCCCTGCCGAGATAAACGTCCTCGGGCATATAGAACGGATCTTTCTTATCTGCCTGACAATCTTCCGTATCGGTCACTGTCTTTTCGTAAATAACGTCGCACAGCTTTTCGAGGTCGTCTTTGCATTCCCCGATAATTTTCTGCCCCTCGTCTTTGCAAAGCTGAAGATAGCGCAGATCGAGCGATTTTCCGAACTTTGCCACCTGGTTTCCCGCGTCGTTTATGTAAAACTCGCGGTCGGCTTTATATCCTGCTGTCTGCAAAAGAGACGCAAGACAGTCGCCTATAGCTCCGCCTCTCGCGTTTCCTATGTGCATAGGTCCTGTGGGATTTGCCGAAACAAATTCCACCAGAACGCGCTTTCCCTCGCCGAGGTCGGTCTTTCCGTAGTCCTCTTTAAGGCCGAGAACATTTTCAACGACCGAAGAAAAGAAATGCTCTCCCAAAAAGAAATTCAGAAATCCCGCTCCCGCAAGCTCAACTTTTTCAAAAAGCGTACCCGTAAGGTCAATTTCTTTGCAAATCTTTTCGCCGAGCACACGGGGATTTGTCTTTAGGTCCTTTGCCGCAACAAGCGCGGTGTTTGCCGAAAAATCGCCGTGAGCGCTGTCCGCAGGTATAGTAACGGAAAACGCAGGAAGCGGTTCGGAGGGTATTTCTCCCTCAGCCGTCAGCTTTCCGAGAGCGTTCATTATTATTTCCTTTATTTCGTTTTTTGCTTCGTTTACCGCATTATAGTACATTTTTTCATCCTCACATTTTTATCTTTATCGTTATTTCATTTTCGGACATAAGCCCGCCGTTTATGTCTATGGAGTATTTAAGGTGTACTCTTCCGCCGTTTTCGTTCAGATTTCTGTCAATAAACTGCGTTGTTATCCCGACCATACAGTCGCCGAATTCCGTTCCGTAGTGGCAGAAGTGGCGCGTGTTGTCCTGGAAAACGAGATTTGAAAACGACGTGCCCGTTCTCGTCATTGTCACAAGGTCTTTGTCGACCATAAGCTGAACATGGCTCCCGTCATATCCCGTAGCTTCGCTCTCGTCATAGTCGATATAATATGCGCCCTTGTGAAGCCTGAACTCGCCTTTTGTATAAAGTTCGGATTCGTCGGTATATCCCTCTGCGGTCTGTTTTATGTTGAGTGTTATAGAACAGTTGTCCAAATTTACACTTCCTCTTTTTGATTATCAGTTGTTGTCGCTGCAAAATGCAAGCTGTATCAGCTTGTCAATAAGAGCGCCTATCGGTATCCCCATATTCTCCATAAGTTTCGGATACATGCTTATAGATGTAAAGCCGGGGATCGTATTTATCTCGTTCAGTACAAGCCCGTCCTCGCAGGCAAAGAAATCCACTCTCGCCATTCCCGAACATCCGCAGGCTATGTAGGCTTTCTTCGCTGTTTCACGAAGCTCGTTCATCTGCTGTTCGCTTATTTTCGCGGGGATATCCAGAACGGAAGTTCCGAGTTTATATTTTGCGTCATAGTCGTAGAATTTTTCCGCGGGAGTTATCTGCCCGGGAACGGACGCTATAACGTCGTTTCCGTTTCCAAGCACCGCGCATTCAACTTCTTTTCCTATAATTTCCTTTTCCACAAGCACCTTTTCGCCGTGAGCAAAAGCAATCTTTATCGCGGCTCTAAGCTCGTCTGCGTTTTCCGCTCTCGAAACTCCGACAGACGATCCCGCGCATGCAGGCTTTACATATACGGGGAAGCCGAGCTTTGTTTTCACATCTTCGATTATGCCGTCTGTGTTTTTAAGCGAGAAACGGCGAAGCTCAATAAACGGCGCCGTCCTTATTCCCGCAAATTCTAGTATCTTATGCGTAACGGTCTTATCCATACACGCCGCCGAGCTTGTCATATCACACCCGACGCACGGCAAACCTGCGAGGCGGCATAAGCCCTGTACAGAGCCGTCCTCTCCGTTCATTCCGTGAAGCACGGGAAATATAACGTCAGCCTTTCTAAGAAACGCGCCGTCGCTCCCCATAACGATAAATCCTCTGTGCAGCGCATCGGGACTTAGTACAGCCGTACAACAGTCGGTGTTATATTCCCATTTTCCCGTTTTTATATCGTCATATTCTCCCGGATAATAGAGCCAGTGTCCTTTTTTTGTAATTCCTATACAGAACACGTCGTATTTATCCTTTGGGATATTTAAAAGCACCGTGTGCGCCGAAATGAGCGAGATCTCGTGTTCGCTCGAAGCGCCGCCGAACAGAACGGCGACTTTGATCTTAGCCATAAATTACTGCCTTTCTTTGACAGCTGTAAACGTACCCCTGTCAAAAAACCAAATTCCGGGAAATACAAGCCCTGCCAAAAGCCGTGCTTTTCAGTATCGCCCTGTTGCCGAATTATAATTGAGCATATCAACTCAAATTACATTCTATCACATTTCCGCCATAATTTCAATAGGTAATTTGCCTATATTTACGAAAATAATACCGCAAGTTCTCGGAAAAAGACGAAATTTTCCGAAAAAGCTCTGATTGCGCCGAATAAGCGAAAATTTAAAAAAAATCCGCAGACAGCGCCGTAATGCATTGTTATTCCGCCTTGGGCTTTTTCGTTGTCTTTGACGGCGCTTTTTTCGGCTTGCTTTGCTTTTCGGTATCATCGGCTGACTTAGGCTTATCCGACCTTTCGTGTTTTATTATCTCAAAGTCGATAAACCCGCCGTTTACATTTGCCGAAACGCATTTTACTCGTATCTTGTCGCCTACGGTAAATACCGTTCCGTCCGCCGCGCCAGTGAGAATAACGCCGTTGCTCACTTCGTATTCTCCCGCGGGAAGCGCGTTTACGGAAACCAATCCCTCAATAGTGCTCGGAAGCGCGACATATATCCCGCTCGGCGCAACGCCCGAAATAAAGCCGTCAAATTCCTCTCCTATATGCTTTTTCATATATTCCGCCATATAGAAGTTTTCACATTCGCGCTCGCATTTTACTGCCGAAAGCTCCGTGAGGCTCGCCTGCAAAGCCGCCTCGCGGGCGAAATTCTCATATTTTTTCT
This sequence comes from uncultured Clostridia bacterium, assembly GCA_947627205.1. Classification (GTDB taxonomy): domain Bacteria; phylum Bacillota; class Clostridia; order Oscillospirales; family Ruminococcaceae; genus CAG-115. Next base: position 35,293 of record CANQVE010000001.1, on the reverse strand, counting down.
TCAGCTTTTCATTGCTCAATGCATAGACATAGTCCGTCAGTATCCTGTGTATCGAAAGGTCGGCATAACGTCTAATGGGAGAGGTAAAATGCGCATATTCGGGCATTACCAGACCGTAGTGTCCGAGCGGCTCTTCCGAATATTTCGCTTTCATCATTGTTCTAAGCACCAAGCGGTTTATAACGGTGTATTTGTCCGTATCTCTGCTGTTTCTGATTATTTTCGCAAGGTCAGCGACAGTCGTCCTTTCGCCTATGCCCTCAAAACCCGCATTAAGCGCAGTGAGCGTTTCTCCGAGCGCAATGAGCTTTTCCGCTGTCGGCGCTTCGTGTACGCGGTAGACAAACGGCATATTTTCGCGCATTGCGAGCGAAGCTGCGGACTTGTTCGCCATCAGCATAAATTCTTCTATAATGCCCTCTGCTATACCGCGGTCTCTCGGTTTTACATCAACGCATACCCCGTTTTCGTCCGTGATTATTTTTGCTTCGGGAGTGTCAATTTCTGGTGCTCCGCGGGCTATGCGGTTCTTTATGAGTATATCCGAAAGCTCTTTCATAACGGGTATTCGGTCTAAAACGCGCTCGTATTTTGCTTTAATTTCATCGTCCGCCGTTCCGTCTATGATCTTGTTCACTTCCGAGTAAACACCCTTTACACGGCTTCTGATAACAGTCTTTTCAAATTTATAAGAAAGCAGTTCTCCGCTGTCGGAAATTTCCATAAGACAGGAAAACGCAAGCCTGTCAACGTTCGGATTAAGCGAGCATATCCCGTTTGAAAGCTCTTTCGGAAGCATCGGCACAACTTTATCCGCGTAGTATATCGACGTTCCCCTTAAAAACGCTTCTTTGTCAATAGCCGAGCCTTTTTTCACATAATGCGAAACGTCCGCGATATGTACGCCGAGTTTGTAGCCGAAATCGGTCTTTTTAATTGAGACCGCGTCGTCTATATCCTTTGTGTCCGCTCCGTCGATAGTAAATATAGGTTCTCCGCGGAGATCAAGCCTGCGCTCCGTTTCGTCGGCGTCGGGTTCGTCTGTGTCAATTTTCTGCGCCTCGGCGAGAACTTCTTCGGGAAATTCTGTATGAAGCCCGTTTACGAGCATATATGCCTTTGCGCTCGACTTTGCGTCCTCGGAAGAACCAAAGCTCTCTTTTATTTCGACCGTGTGGTCAAAATGCCTTTCTCCGCGCTTTTTTATGGAAAAAGCGACCTTGTCGCCAAGTGCCAGCGGTTTTGAGCCGACCTTTGCGATAAACAGGGGAGCGTCACAGAGCTTGTCGGGCATTACCATAAGTTTGTTTCCCTCTGCAACAACTTTTCCCGTCAGAAGCCTGTCGCTTTCTTCCAAAACACTCAAAACGACCGCTTCTGCGCTTCTGTCAATACCGGCTTCTGCAATTTTTCTCGCCAGAACTTTGTCTCCGGGGACAGCCCCGCACAGATCCTTTCCGCGCACAAAAAGCTCTGCGTTTTCCTCGGCAGTTTCTGTATTCTCGCCGTCAATTTTCGCAATAAATCCCGATCTTGTGTTTACGCTCGTGACAATTGCGCTGAAATAATTTTCGGGATCTTTTATTTTCCAAACGCCCTTTTTGCCTGTAATGTCGCCGTGTTTTTTCATTTCGGTGAGCGCCTGCTCCAGCTTTTTTGCGGACTTTTTCGGAAGAGCGAGCTTTTTTACAAGCTCCTTTTCCGAAAGTCCTTTTTCGCATTTGCACAGCGCACACATCACATTTATCTTTATCCTGTTCATAACGTCACCTCTGATATACTTAAAAAACCAAACGGACAGACTCTCACAGCCTGTCCGTAAAAATCATTAGCTTGCCGAGCTTTCCGTACTGCTTTCAGTGCTTGCCGAACTCTCGCTTGCCGAGGAGCTTGAACTGTCAGAAGCACTCGAAGAACTTTCAGAACCTGAAGAGCTTTCAGAACCTGAAGAGCTTTCAGAACCCGAAGAGCTTTCGGAACCCGAAGAACTTGCCGAGCCCGAAGAGCTTGAAGAACTTGCTGAACTTGAAGATCCCGAAGAACTTGATGAGCTAGAAGATGAAGCAACTGCCTGGCTCGAACTCGGAGTACTGCTTGAACTTCCTTTGGAAGCACCGAAGTAAACATTTATTACATTTACCGCTATAGCCATAACGAAGAAAAGGATGACTGCGACGATCGTCGCTTTGTTCAGCATTGCTTCTTTTGTTCTGCCCGCATTTTTCTGGTAAAACGTGTCGCTCGATGTTCCCGAAATGGTCTGCGACATCTGCGTCTTTGTATCCTTTAAAAGGACCACGACGACTATAAATACACACGCGATTATAAGTACTATCGCACTGATTATTTCAAATATTCCCATTTTTATGAATTTCCTCCAGACAAACTTTGTTTTGTTGTTATGCAATACTAGGATATTATAACACATCTTTACAGAAATTTCAAGTATTTTTCCGAATTTTTTTAAATAATTAAAATAAAATTTTATGATTTGTTGACAATCCGGCGGGATAGTGATATAATAAAAAATGTGTAGGTGATAAAGCGTATAGTATATGTAAACATACTGTATAAAAAGTCAGGGCTTTATCACGGCCTGACTTTCGGGAGCATTTATGGTAAAAGCGGTAGTTTTTGATATGGACGGGCTTTTGCTCGACACCGAAAAACTTTTGATAAAATTCTGGATACAGGCTTCAAACGAGGCGGGCTTTCCTATGACAAGAGAAACCGCTTTAAGACTTCGTTCGCTTCACAGAAGTTTTGCGATACCTCTTTTAAAAGAAACATTCGGCGAGAGCTTTGACTATCTGAAAATTCGTTCCCGCAGAATGGAACTTATGAGCGGTTATCTTTCGGAAAATCCTTTAGAGCTTAAAAAGGGAGCAACAGAACTGCTGGAGTTTCTGCGCGAAAGCGGGATACCCGCGGCTGTCTGCACGGCGACGGATATTGACCGTGCGTCTGATTATCTTAAAAGAGCGGGGATATACGGCTTTTTTACGGACATTGTCTGTGCGGCACATGTCAAAAAGGGAAAGCCCGAACCCGATATTTACCTTTATTGCGCGGAAAAGCTGGGCATGAAACCAAGCAGTTGTATAGCTTTGGAAGATTCTCCGAACGGCGTAAAGTCGGCGGCTTCTGCAGGATTTAAAACCATAATGATCCCCGACCTTTCCGAGCCTGATGATGAGCTTATGCGCCTTATATATGCAAAAGCCGAAAGCCTTTCCGAGGTTATCGGAATTATAAAAGATCTTACATAATCATATTATATCACAAGCTGTGAAATAAATAAAGCAGGATAAATTATTTCCGAGGTAATAAAAAATGAAAAACAATAAAACAAATCAGAACAACGTTTTAATAATTGCGGCGATCATCTTTGTAATTATAGCTGTCATTGTTTTTGTTATAGCTTTAAGCCTGTTCAACAGCAACGGCGATACCGAGAAAGGAAATTCGGTGTCTTCGTCGGATATCAGTCCATCCTCCTATAGTTCTTCAAACCCCCAAAGCAGTTCATCTTCCGCTAGTTCTTCACAGCAGAGCCTCCCGACCGAAAGTTCTTCACATACAGCTTCGTCAGCTCCCGAAAGTTCGTCACAGAGCAGACCGCAAAGCTCCGTTCAGAGCAGTTCTTCTCAAAGCTCTTCTTCGGTAAGCACCGATCTTACTCTTGCACAGAGGGTAGTTGAAAACGCAAGACAGCTTATCGGAACGCCGTTTAAAGACGGGGGAATTGATCCCGAGGGATTTGACAGTTCGGGATTTATTTACTATGTAATGCGCGAGAGCGGGTTTGTTTCCTGCCCCAGGGATATTGTGCTTCAGGCGGCAATGGGCGTTATGCGCGAGTATGACGAGCTTCAGGAGGGCGATCTCGTCTTCTTTTCAAACGAGATAGGCGGAAAGCCTAATTTTGCGGGATTTTATTCGGGAGATGGAAAAATGATAGGATGTCTGGTGACTTCGTCATTCGAGGGAGTTACAGAGGTCAATATAACAAACAATTATTATAAACAGCACTTTGTTTCGGGCGTAGGAATAAGCTGATATTTCGGAGAAGAAAATGAAGATAGTTCTGACAGATATAAGTCTTTGCGCGGGAGAGTTACTTCCCGACGCAAAGGCGGTCGATATATACAAATATATAAAATCGCTCGCGTCGGCGGGAGTAAGATATGCCGAGATCGACCAAAGGATAATCCAAAAGCTCAGAAAACTGCCGCAAGGCATAGGATATATCTATAGGGCAACAAGTCACGAAGATGTTGAAATTATCAAAAATCATAAGTTCAATTATGCACTTATAAAATATTCGGATCTTTTCAAAAACATAAGACCTGATATTCCCGTTATGCTCGAAATGCCTTATGTTGAAAGAGCATACAGACAAATGCTCGGATTTGCTCAGTCGAGGCTTGGCGGCAGGATAACAGCGGTGCGTTTTTGTGATGATTTCGGGTATAAGACGTTGGGCGAAATGAGACGGTTTGTGACTAAAATCAGAAATACCATACCCATTCCCGTAGATTTCTGCCCGATAAATTCACATAAGACCGCGCTCGACTGCGCTTTAAAACTTACTTTTTCGGGAGCAGACTGCATCTCTTTTACAGTGCCGCATATAAGCCGTTTTGCCTATCTCGAAGAATATATAATGACGCTTATGGGGGCATACAGAATACATCCCGAAAGGTTTAACTCGGCGGGGCTTTTGGGCGCTTCAATTTATTCCTACAATATTTTCTGCGAGGAGGAAGAAAGCCCGCGGGAAATAAATGTACCGTATCGGAGCATAAGTACGTCGGTAAACGCAGATACGGGAGAAACAGTTCCGCTTATGCCGAATTTCAGACCTGTGGATCTGGGCAGTGCCGAATACAAAAGCGCTCTTGAAAAAATGATATCGAGAACGGAACTTGACGAAGAAACTTCAGACGCGCTTATTGACGCGGTAAAGTATTTCGATATCGATCTATGCAGTGACAGCGTTTTATACGGCAGACATAAAGGATTAAAAAACTAAAAAACCGAAAGGACAGAGATGATTAGGCTTATTGCGTCAGACCTTGACGGAACGCTTTTAGATGACCAAAAGCGACTTCCCGCAGATCTCTTTGACGTGCTTGACGAGCTTTCAAAAAGAGGCATAATTTTTGTCGCCGCAAGCGGAAGAACATATTCTGCGGCAGAACATCTGTTCCCCGAAAAATACCGCAATAATATGGCATTTATCTGCGACAACGGCGCTTGTACATACATAAACGGAAAGCCCGAAAGGATATTTCCTCTCGGCAGAAAGCTCTATAATGAGCTTCTGGATAAATGCGGGACAATAGGCGGGTTTGAGTTTGTAGTATGCACTTCGGAGGGCGTGTTTTTTGAAAACCGCGACAGTGATTTCGCAAAAGATGTCGCGCTTTTTTATAAACAGAATATGCCCGTAGACAATTTAAGAAATGTAAAGGGAGAAATTTATAAGCTCGCCGTTATGGACAGGCTCGGCTCGGCGGAACACGGAAAGCCGATAATAGACGGTATATTCGGCGAGAGCCTTAATGTCCAGGCTTCGGGAAAAGAATGGATGGACGTTATGGCGGGAGGCATAAGCAAAGGACAGGCTCTAAGGTCTTTGCAGGAACGCTTCGGGATATCGCCGAGCGAAACAATGGCGTTCGGCGATTATTATAACGACGCGGATATGCTCCGCGCGGCTGAACTTAGTTTTTGTATGGAGAATGGCAGTGACGATGTAAAAAAGCTGTGCAGATATATTGCCCCTGACAACAACAGCGGGGGAGTAACAAAATGCATAAGAGAATTTGTTTTCGGAGAAAGTGAAAAATTGAGGAATATATGAGCATTACGAACATAATCATTATAGTTTCAATGATAGCTTTTTCGGCGTTTTTTTCCGCGTCCGAAACAGCTATTTCCAGCGTGAACCGCATACGCCTTAAAAGCATGGCTGACGGCGGGAGCAGAGGTGCAAAACGCGCGCTCAATATCCTGAACAAATACGATAAGGCTCTGACAACTATCCTTATAGGAAACAATATCGTAAACATCGCCTGCTCGTCCATAGCAACCATAGTTTGTATCGCGCTTGTCGGAGAGCAATACGGTTCTCTTGTTTCAACAATAGCTACAACCATAATCGTTCTTATCTTCGGAGAAGTCATGCCGAAAAGTCTCGCGAAAGAACATGCCGAAAACGTTACTATCGGAGTTTCCGCGGTCATATCCTTTTTGATGGTAATACTCACGCCCTTTTCGGCATTTTTCATACTTCTCAAAAAGGGCGTTTCAAAGCTGTTTGGAAGCAACGACTCCGTAAGTTTTACCGAAGAGGAACTTATGTCCATAATCGACGAGATAGAGGACGAGGGCGTACTTGAACAGCAGGAAAGGAACCTTGTGCGCTCGGCACTGGAGTTCGACGAAATAACGGTAGATGAAATAATAACTCCCCGCGTTAGGATAGTCGCAGTAGAGGTCGGAGAGGACGCGGACGATATCCGCGAGAAATTTTTGAACGAGCAGTATTCGCGTATGCCTGTTTACGACAAAACACTTGACAACATAATCGGCGTTATAAACGAAAAGGATTTTATAAGGGCATACGAGGAAAAGGGAAACGACCTTACTGTCCGCGATCTTACACAGGAAACCATTTATTTTCCGCATCTTCTGAAAATATCGGAAGTAATGAGAACAATGCAGAAGAAAAAGTGCCACATGAGCGTTGTCTTAGACCAGCACGGCGGAACGCTCGGCATTGTCACTATGGAGGACCTTTTAGAGGAGCTTGTCGGCGAGATATACGACGAGAGCGACGAAGTGACAAGCCCCATAACCTCGCTTTCCGAAACAGAGTTCGAGGCATACGGCGATGTCTCTCTGAACAGCCTTAGAAGATATTTCAGCGGTCTTGGCTCGGACATTTCTATCGAGTGCGAGGCGCATACCGTTGCGGGGTGGGTTTTGGAGCTTTTCGGAAGCATACCTAAAAACGGTGATGTTTTCGAGGGCGAAAATTTTATCGTTACGGTTTTAGACGCCGCAGACCTTAGAGTAAATAAAGTAAAGATACAGCTTTTGAAAAAAGAAGAGGAAGAATAAACAAGCTGTCGGAATAAAAGAGCATTTATGAACTGTTTTTACATTTATTTGTTATAAATTTACAAATTATCGTCAAAAATAGGACGATTTTTTGTGCTTTCGGTATATTGCAATATACGATACCTTGTGATATAATAAAACTACGGAGAAAGACATTGAGGTGTAAATATGAATTCACAGATGAAACGGGGAACACTGGAAATGTGCGCGCTGTCTGTCATAAACAGCGGCGATTGTTACGGATATGAGATAGTAAACAGGATCTCCGCATGCATGGAAATAACCGAGGGAACAATATATCCCCTTATGAAAAGACTAAGAGACGGAAATCTTATAGACAGTTATATAGTCGAGTCTCCCGAGGGCCCTCCGAGAAAATATTATAAAATAACCGAAGAGGGAAAGGCTGAACTTTTGCGCCTCACAGCCGAGTGGAATGAATTTGAGGAAAGTATAAATAAACTGCTGAAAGGGGAATTTGAAAATGATCGCGAAGACGAAAGCTGATTTTTTCGACAGCTTGAAATATGAGCTTGAGCGTATAGGAATAAATCTTACGGACGATATAAGGATAGATTTCGAGGAACATTTCGCCGAGTGCGAAGAAGAGGGAGTTCCCGAAAGCGAAGCGGCAGAAAGGCTCGGTGATGTAAAGGAAATAGCGAGAAATTACCTCGATCTCCAGAGTTCAAGGATAAACAGCATGGTCGCGCGCGATGTAGAGCGAAAGATAAGCCTTACAAAGCCAGGTCAGAGCGTTCCTGCGGATCTGTCGCTCCTGAAAGATAAAAGAAACGAAAACATGATAGAGTATACCCCCGAGCATTTTTCGGATGAAATATACCCACAGCCTCAAAACCCCGCTTCTTCAGTTCCTCACAGAGCCATGGGCAATAACGGTACCTCTGACAACGCTCAAAACGCACAGCCGGGAAATCAAGGCTCAAAAGCAAACGTTGGCGAGGCATTTTCAAACGCGGGGAACGCTATAGCAAACGCCGCCAAAGCAGCGGGCAGCGCCATAGCCGACGCCATTGAAAACAGCGGAGTTAAAAAAGCGGTAAAGAGCGCGGGAGAGAACGTTGCAAATGCCGTGAAAGGCGTACCTCACCCGAACGACAGCTTCCGACAAAATTCAAATCACGAGCGCAGAGGAACTATTCCTGCGGGACAGCCGAGAGCGAAAAGCTCAAAGGGCGGGTTCAGATATGTAGACATAAAAGACCTGAAACCGAATTTAAACTCAAAAAAACTTACAGGTGTAATTTTGCTTGATGTGTTTTTGTGGAGCTGGCTTCTGCTGTTGATAATTTTTCTGGTAATTCTGGCGATAATAGGCGGAGCAGCTTTCTTTATTGCCGTAGGTCTGCCTGCCGTTTTCCATATCAGTCGGGAATATATGCATCTTTATGAAGCCGTTACCTTTTTCCTGGGAATAGGCTATTGCACATTCGGAGTGATAATTTCGATCGTTGGAATAATGCTTATAAAGCCTGTTATAAGCCTTATAAAGTTTGTAATAGAAATGCATATAAAAGCAATTTATGATCTGTGAGGTGAAAATAGATGCTAAAAAGATTGCTGATGTTTCTGATACCGATATGTATCGGAAGCCTGATAATAGCGGGGGTACTTCAGCTTATTCTCGGTGACAAGGTCCCGCAGTATAGTTATAACGATGTGCTGATATATGAAGACAGCTCTTCTTTCGAAAGCTCGGAAGTTTTTATTCCGAATAAGCAATACATGGTATTAAACGGCGAAGCTCTCAGCGAAGAACATGTAAACGTTTATGGCAGCCTTAAATTTAAATTTTCGGGAATAAACGCCGTTATAACCTGCACTAATGATGATGTAGCAACGGTCAGTGTAAAGAATGACGATCCTCTGAGAGGCATACAGGTCTATCTTTCCGAGGAGGATAACGAAACCGCTATAGAGATACACCCCTCTAACATTTCGTTTGTCCCGGGAAATGAAGATCGTATACAATGGACTGACGACGCTTTCAGCCCCTATCTTAAAAGCACTGTTATAATATCCATTCCCGATAAGGAGTATAACAAGCTCGTTTTGGAGCAGGGTTCGGGAATTGTAAATATGACCGGCATAAACGCTCAAAGCAGTGATATAACGCTCTGCTCGGGCAGACTGTCGTTTATAGGCAGCAATAATTTTGAACCCGAAAGCATAAAGCTGAAAACAGGCTCGGGAAAAGCAACGTTTGAGAATGTCCATGCAAAAAGCTGTGAACTTGACTTAGGCTCGGGTTCTGCCGATATAAGCGGACTTATTGGAACGGGAACTGCAAAAATAGACACCGGCACCGCGAAAATGTCTTTCGACAGCTTCAGCTATATGGACATAAACAAAGCTGACGGAACGTTTGACCTCATCCTCCCGCCTCAGACTTCTGCGGGATTATACGCCGAGTTTCAATCGGGAACAATATATGTAAATACCGACACCACACAAACAAAGATAATCGAAAGCGGTTATTACAGTATCGGAAACGAATATTCGTCAAACCTCATTAAAGTACAAAATAACAGCGGTAATGTTTATATCACAAACCACCCTGCAAATGATCCCGAAAACAATTCCGAAATCAACTCCTCAAACGAACATGAAACAAACGCTGATAATTTGTCATAGAGCATACTCCGTTTTGCTGATGATATAATGCTCATTTAATTTTCACGAACATTGCGCGGGTAATTTATCACACTATTACATCAATAATATTTCGTCAGGCATTTTAAAACAATTCACCATTCATTACACTAACCTTTTGCCAAGCATTTTGTAAAAATTCTGCCAAACATTGCACAAATCTTTCATTAAGCATTTTACAAATTTTTCACCCTATATTACAATAACATTTTATCAAGCATTTTAAAAACATTCCACTATTAGTTTTACAAACCTTTCGGCAGCATCTTTAACCCGCAATGTATAAATAAGATCGGGAGAGCTTCGGCTCTCCCGATCCTTTATAACGTCCGCTTTTAAAAAGTTTTTAGTGATAATTATTTACAGCGCGGTATTGATTTAGAATAAATTTCTGCTCGATCTTGTATAAATGAATTTTACCGTTCAATAAAATCACTTACCAGATCATACGCATGTATCTCGGAAGCGTTCTGCTCATTAAGCAATTCAACGAATTTTTCGACTTCGCTTTTGTATGTCGAAATATCGCTGATTTTTACATTTTCACTTTCTATGCCGTAAGTTTTTACAATCTCTCCGTTTAGCACAACTTCTGTTTCAATAATTTTCCACATTTTTACCCCTCAAAAATTTTTGACTGATATTATCGTTTATCTTAATAATTATATCATCTTTTACCACAAAATGCCAGAAAATATTTTTTCGCTTTTGCAAATTTTTTTTAAAAAATTTAAACAGGCACTCGGAATAACTCCAAGTGCCTGATTTGTATTCTCTGTTTTGTGTGCCTACAGTATTGTATATTACGCTTCTCAAAGTCAATTATCCCGGTACAAAAGCAGAATAAAAAGCGCTTTCGTTCGGAAATTCACTATTGCTGTCATAGTCAAGATGATACATTGATTTATGATCTGTTATGATATATAAATGAACACTGTATGAAGTTAAAAACGCACCCTCTTTTTTCCAATACTTATAAAAATCGTAAAACCACCCAACTTCCCGCGGGGTTGATCCGTGGTCAACTGACTTGATTCCAACATCTAACGATCCGGTATACGGATAAATTTCGTAATAATTGTCTACAAAAATATAATCAGTCATCGCCGATATTCCCCGGGGCTCTAAAAAATTATCCTGAATGATTTTATCAAATTGAGCACACGCCCGAGCTTTTGGAAACCCATCAATAAGGATCTTTCCTGCCTCGGCGGAAATATTGAATTCTACATCGTTCAGTTTGAAAACAATAGCATCACCCAAAGTATTCCAGATCAAGATTTTTGCTGAGTTATAGTGTTCCTCTATAACTTGTGCATCCGGATAATGCTCCGCAGCATATTCCAGGATCACTTGCTTATTCTTCCTGGCTCCTCTTTGCCAAGGAAAGAGGAGGTTTGCATTAAGAACAAAAATCAAGGTGACAAAAGCTAAAATTGCACCGGTAATGATAAAAATCAAGCGCAGTGTACGATTTATCCGAGGCCTTGACGCCGTGGAGACCGCGCATTCCGTATCGCACGAACTGTTCTTTGTTCCGCAGTATGTGCAAAACGAAGAACCGGCTTCAATTTCCTTTTTGCAATTTTTACAAATTATTTTCATGATGATATAGTACCCTCTGTCTGCGCAGTATTTTTTCCGTGAGTTTTGTACATTCGGCATGAATACGAGCCGTAATGTTTTTCATTCCTAAAAAGCTGTTTAGTTGTTAAATTAATTATAACAGATTTTTGGGAGTTTGTCAATTATGGAAATTGGAACAGAAAGGTGCGGTTAGCTAATAAAGTTTTAAAAGAGGTTCGTAAAAGGAGCAGGAATAGTGATATCACTATTATTACCTCTTAAAATAAATAGGGCAGCAGCCGAATGTTTATTTTGTACGCTGCCGCCCTAAAATTATACATTATTTAAATTTGCCTCTTAGCAGCATCCGTTGTCGTCGTCGCCGTGACCTGATTTTTTCTTTTTTACTGCAATGAATATCACAACGCCTGCCACTATAACTACACCTACTATCGCAACTATTATCTTCGGCAGGATGTTATCGTCCTGAGTTTCAATCTCTGTCTGCGCGTTGCTGTCAGAAGAACTGTCTGTTGAAGAAGCTGTATCGTTGGAATTTGTATTGTCGGAATTTGTGCTGTCAGTTACGGTTTCTTCAGGAGCAGCGCCCGATGTTTTATAGCTGTTTATAACGCTTTCGGTAGCCGTTGTATAATCCTCGTGATTTTTGTCGTTTCCTATGTAATCTTCGCTTGTTTCATCAAGCACATACATTTTCTCGACATATCCGAGAATGGGAGCGTCATGCCCGTTTTCATCAACAGTGTCCTTGTTGTATGCAAAGAAATACGGAACTTGGAGCTTGTTTGCTATGACCTTTGTATTTTCGTCGGCGGGATCGGTCTGATAGAAGATATAATTTCCGCTTTCGATGGTATATTCGGTTTCAATATTGCCAAGATACTCGTTGACAAGGTCAACGTACAAATTTGCGAATACATTTTCGCTGTCGCGGATATGAACGTCGCCCGCATAACCCCAGAATTTCTTTGCATACCCGCTATCCAGCTTGGTATCAAAATTATAAACGGTCACATTGTTTTCTACGGCGTAATCATTGATAAGGTCAATAACCGCCTGCGTATTTCCGCACCACGAGCCGCCGAACAAGATGAGATAGTCCCCGCTTTGATTTAAAAGCCATTGAAGCTGTTTATAAGTAAGCGTCTGAATGTTTATTATATCGCCTTTTTCAAAAAGCGTCCTGCCCGATTTTTCATTGTACGCAAGGCGGATATAATCCGCGTCTGTAAATTTGGACAGCTGCACTTTGTCGCTGCCTGTTCCGATGTGGCTGAAGATCGCATTGTTGAGTTGCTCTGCATAATCTGTCACACGGGTAGTGTCGTCCTGAGTTTTGCTGCTTGTAAACAGATCCTTGCCGCCGTTTGCGTCACGATAGAGCATTTTTTCAAAGCCGTATACTATCGGATATTTTTCGCCCTCTACGCTTTCTCCCGCATTATTGACGGTGTTGTCCTTGTTATAGAGGAAGAGGAACGGCACTTGGACTTTCGGGACAGTAACGTCCTTGCCCTCGGAATTTGTATAGGTAAGCGCGCTTTCGCTGTCAGCCTTATACTCTACCCAGTCATTTAAATTTGTAAGATAGCGCGTTACTAATTCGCCGTAAAGGTAATTGTAAGCCGTGCCGCTTTTGTCCGAACCGTTGGTTTCGCGGATATGTGTGTCGCTGTTCGTGCCGTCAAGACGGAAATCAAGATTGTAAATAGTATCAACTCCCGCCGCTTTAGCCGCGTCGTTTATGTAATCAATTACCGCCGTTGTGTTAGGGCACCAGGAGCCGCCGAACAGTATAAGATAGTTGCCCTCCTGCTGGAAAAGGTAGACGGCTTCTTCCCATGTAATGCTTTGGAAAACCGAATTTTCATCGCCGAGATTGGCATAATCGGCGTTGTAATAGGCTTTTCCCACGTTGTAATCTGCGCTTGACGAGCCGTCAGCCGCCGCAGAAACGAGCGGGAACGCAGCGGCAAGCACCAGCGCCGCTATTGCCCAAAACAGTACCGCAAGACGTGGTGCGGACTGTTTAAGTGATCTTATTTTTGACATTGTAATTCCTCCAAAATAATTTTTATCTGTCAGCAAAGCTCTATTTCTTCTGCGGGTTCGGGACTGCCTGTATTCTGCGAGGCGTCCGCGCCGCCGTCTGAATATTTACTTTCAAGAGCCGTCAGATCATCGTAATTGCTGACGTTTTTACATTCGCCCGTAGAGCAGTATTCGTCAAAGCATTTACGGGCAAGCTCGATATATTCTTTTACAGTTGCCTCGTCCTCGCCGTTTTTTTCTGCAAGATACGCGTTTTTTATCGCAAGCCGAACGTACTCAAATTTTGCAGCGGTAAGTTCATCGGCGTTTGTGACCTTGCTTTGCAGGGAAAGATTAGTGTCAAGCTCCACGTAATATTTCAGCGCAAGGTCTATCTTTCCTTTGCTGTCGTCGGAAAATTCGACTGTGCCTATAGTGTCGATAGCATTTTCCGTTCTGCTCACTGAAAGGTTTACGGAAATAATGCTCAGCACTAAAAATAAAGCCGCCAGAATTACTAATACTATCGTGAATTTTACTGTTGAACTTGTTTTTGTTTTGCCTGCCATGTCTTATTCTCCTCCTCTTGATTAAACACGTTGTCGTCGAGCTGTCCCTCCTTGCGGGCAACAATTACCGCCGATACTGCCGCGCAGGTCGCGTTGTTGAGCGTTCTCGCCATATCCGATATAGTGTTTATCGGGATAAGCAGAACGACCGCCGCAATAGGCAGATCCAGCGCGCTGAACACGGCTACGGATGAAACTATAGCAATTCCGGGAACTCCTGCGCTTCCGAGCGACAGCACAAGCGTTACTACAGCGAGCAAAATGTAATTGCTTACTCCCCAATCAAGCCCCGTTGCGTTTACAAAGAACATAACGAGCAGAACAGGCCATACGCAGGTACAGCCGGGCATACCTATCGTAGTGCCGAGCGGGGCGGTGAAGTTCGCTACTTCCTCGCTTACGCCGACTTTGTTTTCCAGCGCGTCAATTGTAACGGGGAGCGTTCCTATACTGCTCTGAGTTGTAAACGCCGTCGCTTGCGCACTGAAGATTTTCTTGAAGAATTTAACGGGATTTAGCTTTGCTGCAAATTTAATAAGCACGCCGTTAAATATATACGCGTGGAAAAACGCTACTGCGTAGATTATACCGACTAAGAGCAGCAATTGCAAAATCGTGTCAATATCCGAGAAGATCGCCGCGGCGCTTGACGCTATCAGGCAGAGGACTGCATAAGGCGTAAGGTCGATAACAAATTTAAGTATTTTGAAAATGATCTTCTTTGTCGCCTCTACAAGATTTTTAAACGGAACTACCTTTTCTTCTCCCTCGCTTGAAGAAACCCCGATATAAGCCAAGGCAATTGCCGCGGCGATTATGATTATCGCGACGATATTGTTGTTTGCTATATCGCTTATGATGTTCGACGGGAAAAGCCCCAAAAGCGTCTGGTCAAACGATTGTTTCAGATCGCCGTATGCCTCAACCGTAGAATTGCTTACAGTTGCTATGCCGTCAAACACCGTCGATTTTTCCCAAAGTCCGAATACCGAGCCTGCCGCAAGGCTCAGAACAATTGCTCCCGCCGCCGAAGCCAACAGCCAGAACACGGAGCGGACTCCTATTGATCTGACGGCTTGCTTGCTTTTGAGCGACACAAAGCTCGAAATAATTGAAACTATGATTATCGGCGCAGCAAGCGCGGTTATCACGTTTACATAAATATCGCCTATAAGTCTCACCCATACAAGGTATGAATTGTTTTTAGAAGCGAAAATTATTCCGACTATCGCGCCGAACACAAGAGCAATAAGCGTTACGATCGTGCGGTTCGTTTTCTTTGAAAGAAGATGCAGCAGCACAAACAACAGACCTACTATTGAAAGCGCAAACAGCGCTATCAAGTTAATGCTTAATAAAAAATCCATTTTTGAAAAGTTACTCCCTTTTTATATATAATTTGAGATTTGATTTTTTAAACAGATCCGATATTTAATTTAACATCGCCCAAATTTGAAATTAGATCTTATGAGCATTTCAAAGTAATTTCTTAATTTCAATATTTGTCATCTTCCTTTCTTGCAAAATTATTATACCGCACTTTGTGTTTTTTGTCTAATACAAAACTTATATATTGAGTTATAGATTTTTTGTATAAATAAAATGCGGTATTGCTTGTGTAGCCTTACCGCATTTTTGCAATCTCACTATGATTTTTCTTTCAGATATTCCGCCGCTGACATTGCGGCATTTGCTCCGTCCGATGCCGCCGTTATTACTTGCCTTAGCTTTTTTGTCCTGATATCTCCTGCGCAAAACCATCCTGCCGCTTTAGTTATTCCTGTTTCATCTGCTTTGATATAACCGTTCTCGTCTAAATCGACGATATTCCGCACTAAATCGGACGCGGGCGTCATACCTATTGCAATAAAAACTCCGTCGAGTAAAAGCCTGCGCCCGCTGTCTAGCAATATTGAGCTTACGCGGTTTTCGCCTGTAATTTCGGTCACATTCGCGGGGGTTATTATCTCAATGTTCTCGCGCGACTTTATTTTGAGAACGCTTTTCTCCGAACCTCTGAATTCGTTTCGTCTGTGAATAAGATACACCTTTTTTGCCATGTCGGATAAATACAGCGCGTCGTCGAGCGCCGTGTCGCCGCCGCCGATAACGGCTGCGGTTTTGCCGCGGTACAAAGCGCCGTCGCAAATTGCGCAATATGATACGCCCTTACCGATAAACTTTTCTTCGCCAATTACATTCAGCCTTTTATGAGTCGCCCCTGCGGCATAGATAACGGTTTTTGCTTCTATGACTTCTCCGCTTTGGAGCGTGATTATCCAAACGCCGTTTTTCTGTTCAAGGCTCACTGCCTCGCCCTCGAGAAACTTCGTACCAAAACTTTCCGCGTGTTCTCTGAATTTTTCTCCGAGGTCAAATCCGCTTATACCGCAAAGTCCCAAGTAATTATCCACTTGTGCACTTTCGGCGACTTGCCCCGTACCGAGAAATTCCTTTTCTATAACAACAACATCAAGGTTTGCTCTTTTCGCGTACAAAGCCGCAGACAGCCCCGCAGCTCCGCTGCCTATTATCGCAAGATCTTTCATAGATTTCATTCCTTTATAACTAATTCCTCGCGCTCTGCTTTATCGCCGTCTATGTGAAAAGAATTAAGCACGGGCTTATCCTTGTCCGTAAGCGACAATATAAGATAACTCGCCGTTTTGTCATAGGCAAGGCGCTTGTCCTCTTCGGACGGTCTTGACGGGGAAGATGGGTGTGAATGCCAGTTTCCGAGCGGCGAAAGCCCGCACCCGCGCATATCACGAACGGCGGCTAATTGCTCTTTCGGATCAAGCGAAAAATGCTCGTTCGATTTATCAATATTGCTTAGCAAGTACACCTTTTCGATGATCTTGTTATTTCCCTCTGTTCTGCCTGCAATAAGCCCGCAAGCCTCGTTCGGGAGTTCGGAAACAGCATGATCAACTATTTTCCGAAAATCGTCCTTTGATATTATTATCATAAACTTTCCTCACACGCCGTTACATTCTGCCTGCTCGTAATCCACAAGTTCGGTTATCGTGGGATTATCGCCGCACACCGCGCATTTTCCGTTCGGCTTGGGGAGTTTAATTTTACGAAACTCCATTTTTAGCGCGTTAAACGTCAGCAAATATCCCGTAAGCAATTCGCCCGTACCCGTTATGTACTTTACTGCTTCCATTGCTTGAAGCGAGCCGATAATTCCGCCCATAGCTCCGATAACTCCCGCCTGCTTGCAGGTAGGCACGGCGTCCTTTGGGGGAGGCTCTTTGAACACGCATCTATAGCAGGGACCTTGTCCGGGAACGTAGGTCATAAGCTGACCTTGAAAGCGGATTATTCCCGCATGGCAAAACGGTTTCTTTGCCATAACGCACGCGTCGTTTATCAGAAATTTCGCGGGAAAATTATCCGTGCCGTCTATAATGAAATCATAGTCTTTTATTATTTTCAATATGTTTTCCGAGGACACAAACTCGTGATAGGTATTGACCGTGACATCGGGATTCATTTTGTTTATCGTTTCCTTTGCGGACTGTACCTTGGGCTTTCCGACGTCTTCTGTAGCGTGAATGATCTGCCGCTGTAAATTCGACAGATCTACCTCGTCCGCGTCCGCAATTCCTATCGTTCCTACGCCTGCGGCGGCGAGATACATAGCGCAGGGCGCGCCAAGACCGCCCGCCCCGATTATCAGCACTTTCGCGTTAAGGAGCTTTTTCTGCCCTTTTACCCCTACTTCCTTTAAGATGATGTGTCGCGAATACCGTTCCAACTGCTCATTAGAGAATGCCATAGCTGCCTCCTCCCATAAAATACAAAAATTCCACGACATCTCCGTCGTGCAATTCAATTGATGAAAAGTTCTCGTTATCCGCAAATTCGTCATTTACCGATACCGTGATATAATCGGGATTTTCGATGTTTTCCTGTTTAATAAGTTCGGCTATAGTCAAGCCCTCGTTAAATTCCTTTGTTTCGCCCGCTACTGTTATTTTCATCTCATACCTCCTATTTGTTTTCTTCAATAATGCGTTCAAGCTCTTCCTTTTTCCTCGCGCCTATAAACCGTCCGACCTCCGCGCCGTTTTTAAACAGCAAAAACGTCGGTGTAGCGGCAATGTTATATTCCTCGCAAAGTTCGGGCTCATACGCCGTATTTACTTTCGCAATGAAAACTTCGTCGGAGTACTGTTCGCTGAGTTCGGACAGTATCGGCGACATTCGCTTGCAGGGAACGCAGGTATCCGTATAAAATTCCACAACGGAAAGTCCCGAAAATTTTAGGATCTTTCCGGCGAAATCGTCGTTTCCTATTCTCTCCGCCAAGCTAATCGCCTACCTTTCTGACTAAAAGATCGTATGTTCCGTCATCGTTTTGGGTAAAATCAAGGATCTCGTGACCTTCCTCCTTAAGACTTCTCGGCACGTTTTGCGCGGGTTCGCCGCTGTTCATGTGGACTTTAAGGATATCTCCCTCGTCGAGTTCGTCCAGAGCTACCTTTGTCTTTACAAACGTGACGGGGCAGTTTACATCTGTTATATCTATCGTGTCGGTTATTTCGTATTCGGACATTTATATCATTCCTTTCCGTTTACTTTTTCTCAGGCTGTCGATAAAGCCTCATCTGCGTCGTCAACGGCACTGCGGCAGGCACAAAGCCTAGCCGCAGCACCGTTTCCTAGCATCTGAGGCTTTCTCAACAGCCTGAGGTTGGACTTTTTATACAGTCTGTTTTTCTATCGCCTGTGTAAAATCTTCGATAAGGTCGCGGGCGTCCTCAATCCCCACGCTTATGCGGATAGTATCGTCATACACGCCCGCGTTTATTCTCTGTTCTTCGGTGCTGTTAAGATAAATGGTTGACGCAGGGTGAATGACGAGAGTTTTCGTGTCCCCGATATTTGTCGCATTCAGCGCGTATTTCAGGGCGTTCATAAGCGCGTATGCTTTCTCCTTTGAACCCGCTCTTAGTGTCACTATCCCGCCGCCCTTTCCGCCGAATTGCTTTTGGACTAAGGGATAATACGGATTGCTTGGAAGAGCAGGGTAGTTTACCTTTACACCGTCAATCTTCTCCAGTGTTTTGGCAAGCGTCAGAGCGTTTTCGCATATACGTTCCACTCTTAGCGCAAGCGTTTCAACGCCCAATAAATTTAGATATGCATTCATCGGAGAAAGACAGCCGCCGATATTTCGCCATGTGTCGTTTTTGAGCCGAGCAGTAAACGCAAGTCTACCATATTTTTTATACGGCGCGAGTACGGGATATTTATCAAAATCCCACTTGAAATTCCCGCTGTCTGTGATTATTCCGCTTATTGAGTTTCCGTTTCCGTTTATGTATTTTGACGAGGAATGTATAACAACGTCCGCGCCGTATTCAATTGAGCGGATAAGATACGGTGTGGCGGTGGTAGCGTCTACGAAAAGCGGGATATTGTTTTCGTGTGCAAGCTCTGATACGCCGCGGATATCCATAACGTCAAGCCCCGGATTTCCGATTATCTCGCCGAATATGACCTTTGTTTTGTCGGTGATGTGCTTTTTTATCTCGTCAATAGTTATATGCGTTACAAACTTAGTTGTAATGCCGTATTCTTTAAGGTCGCGGAACAGATCTACCGTTCCGCCGAACAGCCCCGCGCCTGCAATTATCTCGTCGCCCGTGCCTAAGATATTCAAAAGCGCCGAAGATATAGCCGCCATTCCCGACGAACAGGCAGTCGCGGCGCGTCCACCCTCAAGTTCGCAAATGCGCCTTTCAAAAGCGTCTACCGTAGGATTTGAGATCCTTGTATAGGCAAAGCCCGCCGCTTTCCCCGCGAACACCTTTTCGAGTTCCTCCGCGCTTTCATATGAGAACGCGCAGACCTGGCTTATCGGCGGGAGAGTTGCGCCGTTTTGATATCTCCCTGCCGATTTGCCGTGCAATAATTTTGTACAAAATTCCATATCAAGTACCGTCTTTATATTGATCTTAACACTCTTGCCAAAGTATCAATATCTTCAAAAGTGTTATACAGTGCCAAAGTAGGGCGCACAACGCCCTCAAGTCCGTAGTGCCGCAGAATAGGCTGTGCGCAATGATGACCTACGCGCACGGCGATCCCGTTCTGATCGAGGATTTGCCCTACGGTATCATTCGATACGCCGTCTATCACGAAAGAAAGCGCGCTTGATTTAGAGGGAGCTGTTCCGACAAGATGAAGTCCGTTTATCTTAGCTAGTTCTTTCATTCCGTAGCTTACAAGTTCGTGTTCGTATGCGCTGACGGCGGGCATACCGATAGAGCTAAGATATTCGAGCGCCGCGCCTAAACCAACCGCGTCGCCGATGCTGCCTGTTCCCGCCTCAAACTTATTCGGCGCGGGATTATATATCGTTCTTTCAAACGTAACGTCCTTTATCATATTGCCTCCGCCGTGATAGGGCCTTGCGGATTCGAGAACGTCCTTTTTGCCGTAGAGCGCGCCTATTCCCGTGGGAGCGTAAATTTTATGCCCCGAGAACACGAAAAAGTCGGCGTCAAGCGCGGAAACGTTAACGGGGATATGCGCCACAGACTGCGCTCCGTCTATCATTATCCTTACGCCGTGCCTGTGCGCAATTGCAATAAGCTCGGCTACGGGCGTTATCGTGCCTAATACGTTTGAAACGTGCGTTACGGACACAAACTTTGTGCGTTTGGTAAACAGCTTTTCGTATTCGGAAAGTATAAGCTGCCCTGAATCGTCAACGGGAATTACCTTTATTACCGCACCCGTTTCCTGCGCTACTAATTGCCATGGAACGATATTCGCGTGATGTTCCAAAAGAGAAACGATTATCTCATCGCCCGGCTCTAAAAGCGGTTTTACATAAGCCTGCGCCACGAGATTTATACCCTCGGTCGTGCCTCTTACAAATATGATGTTATCCTTTGACGGCGCACCGATGAAGTCTGCGGCGGTCTGACGAGCCTTTTCATACGCGTCTGTCGACCTTGCCGCCAACGTATGCGCTCCTCTGTGGACGTTTGAGTTTTCATGCTCGTAATAATAGCTAAGCCTGTCTATAACGGCTTTCGGGCGCTGAGTCGTAGCGCCGTTGTCGAGCCATATAAGCGGATTTCCGTTTACCTTTTCTCGAAGAATAGGGAAGTCCTCGCGTATCTGTTCGAGCGTTTTCGTCCCGACAACTATCCTCGTGTTGTTTTTTTGACCGCCCACGGTTTCAAAACTCACGCCTTTGTTGTCTTTTTGCGGGATAACGTTGTTATCATTCGCCGTTGTTCTGACGTTTATGCTGTTATTTTCATCAGCCTGCGCCTGCGATACAACTTTTGGAGAAAACCCCTCGTTATCCGCGTCCTTGCTCGTATAATCTGCGGTCACATTTTCAAGTTCGTGAAAAACTCCGCCTATGTCGTTGAAAGCAGGAAACTCGCTGTTTATACTCGAAAGGCTGTCGAAATTCAGCTCTTTTCCGAGCTGTCCGAGAATATTCTCATAATCTCTTGTTCCGAGCACGGAAACAGCTTTCTCCGCGGCGGTATTGATGATCCCCGTATCGCCCGTTGTCACGAGTTTTTGAATGCCGTCGGCGCATACATCGGGTTCAAAAATGCTCCCGCCCAAATCATCAAAAAGGCTGTTAGCAAGCGTTTGGAGTTCGTATTCCGCAGGCAGGCCCGAATAATCGAAAACATCTAAATTATTCGTAGTCATGATACTCGCCCACCTCAACATCTTCCAATACCGCAATGGCGTCGTCCGCTAAGATCGCCGCAGAGCAGTAAAGGCTCAGCAGGTAGGACGCTACGCCTTTGTCGTCAATGCCCCTGAAACGCACCGACAGACCTCTCGACTGTTCGTTTTTCATACCCGCCTGATAAAGTCCTATAACACCGCGCTTTGCCTCTCCCGTGCGCAGCAGAAGAATGTTGGTCTTTCCGCTTTGGCTCTTGGGATTTTTCAGTCCGTCTACAAGTAGTTTATCGGTAGGAATTATCGGTATTCCTCTCCAGACTATAAACGTGCCGCCCGCTATGTTTGTTGTTACGGGCGGAACACCTCTTTTCGTGCATTCTCTTTCAAATGCCGCTATAGTGCGCGGGTGAGCTAGGAAGAACGACGGCTCTTTCCATACCTTTGTGATAAGCTCGTCAAGGTCGTCGGGAGTGGGCGCGCCGTTGCTTTGAACGGGCTGTATCCTCTGCGAATCGGCAACATTTTTGAGCAAGCCGTAATCATCGTTATTGATAAGCTGGCTTTCCTGACGTTCGCGCAGGCTCTCAATGCCGAGAGCTAGCTGTTCCTTTACCTGATCGTAGGGCGCGCTGTAAACGTCCTCTATGGCAGTATTAACGTTGATAATGGTCGAAATAGAATTTAAACGGTATTCGCGCGGTTCTTCCTCGTATTGTATGTAGCCGTCGGGGATAATGTCTGACTTCTTTGTCTGACTGCACAAAACGTCAAGAGGAGTATCTCCCTCAACGACCTTGTTCACACGGTAAATTCCCGTCGGCAAGCCCTTAAATTCCAACAGCTTTGTCAGCCATTTCGGTGTAATTGCGCCGTACTGAGGCTTTGTTTTGTTTACGTCCGCCAGATTATAGGCGGCGCGTGCGCCTAATGCCTTGATTGCTTGTTCTTCATTTGCCATTGTTTTATTCTCCTTAAATTATAATTTTATTATTTGAAAGCTATGCTTTCTCATTTGAAAAAAATATTTCCTTTGCAGCGTTTACTCCGCCGCTCAGACTTAACATTCGCCCAGTATATCCCGCGTCTTTCAGCGTATTTATAGCCAGGATACTGCGCTTGCCCTCCGTGCAGATGAAAACAGTATCTATATTAGCGTCAAGCTCCTTTTGCCGTCTTACAAGCTGTCCTATCGGAATAACAATTGCATTCGGAAAACGGCGAATTGCCCTCTCATGCGGTTCTCTGATGTCAATTATAGTGAGCGGCTCACCGCTGTCCATTCTCGCTTTAAGCTCGGCGGGATCGATAGTTTCAACGGAATTTTCTTCCTCGCACGGTTTTAGTCCGCAGAAATCTTCGTAGTCAAATTCGGTTATTTCCGTGATAGACGGCGATTTTCCGCAGACGGGGCAATTTTCGTCCTTGCATATATTCAAGACCGACGTGTGTAAATTCCAAGTATCCATAAATAACAGTCTGCCTGTCAGAGTTTCCCCGCCTCCTATAAGGAGTTTAAGAACCTCGTTTGCCTGTATACTTCCGATAATACCCGAAAGAGGACTTGTCGTCCCGCCCGCCGAGCAAGTAGGAACTAATCCCGCGGGCGGCGGGGCAGGGAACTGGCACCGAAAACACGGACTTCCGTTTTGCACATCGAAAACGCTTACCTGTCCCTCAAATTGATAAATAGCCCCGAACACGAGCGGTTTTTTGCAAAGTACGCACGCGTCGTTAATAAGATAGCGCGACTGATAATTGTCCGTACAGTCAACTATTACATCATAGCCGTCTATTATCCCTGCTATGTTATCGGCGGTTATGCGCTCATTTATCGTTTCGATCTTGACGTTAGGATTTACGGCTTTTATCTTATCCCTTGCGGACGCAGTTTTTGGCCGGTTCACGTCTTTCGTTGTGTGTATAACTTGACTTTGCAGATTGCCGAGCGAAACTTCGTCAAAATCGGCTATGCCGAGCATTCCCACTCCCGCCGCTGCCAGATACTGCACGACGGGAGTGCCGAGCGCCCCCAATCCTATGATGAGAACTTTCGCTGCCTTAATGCGCTTTTGCCCCTTTACTCCGATATCCCTCAGCATAAGGTGCTTGTTATAGCGTTCAATTTCCTTGTCGTCAAGCGTCACAGCCTTGCGCCGTTCATCGGATATAACGCTGTTTGAGGGTGCGCCTCCCGCGATTACAGGCAACAGCAAAATGCGATCGCCCTCTTTTAAATCCGCATCGTTATGTACTCGCCTCTCGTTTACGAAAACACTGACAAACGGCTTAATATTACCGTTGTCCTCAAAAATTTTCTCACATTCGGGATATTTTTCGCGTAAGTCGTTTAGTGCCTCACGGACAGTATTTCCCTCGACCTCGACTTCGGCTTTATGCTCTGCGAAAATGCGCAGAGTCGCCGAAATATACAACGTGTTCTTCATAATATTTCTCGCTTTCTGTTATGAGATATTCTTCCCTACAGATATTTGTACCGATAATTTTTTCAAAGCTCGCGATCTTAAAATACAGCCCGTCTGCTCCCTCGTTTGCCGAAACAATGGGATATGAATGCTCGTAAAGCATATATCGCTCGTCAGTTTTTGAGAGGACTGCGGCGCAGTTTGGGTGCGAATGATAAAATCCTACTATCATAAGATTATGAGCAAAAGCAACCAGCTCTATCTTATGTATAACAAGCGGATCTAAAGCAAAATACGCTGACTTATCCCGTGCGCTTTTATTTTCCAAACGCAGTGATTGTTCCGCAAAGCGCTTATTGCTTATCTGCTTTCCGAGCAAAACTCCGCAGCATTCATTCGGGTATTCACACTCCGCATGAGCTAAAAGCTCTCTTGTTACTTCATCATTAAGTACGAGCATAAAAAATTACCTGTAAAAATAAAAAGCCCGAGTTTTCTACAGAACACGTTCTGTAAAAACCTCCGGTTTTCCGGTCAGTTTAGTTTGATCAAACTGTATAAAAAGTCGCTCCTCAGACTGTAGAGAAAGTCACAGATGCACGTATTGTGCAAGCACAACACTGAAGCGGTGCTGCGGCTAGGCTTTGTGCCTGCCGCAGTGCCGCTGACGCAGCAGATGGGGCTTTATCTACAGTCTGGAACCCCGCCGTAAAGGTGGGGTTCAATGCGTGTCTAACCTTTACAAAAAAGATTTTCCGACGATTTTTTCTCGGTAACATTATAGTACATTTTTCAAGCCTTATCAATACCGTAACTCAACTGTGAGAATTAAAATACCTTTGACATACTCGAAATTGAATAAAGGAGCACATTAAAACACCTGTCGCCGTTAGTACCTTAGTATGTAAGACTGCGACAGGCGTTCATACGTTCAAACCCTCTTTCGTTTTATCCCGTTTGTTGATACAAAGAATTTTATAACTATCACCGCCGCAATTCCCGCGAGCGCTCCTACCCAAATAAGCGCCTCTGACACCGCTCCGCTCTGCGCGTTCAGCAACGGCATAGCTTCTATAGGCAGGATAACCGAAAGCGGGCGGAATATCTCAATACCCATGTAAGTATACAGCAATGACGGCAGAAGCATAACGCCTGCTGCGGCGATATAAGCCGCCTCAGGTCGGCGGAGCAAGTCGGAAATGAAAAGTACAATTATCGCTCCGCAGAATAAGCACAGCCAACGATAAATATACAAAAGCACCAGCCAGACGCTGACAGGGCAGTTCAGCGGAAATTCCGCCAGCATGGTGAGATTTCGCACCGAAGCATTCCAAGCCGTAATATCAAAATTCGTTATCAGCGTGTAAAGTTCCATTCCGTACACAACGCCCCACACAAGCGTTGTCATCAGCGCCGAAAGTATCAGTTTGCGGAATATAAGCGCACCCCGTCCTTTAGGTGCAGATTTCAGAAGAAATATCATTCCCGACTGACGCTCGTAGGTCATACTTCCCGCAAGCAGGAGCGTTAAAGCTAATACCGCTAAAAGTGCCGCCTGCTGTTGATTATTCTGTGCGCGGTTTCCATAGACGCTCTCAAACGGCGTTTCATCAATAAGCCACGGGGTAAAGCCGTGTTTGGCGCTGAATTTTTTCAGTTCCTCAATACGTTCAAGCACTTTTGAAAGTCCCTCTGCGTTTACCTGTGCCGAGGACGCCTCACGATTGTATTTATCAAGTTCGGCATACTCTATTTTCCCGTTTTCGTATGCAGTTTTTGCATTTTCATAAGATGTGAGAATGTTGTCCAATCTGTTTTGTTCTTCGTTTATATGAGCAACTGTGCTGTCTGTTATCTCTCCCGCAAATTGGGCGGTGTATTTTGCCGCCGCTTGGTCTGCAAGAGAAGTTATGGGGATTTTTACCGTGTAGGATAATCTCGTTGTTGCAAAAATAAGCAGAATTATTATAACAATACCCTTTTGTATCCACAGCGTTTTGTGAAGTTCCATACCCATAAGGTTTAAACGGCGCAGAATCTTGTCGGTAACGCTGTTTATTCTGTACGCTATCTTTCCCAACAAATCACGCCCCGAGGCGGGTTTCTTGCGGCAATTGATATAAATACATATTGCTGCAAGGATAAGGCACAGCGGAATAAGCGATAATTGTGAAATGCTTCTTATTCCCAGCGGATAGGTGAATATATCAATGTTAAGGTAGTTAGTGTAGAGGTCGGATAAACTGATATAAGTAAACAGATTGAAATATTTAAAAATATTGAACGCGCTCTGCACGGGCAGAAATGTGTATAATCCGTACTCTGCCGCCAGTATACCCGCGGTCACAATTATGGTATATTTCACGTTATTTATAACGGTCAGCATAAGCCACAGGATAAGCGAAATCAAAAACGCCGACGCTATTCTTAAAATAAACCACTTCACAAGAAAACCGCCGACCGAAGAAATCATAGGCAGCTTGCCTAATATTTCAACGGACTGCACCGCCCGACCTAAATTGTCGATACCGCCGTAAAAATAAAAGCCGAGTAAAATGTCAGTTCCGTACAGCAATACCACTCCGCAGACCGACGATAAAAACAGGATAAGCGTTCTTCTTAACGCCAATTTAAGCCGTCCGTTCGGCGCGGCATGTACTACACTCCACAGTCCCGCTTTACGTTCCTCCAAAAATGAAAGTGCTATGAAAATAAGCAAAAGCGTCAGAAAATAGTCGGTCAGTGAAAAACTCAAAAATGAGTTTATAGCGCCGTCTGCGCCTAGAGTTAAATTCACGTTTTCTAACTTCTTAAATTCGTCCGCCGTTTTTATAATATTGCGTCCCGAAAAACTCTTGCTGTCGTTGAAAATGGAAAAAGTCAGCAGATTTTCCTTGTTCCTTTGTATGTTTTCAAGCCAATCGCCGTAGCCCGTGAGGTATTCCGTTTGTGCCAACAAGTTCTTCACCGCAGCATAATCAAGTCTGTTGTCCTCAGAGGCGGTTTCATAACCCATCTTTGAGGAGAGCGAGGACTTTTCTTTCTCCAACAACTCTGCGGCTTGCTCAGGGGGCATATACTTTACCTTGTCGAGCCACGACAGATAACGCTGATATGCGGCTTTTGCGTCTATCGGCTCCTGCGCAGATATAAACGAGCCGTCAACAAAAACAAAGCTCCCGCCCGAAACATCAAGGTCAAGTCCGAAATTATTTTCATACTGCTCATGGGCAAACAGAAAACCGTTTAGCAGTAATATCAATACAACTCCTATGAGCAGGCGGCGTTTTGATAAAATACGTCTTAGTTCTTTCATACCGCCTCACTCTCCGAGATAATAGAGGTACACGTCCTCAAGCGACAGATAATCGGTAACAAACCGCCCCTCGTTTGGAAGTTCGTCGCCTACAATACGCACCCAAGTCTCGCCTTGCCGCCGAAATACATTTCCTACCTTATATTGCTCCTGTATATGCTCTAAATCATTTGGATTGCAGGGGAGTTCTTTTACCTTATCCGCTACGCTTTCGAGGAGTTCCAAAGGAGTACCTATGCCCACCAAACGCCCGTGTTTCATCATCAATATCTTATCGGAAATTGATTCGATATCGCTTACGATATGAGTAGCAAGCAGGATAATTCTGCCTCTTGACATTGAGGAAATAAAGTTACGGATACGTATTCTTTCTTTCGGATCAAGTCCTGCCGTGGGTTCGTCAAGAATTACTACTTTAGGATCGCCCAAAAGCGCCTGCGCTAAAAGAACGCGCTGTTTCATACCGCCCGAATAACCGCCTAATTTTTTGTGTCGCACATTTGAGAGGTTGGTTATCTCCAACAGCTTTTCAATCTCGGCTTTTGCCCGTTTTTTGGGAATAGCTTTCAGGTCAGCCATATACGAGAGAAACATCTGCGCCGTCATATACTCATAATAGCCCTGCTGCTGGGGCATATAACCTAAATTCAGGCGGAAAACCTTTCCGAGTTTCAGAATGTCAGTTCCGTCAAATAAGATCTGCCCCTCCGTTCGTGTAATGTTATCCGTAAGCAGGTTCATCATGGTTGACTTTCCCGCGCCGTTTGCGCCTAAGATCCCGTAAATTCCCTCGGTGAAAGTGATGTTTATATTATCCAGTGCGGTGAAATTTCCGTATTTTTTGGTAAGGTTTATAAGTTCAAGTTTCATTCTGCGTTTTCACTCCCTGTGCCAGCTGTTTACCCGCGTTATCTCGCCCGAATTTATATTTATACAGCACAACGTAAAGTCGTAGGTCTTAACTCCGCCCACCGGCAGAAATCCGCCCTGCATAACGCCTGTTTCTCCCGTGTAGTGCGTTTCCTGCGCGACAAACCATATTTCATTATCATCAATAAACACGGGGGCAATATCATCGAGATCGGGCAATTCTTCATAGAGCGAGCCGAGCGATAAACTGCATTTAAAACTGCCGTCAATACCGTAAACGAAAAACGTATCGCCGCCGATAAGATTGTTGAAATCATAGCCGTAACTGCCCGCGATTTCATACCCCGGTATGCCCTTTTCCTCAGGTTCGGAATTTAAGAGGCACATATATTCGTCGTTGAACAATGCTTTTCCGTAAGGTGTCTTTTCGTAGGTATCGGCGAGCTTTTCATATTCCTCGGTTTCCAATTTACAGCGCCAATAATCGCCGCCCGAAAGGTAGAAATATATATAGCCGTCTTTTATGTACCATTTTGAAACTTCAACTCCCGCAGAAGTCCACTCTCCCACGGTGTCCGCGTCGGGAGTTCTCCATACCTCTTTTACGCTCCCGTCCGCCGTGCTGTATGCATAAAGTATGTCTTTATATGTCCCATCAGACTGCTGAACATTTGTCATAACATAAATATTATCTCCGTCAGCCCAAAGCGTAAAATTGTGACCGACGGGTATCGAATCGAAAATCTGTCTGTCATCTTTTTCGACTTCATTTCCCCACAGCGCCTCGGCATTTTCATTGATATTCCCGCCGAGCGGCATTCTGTATAATATACCGCAGTAGACAAAATAAACGTAACCTTTGTGAAGAATAGGGGTTGAATAGGTGGAATTTCCGCTTGGCTCAAACTCCAGGTCCTGCACAAATTTTCTGTCATTTCCGTCAAGGGCAACGGAATAAAGCCGCTCGCCTCTGTTTACAAATTCGCCGTTTTCCTCGACATAGCTTGCGTTAGAATAGAACAGCCTATCCGCAGTTGAAAATATAGTATATCCGCTCAAAAATGCGTTGCAGGTTTCGTCATTATGAGCGCATTCGGGTTTTGTGCAAAGCAATGCCGTGTTTTTCGTTTTCTTATCTATAAAGTATGCATAGCTCCCGAAAAGAATATAATATCCGTCCTCTGTTTCGCATATATCGGATATCCAGCGCGATTCCGACTGGTGCATTTCTTTCTGAAAAGGATCGTCCGTTTTGATAATACTGCTGCAGCCGCTTGCTGAAAATACGGTAATTAAAGCTAAAACTGAGGCTATTATGCATTTGAATTTTTTCATATTGTTTTCTCCTTATGTATGTTTCCGCTTTGCTTGTATATTCTCACTTCAAAATCGAAGAAAAACTGTATACTATTTCGACCTTGCCCGTGTCAATATCACCGCGGCAAAGGTTTACGGATTTTCTGTTGCCCTGCTGAACGCTCATATTGTCGCCGCCCGAAGTGGAAGTAGTCATACCTGTGGTGAGGAAATAAACGCTGTTGTCATCACAGAAAAGCATATCTATCTGCGCCAATTCGTCGGGATCATCATAAAGTCCCTCCAGTGACAGCTCCCTTACAAAAGTTCCGTCGGTTTTGTAGACGTAAATAGTATCTCCCATAGAGCGGAACATTCCTCCCGGATAAGGCTCGGTATAGCCGTAGAAAAACACAGGAATATCGTTTAGCAGGCACATATATTCGTCATTGAATACCGCGCTTCCATAAAGCGTTTTTTCGTGAGTTTCCGCCAATTTCTCGTTTTCACCCGTGCTTAAATTGCTTCTCCACATATCGCCGCCCGAAAGATAGAAATAAATATAACCGTCGTTTATATACCATTGAGAAACGGAAACGCCTGTTGTTTCCCATTCGCCTACTTCGTCGGCGCTCGGTGTTTTCCACACTCTTTTTACGCTCATATCCTTAAGGTCGCATTGAAAGAGCATTTGTTTATTTACTTCGTCCTCGTCCTGCATTTTGGTCATAAAATAGAGAAAATCCCCGTCAGCCCAAAGCGTGTAGTGTATCCAATTCGGATTGTAAACAAGCCCGCCGTCTACCAGCTGTGTTTCTCCGGGGTTTTCCGGGCTCCACACAACTTCGGCGGAATCCTTGTCGGCGTTTGGTTTAACGCGGTAAATAATATCGTCGCTGACATAATAAATATATCCTCTGTGATAAATTCCGTCGTCATAAGAGGACTGTGATGCGGAAAACTCGTTGAATTTCAGTTTCTGCTCTGTTTTCAGCCCTGTTGCGTCCCCGTTTACCGATTTCACTTCTTTTACAGCCTCACCGTCGTCTGCATAAGTATCATCGACAAAATACAGCCTGTCGCCGCCCTTTAAGAGATATACGCAGGGTATTGCAGCATTGCAGGCGTTGTCGTCCTTGTGGTCGCAGTCAGGTTTTCCGCAAACGATAGTAACCTTTCCCGTCTCCTTGTCAATATAACACAGACGATATAAAGTGAAGTAATATCCATTCTCCGTTTCCACATAACTTCCCCTGTCTGTCTGATGAAGATTTTTCTGGAAATCATCGTTTATCATTTCGGTAGTGTGCGAGAGAGCGCTGTTGTTATTATCGCAGGCGGTCAGAGATAATGCCGTAAGTGCTGCTAAAATAGAAGAAATAATTTTGTTTTTCATGAAAAAATCCTCCCGATAATGAAAAAATCGCGCAGACGGATTTTTAGTCTGCACGATTATTGTAAATTACAATTCTAACGATTTCCTAACGATTTAGATAAAATTTTCATCACAATTCAAAATTTGCCGTAACGGAAGCTCCGCCCGTGTCTGCATTTTCTAATTTCAGACTGCCTCCGTGCTTTTCACAGAGCGTGTGACAAATATACAGTCCAAGACCGAAATGATAGTTGTTTTCACTTTGCTGTCCGCTGTAATACGGCTTTGCAGCGGTCACAAGGTCTTTTTCCGAAAATCCCCGTCCGTTGTCCATAACGCATATATTCAGCGATTGTCCGTCGCTGTAAAGGCGAACGGAAATTTTTGATTTGGCAAATCTAAGCGCATTGCTGAGTATATTTTCAAAAACCTGCGTCACTGCGGAAATGTCAATATTCAGTGTGTCGGTTTTTATATCGACTTCTGTTTCGCAGGAAAGATTTTGTTTTTCACATAGAAGCATAGTCGTTTCTTTAAGCCCGTTGACAAAATCCTCGGTCGGAATAGTTTCCTTTTGTATTTTCAGATCCGACAGTTTTTGCGCGGTGTTCATGCTGTCTACAAATTGACTTAACCGCTCCACATGATTAGACATAGTGTGAACAGTTTCTATGACCTTTTCTTTTGTGAGCTGTTCGGTGGGAAGATACTCGGAGAGAGTGTCGGTATAGCCTTTTAAAACAGCGATAGGAGTACGCAAGTCATGTGTATAGGCGTCGTTTAGTTGTTTTCTCTCCTCAATAAGTTTTTGCATACGCAGATTGTATTCATCAAGCGAAGAACGCATTTTTTCAAATGCCCCGCAAAGTTTCGCCATTTCATCGCGACCTGAATAATCCAGTGAAAAGTCAAACTCGTTTTTCGCTATTTTTTTGGAAGCATTGATAAGCAGAGAAAGCGGTTTTTTCAGTTTGGAAAAATAGAACAACAGCGCCGCCGCCAGCAGACTGATGAAGTAAATAAAAACCGAAGCATACTGTAAAATGAACTGATAGGTATTGTACAAGCGGAAATCATTATCAGAATAACGGTTTGGACTCATCACCTCCTGAATATTATCATCAGTTATGATATAAACGCGGTGGTTATCATCATCGGAGTACTCAATGTCAAACTTCGAACTTACGGTATATTTAAGCTGAAGCTGGATATTGGCGCGATTTACGGTGCCTATCACTTTATTGGATACCGTTGAAGCTATCACCAGCGCCGCTGCCGCAAACAGAAAAATCGCAAGCCAAAGCGGAATACTGCGATACCATGCCTTTATTTTACCCATTTGTAGCCCACCCCCCAAACTGTCTGAATATACGGTTTACAGCCCGCCGCAGCCAGCTTCGCGCGCAGTCTGCTTATATGTTCCATTGCCGTATTAGGATCAGCGTTGCTGTCCATTTTCCATATATGGTCGAAAATTCGGTCTTTGCTGAACAGTTGTCCGGGGTGGGTGGACAAAAGCTCAATTATTTCATACTCTTTGGGCGTTAAGGGTATGACCTCGCCGCTGTTGCTGACCTGATGAGTGGTATAATCTATCATAAAGTAATTGTCAAGCAAAAGTCGGTGAGGAGCTTGTCCGCTGCGATCTTCGCGCCGAAGATGAGCGGCTACCCGCGCCCCTAATTCACTGACGGAAAACGGCTTTACAATGTAATCATCACCGCCTGCCGAGAAGCCGTCAAGTTTGTCCTGATCCTCAATACGGGCAGTCAGGAAAAGAATGGGACAGGCAACGTATTCCCGTATTCGTCGGCAAACCTCTAAGCCGTCTACATCGGGCATATTTATATCCAACAGGATAAGGTCGGGCTGTTTGGCGGCTTTCTCAATACCCGCAATTCCGTTTTCAGCCAGCATAACATTGTAATCTTTCAGCTCGAAATACTGTTTGAGCATTGCGCTCATATCCTTTTCATCGTCAATTATCAAAAGTGTTTTTCTCATTTATGATCCCCCTCAAATAAGTATATACTTTAATTTTAACGAAATCCTAACGATTTTAATTTATTTTCAAGTCTGTTGTATTTGTCAGCAATAAAACTTCAGGAACTGCGAATACCTTTCTGAAACGGAACTTCATTGAATTATTATATCACTTTATATTGCATAAAGCAATAATAAGTATAAAAATATCGGGCAGATGTTTGAAATAGAGGTTAAAATTTGAGCGAGAAAGTATTTCCCATATTGAAACAATCTTTGCTATAAAAGAAATAAGAGGTTAGAGCTTAAACTCTAACCTCAAAAACCTTATCCAAGAAAAACAACCCCGGCACATTTTTACGGTTTTGCGAAGTAAAAATGTGTAGCATTGAAGCCCGCCGTAAAGGTGGGCTTTAACGCGTGTCTAACCCTTACAAAAAAGATTTTCCTAACCTATATGTCAAAATCACTTTTCGGGAAGTGCGCATTTTTACGGTTTCGCTTTAGCAAAATTGAATTGCCATAATGGCAATTCAAAGTAAAAATGTGCAGCGTTGAAGTCCGCCGTAAAGGCGGGCTTCAATGCGTGTCTAACCTTTACAAAAAAGATTTTTGCAAGTTAGAATTTAAAACCACTTTTCGGGAAGTGCGCATTTTTACGGTTTTGCTTTAGCAAAATTGAATTGCCATTAGGGCAATTCAAAGTAAAAATGTCGCAGCGTTGAAGCCCACCGTAAAGGTGGGCTTCAATGCGTGGAGCTGGTGAACGGACTCGAACCCCCGACCATGTGTTGTTGGTAAGGAGACTCAATTCTTGATGTCCGTTTTATGATGCGTTCAGCTTTCCGATAAACCTGTAAAATATCTCAATTTGCTGATATGTTCTGCCGTCATCGGATTTTTCCTTGTGGTGAACCACAATTTTGTCAATCAGCTCGTTGAGGATTGCCGCGTCAAGCTTTTCGACATTTGTATACTTGCGTATCACATTGATAAACTTAACCGCGCTGTCGGAATTGCTTTTCAGCTTATCAAGCCGCACTGAAAGTTCCGAGAGCGACTGTCTGATTTCTGCCTGTTCGGTTTCGTATTCGCTTGCCATACGCTCATAACGGCTGTCGGGCATCTTGCCAAGCGCATTGTCCTCATACAGCTTGCAAAGTATCTTGTCAAGCTCTGTACATCGCGCGAGTTTGTGTTCGTATTCTTCGTTAAGCTGATTAAGAGTTTTGTCGGTCATTGACTGATATTTTCCGCCGAGAAACACGCTGAACTTCTTGCTGTCTGCGCGGTATCTGAACAGATTTTTGCGAATATCTTCAAGCACTATATTGTAGACAGTATCGAATGTGATGTAGTGCGACGCGCAGTATTCCTTTCCGTGAGTTTTGTACATCCAGCATGAATACGAGCCGTGATATGTCCCGTCCCTGCGCTGTTTTTGAGAGTACGTCAGACAATGCCCGCAATCCGCGCAGTAGAGCAGTCCCGCAAACATCTGTATTTCGCCTGTTTTTGCGGGGCGGTGTTTCGCGCTTAATATCCTGTGAACCGTGTCCCAAAGTTCCTTTGTGATGATAGGCTCGTGGCAGTTTTCGGCGACTATCCATTCCTCGCGCGGGTTCTTTACCTTTTCCTTGCTCTTTATGGATTTGTTGCGGCGTTTGCCGTATACAAGCTGTCCGAGATAGACTTCGTTGTCCAGAATTGCGCGTATTGAGGTAACGTGCCAGTCAAATTCCTTACGCCAGTAATCGCTTTTGAAGTAGTCGGGATTGTTTTTGTTGAAGTAGGCGATAGGCGAGAGTACCTTTTCCTCGCGGAACATTTTCGCCATTTTGTTGTAGCCGATACCCTCGGCGGCGAGCCTGAATATCCGCTTTACAACCTGCGCGGCAGGCTCGTCAATTATCAGATGATGACGGTCGGCAGGATCGATTTTATAACCGAATGGTGCTTTTGAGTCGATGAATTGCCCGTCACGGGCTTTGGCTTTTTTCGCCGCTTTCGTTTTCTTGGAAACATCACGGGCGTACATTTCATTCACGACATTCTTTATAGGGAAGAGCAGATCGTCGCCGTTTACCAGCGAATCATAATTGTCATCTGCCGCGATAAACCGAATGTTGTTGTCTGTAAACTCGCGCACATACATTCCCGTTTCAACATAGTTTCTTCCGAAACGCGAGAGGTCTTTTACGACTACAAGGTCGATTTTCCCGTTTTGAATATCTTTGTACATTTGCCGAAAGGCATCTCTGTCGAAGTTAGTGCCGCTGCATCCGTCGTCTATGTAAACGCTGTCTTTGATACAAGGGAAAACCCCAATAAACAAGGGCCTTCAGCGGTTTTGCTCCGC